>NZ_JBFBCI010000064.1:0-46666 GCF_040683095.1 Sphaerisporangium sp. NPDC051017
GCTGTGCGCCGTGATGTGCCGGCTGCTTTGGCCGGGCTGGGGCTGGTCCCGGTCGTGGTGTACCTGGCGAGCTGGACCGGCTGGTTCGCCAGCCCGTACGGATGGGGGCGCAACTGGGAGCAGGCGACGAGCAGCGGGTGGGCGTACTGGGTGTTCAGCTCGTTCCGCTCGTGGGTCGGCTACCAGACCGAGGTGCTCGGCTTCCACACCGGTCTGACCACGCCCCACTCCTACCAGTCCTGGCCCTGGCAGTGGCCGCTGCTGATCCGCCCGGTCGCGTTCTACTACCCCGGCGACGTGCGGGGATGCGGCGCCTCGAACTGCTCGCAGGCCGTGCTGGGAGTCGGCACCCCCGTGGTCTGGTACGGCGCGCTGATCGCGCTCATCGCGCTGATCGCCTGGTACGTCGCCACCCGTGACTGGCGGGCCGGGGCCGTCCTGCTGGCCTACGGCGTCGGCTGGCTGCCGTGGTTCTACTACGCGATATCCGACAAGCGCACGATGTACCTGTTCTACATGGCCCCCATGCTGCCCTTCATGGCCATCGCCATCGCCCTGGCAGCCGGACTGCTCATCGGCCCCGTCAGCGCCGGGACGAACCGCAGAGCCGTCGGCGCGGCCGTCGTCGGCGCGTTCACGCTGCTGGCACTGATCAACTTCTGGTGGCTGCACCCCATCCTCACCGCCGAGACCATCACCCAAGACGACTGGTACCGGCGCATGCTCTTCCCGAGCTGGATCTAGGCCACCTAGGACACCGGCTCGGACACAGGTTCGGACGTGGGCCCGGCCGCCGCGCGCCGCGGCCACCGCACCCCCTGGTGGAAGGCGATGGCGGCCGACAGGAACGCCAGCGGCAGCGCGGGCAGCAGGTAGCGGTAGTCGAACTCGGCCGTGGCCGCCGGCGCGACCACCAGGGCGGCCGACGCCACCCAGGGCAGCAGCTCGGGCCCGCCGAGCTTGCGCCACCGCGCGATCGCCCCTGCCGCGCCCACGAGCAGCGCCAGGCCCAGCACCAGCCCCGGCATGTAGACCACCCGCTGGTAGCGTTCCATGATCGTCGCCCAGGGCCAGTACGCGTGTGTACTCGCCCGTCCCTGCTCGTACGCCACCATGTCGCGGTCGACCGTCCCCTGGTAGCTGTTCCACGTCGGCGGCGACTTCTGCAGAAGGTCCGGGTCCTTGGCGCTGACGCCCTTGCTGTCGAACTGGTACTGCGCGTAGGTGAGGGCGTCGGGGAACACCGGGCGGTCCCAGCGGAAGCTGCGCAGCAGGTCGCCCGCGACGGCGGCGAGGTAGTCGCCCGGCTGGGCGAGGATGGCCCGCCTGGCGAACGCGCCCGCCGCGTCGTTCAGCGCGCGGTCGAACTTGTTGCCGCCCCAGCGGTGCAGCACCTCGCCCTCGCCGTTGTACCAGAGGTAGAGCTGCGAGAACTGGCTGCGGGCGATGGCCGGGTTGATGCACAGCGGGATCAGCTCCTGCTCGCGCCGCAGGTCCGGCTTGATCTTCTTGCAGTCGGCGAACTTGGCCGTGCGCATGTAGAGGATGAGCCCGTCGCTCTGGGTCAGCGCGAACTGCCCCTGCGCGGAGGCGAACCAGCCCATGTACGCGACCACCGGCACCGCGCAGGCCGTGACCATCGCCAGGATCGTCCGCCAGCCGGTGCGTTTGATCAGCAGGAACACCACCACGACGGCCAGGATGGGCAGGCCGATGCTGCGCGTCAGCGCGGTGAGCGCCAGCAGCAGGCCCACCGCGACGCCCACCCGCCACGACATGCGGCGATGCCACAGGACCAGCGTCACCAGACCCACGATGAGCAGCGTGAACATGGTGTCGGACATGATCAGCGATTCGAGCTGGATCTGGTACGCGTCGAACAGCACCGGCACGGCGGCGAGCGTCGCGCCCCAGTCGGGCAGGCCAAATTTGCGTCTGAGAAGCACATAGATCAGCACCGCCGTGGCCAGGCCCATGAGGTGCTGGGTAAAGACCACCAGCGCGAAGCTGTGGAAAGGCTTGAGCGCCAGCAGCCAGAACCCGTACCCGTCGGGACGGATCGGATGCGGGCGGGGGTGCAGCGCGACCGAGACGTACTCGTAGGAGTCGTTGAACCACATCGCCGGTCGGTAGCCCAGCATGGCGATGATCCGCAGCGCCGCGCCCAGCGTGAAGGCGATCACGAAAAGGCGGCGCGACCTGAGGAACGCGACCAGGCGCGCGCGCTTGCTCCGTGACGGCGCTTCCGCCTGCGCCGGTTCGGCAACGGTCACCATGGTTTACAGGATGCCAGCCCTTTCGCCGAGTTGACCCGAGCACCTGGGGGCAGAGGGCATCATGGTGGAACTACGCACGGATGATCGAGGCGCGGAACGAGGGGTTTCGACGTGGAACTGACCGTGGTCATGCCATGCCTGAACGAGGCGGAGACCGTCGAAACGTGTGTGCGCAAGGCACTGGCGTGCATGGCCGAGCACGGCATCGAGGGCGAGGTCGTGATCGCCGACAACGGCAGCACCGACGGGTCCCAGCAGCTCGCCCGTGACGCCGGCGCCAGGGTCGTGCACGTCGACGAGAAGGGGTACGGCAACGCCCTGATGGGCGGCATCCGCGCCGCGCGCGGCCGCTACGTGATCATGGGCGACGCCGACGACTCCTACGACTTCACGGCGCTGATGCCCTTCGTCGAAGAGCTGCGCGGCGGCGCCGACCTGGTCATGGGCAACCGCTTCCGCGGCGGCATCGCCCCCGGCGCCATGCCCCCGCTGCACCGCTACCTCGGCAACCCCGTGCTGTCGTTCATCGGACGGCTGTTCTTCCCGAGCGCCATTCGCGACTTCCACTGCGGCCTGCGTGGGTTCCGCCGCGACAGCATCCTCACCCTCGGCCTCCAGACCGGCGGCATGGAGTTCGCCAGCGAGATGGTCGTCAAGGCGACGATCCAGGGCCTGGACGTCCGCGAGGTGCCCACCACCCTCAAGCCCGACGGCCGGTCCCGTCCGCCCCACCTGCGCTCTTGGCGGGACGGCTGGCGCCACCTGCGGTTCCTGCTGCTCTACAGCCCCCGCTGGCTGTTCCTGATCCCCGGTATTGCGCTGATGGTCCTCGGCCTCGCCGCGGGCACGGCGCTGACCTTCGGCACGGTGCGCATCGGCAAGCTCGCCTTCGACGTCGACACCCTCGTCGGCGCCTCGGCGATGGTCGTGATCGGTTTCCAGGCGGTGCTGTTCGCCCTGTTCACCAAGGTGTACGCCGCCGAGGAGGGCTTCCTGCCGGAAGACCGCCGCATCCGGCGCCTGGTCGACGTCGTCACCCTTGAACGGGGCCTGATCGCCGGCGGCCTGCTTGCCCTCGCCGGCCTCGCGGGCATGGTCGCCTCGCTCGCCCACTGGCAGACGCGCGACTTCGGCGAGCTGATCCCGGCCGTGTCCCTGCGCCTGGTCGTCCCGTCCGCGACCGCCCTCGTGATCAGCTTCCAGACGATCTTCGCGGCGCTGTTCATCAGCATCCTGGGCATCCGCCGCACCAAGGAGACCCCGGTCGACGTCGCCGCCTCGGCCGCCGAGGAAGCGGCGGAGGCCGTGCGCATGGCGCCGCCCGCGGACGCGGAGCGCGAGAACGCCCTCTGAACGGCGTTCCGGTGGCGGCGGAGCGCGATGAGCATCCCCCGGGACCTTTAGGCTTGGGGGCATGTCCCAGCACATCTTGACCGCCGTCGCGTGGCCCTACGCCAACGGTCCTCGGCACATCGGGCACGTCTCCGGGTTCGGCGTGCCGTCCGACGTCTTCAGCCGCTACCAGCGGATGGCGGGCAACAAGGTGCTGATGGTCAGCGGCACCGACGAGCACGGCACGCCCATCCAGGTGCAGGCCGACCGCGAGGGCGTCACCGCCCGCGAGCTCGCCGACCGCTACAACCGGGTGATCGCCGAGGACCTGACCGCCCTCGGCCTGTCGTACGACCTGTTCACCCGCACCACGACGGCCAACCACTACGCCGTCGCGCAGGAGATCTTCAAGGGCCTGCACGAGAACGGCTACATCTTCCCGAAGACCACGATGGGCGCGGTCTCGCCGTCCACGGGCCGCACGCTGCCCGACCGCTACATCGAGGGCACCTGCCCCATCTGCGGGTACGACGGCGCGCGCGGTGACCAGTGCGACAACTGCGGCAACCAGCTCGACCCGATCGACCTGATCAACCCCAAGAGCCGCATCAACGGCGAGACGCCCAAGTTCATCGAGACCGAGCACTTCATGCTCGACCTCCCGGCGTTCGCCGAGACGCTCGGCACCTGGCTGCAGTCCAAGCAGGGCGAGTGGCGGCCGAACGTCCTGAAGTTCTCGCTCAACCTGCTCGGTGACCTGCAGCCGCGCGCGATCAGCCGCGACCTCGACTGGGGCGTGCCGATCCCGCTGGACGGCTGGCGCGACCGCGAGGACAAGCGGCTGTACGTCTGGTTCGACGCGGTCATCGGCTACCTCAGCGCCTCGATCGAGTGGGCCCGCCGGTCGGGCGACCCGGACGCCTGGCGGCAGTGGTGGCAGAACCCGGACGCCCGCGGCTACTACTTCATGGGCAAGGACAACATCGTCTTCCACTCCGAGATCTGGCCCGCGATGCTGCTCGGCTACAACGGCGAGGGCGCCCGCGGCGGCTCGCCCGGGTCGCTGGGCAAGCTGGCGCTGCCGTCGGAGGTCGTGTCCAGCGAGTTCCTGACCATGGAGGGCCGCAAGTTCTCCTCCAGCCGCCAGGTCGTCATCTACGTCCGTGACTTCCTGTCCCGGTACGACGCCGACGCCCTGCGCTACTACATCGCGGTCGCCGGCCCAGAGAACCAGGACACCGACTTCACCTGGTCGGAGTTCGTCAACCGCAACAACGGCGAGCTGGTCGCCGCCTGGGGCAACCTGGTGAACCGGTCGATCTCCATGGCGGCCAAGAACTTCGGCCAGGTCCCCGAGGCCGGTGACCTCACCGACGCCGACCGCGCGCTGCTGGAGCGCAGCCGCGCGGCGTTCCCGGCGGTCGGGGCGGAGCTCGGCAGGTCCCGGTTCAAGAACGCGGTCACCGAGGCGTTCGACGTCGTCCGCGACGCCAACCGCTACCTCGCCGAGCAGGAGCCCTGGAAGCTCAAGGACGACCCGGAGCGCGTGAAGTCGATCCTGCACGTCGCGCTCCAGGTCGTCGACGACGCCAAGACGCTGCTCACCCCCTTCCTGCCAGGGTCGTCCAACAAGGTGTTCTCCATGCTGGGCGGCGAGGGCGTCTGGTCGGGGATGCCCCAGATGCAGGAGGTCGACGAGGGCGGCCGGGGCTCGTACCCGGTGATCACCGGCTCATACGACGGCCAGGCCACGTGGGAGTCCACACCGATCCGGCCGGGCACGCCGCTGGCCCCGCCGACCCCGCTGTTCGTCAAGCTCGACCCCAAGGTGGTCGACGAGGAACTCGCCCGCCTCGGCGAGTGACCGCCCCGACCCGTACTTCGCGCGCACCTCGCACGCACCTCGCACGATGGAGGCCATGACGTGATGACCTCTCCCTCCCTCCCGGCGGCTCCCGAGCCGCTGGCAACGGAGGTCTTCGACAGCCACTGCCACCTGGACATCATGGTGGGCGAGCGCAAGGCGTCCTCCGGCGACCAGGTCGCGCTCGCGGCGCAGGCGTCGGGGACGGGCGTCGGGAAGATCCTCGCCGAGGCGCGCGCGGTGGGCGTCACCCGGCTCGTCACCATCGGGTACGACCTGCGCTCCTCCCAGTGGGGCGCGCGGGTCGCGCGCGAGCACGACGACGTGTACGCGGGCGTGGCGATCCACCCCAACGAGGCGCACGCGGCCACGCCCGAGACGCTGGCCGAGATCGAGCGCCTCGCGGGCGAGACGCGGGTGCGGGCCGTGGGCGAGACCGGGCTGGACCACTTCCGCGACTGGGCCTCGCACGAGGACCAGGAGGCCTCGTTCCGGGCGCACATCGAGATCGCCAAGCGGACGGGCAAGGCGCTGGTCATCCACGACCGCGACGCGCACGACGAGGTGCTGCGCGTCCTCGCCGACGCGGGCGCGCCGGACGTCGTGGTGTTCCACAGTTACTCGGGGGACGCGGACATGGCCCGGCGGTGCGTCGATGCCGGATATTTCATGTCATTCTCCGGCCCGGTCACCTACAAGAACGCCGGTTACCTGCGCGAGGCCGCCCAGGTCGCCCCGCCGGAGCTCATGCTCGTCGAGACGGACGCGCCCTACCTGCCGCCCACCCCGCACCGCGGCAAGCCCAACGCCCCCTACCTCATCCCGCTGACGCTGCGCTGCCTCGCCGAGGTCAAGGGCATGGACGCCGACGAGCTGGCCCGCGTCATCAACGAGAACGGGGAGCGCGTCTTCGGCGCCTGGTGAGGGCCGCGGGCCCTGTCGCCGGGGCCCTGGAACGGGTCCCGGGCACCCGCGCGCGGGCCGGATCGGTGACTCCAAGCGACGACAATGTCACGGACCGGTTTCGTTGATCCGGTTGAGGGCCCCCGAGGGCGGCGCTAGCGTCGGCAGCCGGTCTACTCGCCGGTCTACACGCCCGGTCTATCCGAAGGACGCGCTGTGCAACCACCACCGGCCCCGGCGCCGGCCACTCGGCGTGCTGGGTCACGCCGCGCCCCGCGCCGCCCCTCACGCCTGCGGCGCCGCCTCACCGCGGCCGTCCGCTCGCCATGGACGGCACTGCTCTGCGCCACGGCGGCGGGCGTCACGGCCGGCGTGCTCACCGGCGAGGTGCTCGCCAAGGAGGTCCGGCTCGCGGTCGACGGTGGTGAGACCACGATCCTCAGCTTCGGCGGCACCGTCGGGGAGGTCCTCGGCGGCCTGAAGATCCGGATCGGCCCGCATGACCGCGTCGAGCCCGCGCCCGGGCACGAGGTCCGCGACGGCACGTCCATCCTCGTGCGGCACGCCCGTCCGCTGGTGCTCACCGTGGACGGCCGCAGGAGCAGGCACACGGTCACCGCGCTCAACGTGGGTGAGGTACTGGAGCAGCTCGATCTGGACGACCGCCCGGCGACGCTCTCGGCGTCCCGCATGCGGCAGATCCCGGTGTCCGGCTTCGCGCTGAGCGTCCGCACCCAGCGCCGGGTCACCGTCGTGCGCGGCGGGGTACGGCTGGACACGATCACGACCGGGCGAACGGTGCGCGCCGTGCTGGCCCAGCACAAGATCACCCTGGCGAAGGGCGAGCGGGTGCGCCCGCCGCTGGGCACGTTCCCCGAGGACAGCCAGGTGATCCGCATCATCCCGGCCCCGCCGCCGCCCCCCGTCCACGCCTCGCCGGTCAACCCGTCGGTGACCGCGCTGAACTGGACGGCGCTGGCGCGCTGCGAGACGTACGCCAACCCGAAGTCGTTCAACCCCCGCGGGCCGTACTACGGCATGTACCAGTTCAGCCTGCCGATGTGGCGGGCCGTCGGCGGCACGCGGACGCCGCTGGACTGGCCGGCGGGCGAGCAGACCTACCGCGCCCAGCTCCTCTACCAGCGGGTGGCCGGCCGGTGGCACGGCCAGTGGCCCAACTGCGGGGCGCGCCTGTTCAGCCGCTGATCCCAGTGGTACCCGCGCCCGGCGCGGGCCACGAGGCCGCGTTCCTCCCGGCCGGGGATCGCACGAGGCCCTCTGCGCACTTCTCCGGTGCGGGACACTGGGGGGATGGGGAGCTCGATTGTGGACCTGCTCGGCCCGGCGGAGATTCGTAACTTGGCGGACAAGCTCGATCTGCGTCCGACGAAACGGCTCGGACAGAACTTCGTCATCGACGGCGGCACGGTCCGGCGCATCGCCCGGGTGGCCGAGCTGTCGTCCGGCGACGTCGTGATCGAGGTGGGGCCCGGCCTCGGCTCGCTCACCCTCGCGCTGCTCCCGGAGGTGTCGCGGCTGGTGGCGGTCGAGATCGACCCGGTGCTCGCCGGGCAGCTCCCGCTGACGGTCGCCGAGCGGGCCCCGTCCCTGGCCGGCCGGCTCACGGTCGTCCAGGCAGACGCGATGCGCGTGCGCCCCGAGCAGCTCGGCGGCGAGCCCACGGCGCTGGTGGCGAACCTTCCGTACAACGTGGCGGTCCCGGTCGTGCTCCACCTGCTGGAGGTGCTGCCCTCGCTGCGCCGCGGGCTGGTCATGGTGCAGTCCGAGGTGGCCGACCGCATGGCGGCGGGTCCGGGGTCCAAGGTGTACGGCGTGCCGTCCGTCAAGGCCGCCTGGTACGCGGACGTGCGTCGTGCCGGGCCGGTGGGGCGCACGGTGTTCTGGCCGGTGCCGAACGTCGATTCCGGGCTGGTCGCGCTGACCCGCCGCGAGCCGCCGCCCACCACCGCCTCCCGCGAGGAGGTCTTCGCGGTCGTGGACGCGGCGTTCGCCCAGCGCCGCAAGACGCTCAGGGCCGCGCTGGCGTCCTGGGCGGGCACGCCGGCCGCCGCGGAGACGGCGCTGCGCGCCGCGGGCGTCGACCCGTCGCTGCGGGGCGAGCAGCTCGCCGTCGAGGACTTCGCGAGGATCGCCGAGCACCGCCCCTGACCTCCGACGCCGGCACCCTGACGTCCGGACATCCCGCCCCTGGCGCCGTGGCGGGGTTCGGTCGTTTGCGGGGTGGCGACGGAGCGTTACGATCGTGTTCCGTGACTTCCGTGACCGTCCGCGTGCCCGCCAAGGTGAACCTGCAGCTCTCCGTGGGCCCGAGGCGCGACGACGGCTACCACGACCTGGTCAACGTCTTCCACGCCGTGTCCCTCTTCGACGAGGTCACCGCCTGGCGGAACCCAGGGCCCGCCGCCACCGGGTCCGGGGGCGCGGCGATCGAGCCCGGGATCGCGGCGTCCGGGGCGGACGACCCGCCGGGCGCCTCCGTGACGGTCACCGTCGAAGGCGAGTCCGCCGACCTGGTGCCCCTCGACGGCACCAACCTCGCGGTGAAGGCCGCTCTGGCCCTCGCCGAGCGCGCCGGGCGGCGGCCGGACGTCCGGCTGCGCATCCGCAAGGCGATCCCCGTCGCGGGCGGCATGGCCGGCGGCAGCGCCGACGCCGCCGCGACGCTGGTGGCCTGCGACGCGCTGTGGGGGCTCGGCCTGCCCCGTGAGGAGCTCATGGAGATCGCCGGTGATCTCGGCAGCGACGTCCCCTTCGCCCTCTTCGGCGGCACGGCCGTCGGCACCGGGCGCGGCGAGAAGCTGACCCGCGTCCCCGTCGCCGGCCGCTTCCACTGGGCCTTCGCGCTCGCCGAGGGCGGCCTGTCCACCGCCGAGGTCTACGGCGAGTGCGACCGGCTGCGCGAGGCGACCGGCGAGCAGGTCGCGTGGCCCAGCGCGTCCGACGAGCTCCTGGCCGCGCTCGCGGTCGGGGACGCGAAGGCGCTCGGCGCCGTCCTGTCCAACGACCTGCAACCCGCCGCGCTGCTCCTGTGCCGTCCCCTGGCCCGCACGCTCACGGCCGGCCGCGAGCACGGCGCCCTCGGCGCCCTCGTCTCCGGCTCCGGCCCCACGTGCGCCTTCCTCGCCGAGTCCGAGGACCACGCCACGACCCTGGCGACCGCCCTGGAGGCCGCCGGTGTATGCCGCACGGCCGTCACCGCCTCCGGCCCCGTCCCGGGCGCCGAGATCGTCTAGGGCCTGGGGAAAGACGCCCACGAATCCGGAATTCCCTCCTCCTCCCTATAGGCTGTCCACGCGATGAATCTGGTCAACCTCGAATCGGTGTCCCATGCCTACGGGCCCAAGCCGCTGCTCGACAAGGTGTCCCTCGGTGTCGAGGCCGGTGATCGCATCGGTGTCGTGGGGCGCAACGGCGACGGCAAGACGACGCTCATCTCGGTGATCGCCGGCACGCTGAAGCCCGACGGCGGCCGGGTGACGCACAACCGCGGCCTGCGCATCGGCGTCCTGTCCCAGCGCGACGATCTCGACCCCGCGCTGGAGGTGCGGCGGGTCGTCCTCGGCGACCGCGCCGAGCACGAATGGGCGGCCGACCAGACGGTCAGAGAGATCCTGGCCAACCTTCTCGGCGACATCGAGCTCACCGCCAAGGTGGGGGAGCTGTCCGGTGGCGAGCGGCGGCGCACGGCCCTCGCCCGCCTGCTGATCGACGAGCATGACCTGGTGCTTCTGGACGAGCCGACGAACCACCTCGACATCGAGGCCATCGCCTGGCTGGCCGGCCACCTGTCGGCGCGCCGGTCCGCCCTGCTCGTGGTCACCCACGACCGGTGGTTCCTGGACGCGGTCTCCACCCGCACGTGGGAGGTCGTGGACGGCACCGTCCAGCGGTACGAGGGCGGGTACGCCGCGTACGTCCTGGCCAAGGCCGAGCGGGCGCGCATCGCGCAGGCGGCCGAGGAGCGCCGGCAGAACCTGATGCGCAAAGAGATCGCGTGGCTGCGCCGCGGCCCGCCCGCGCGCACGTCCAAGCCGAAGTTCCGCATCGAGGCGGCGCAGGCGCTGATCGCCGACGAGCCGCCCGCGCGTAACACGGTCGAGCTGGTGAAGTTCGCCTCGGCGCGGCTCGGCAGGACCGTCTACGACCTGGAGGACGTCACCCTGCACGCCGGCGGCCCCGGCGAGGGCCCGCTGGTGCTGGAGCGCTGCACCTGGCAGTTCGGCCCCGGCGACCGCATCGGGCTGATCGGCGTGAACGGCTCGGGCAAGTCGTCGGTGCTGCGGCTGCTCGCGGGCACCGTGCGCCTGGATTCGGGCGGGGTCGTCCAAGGCAAGACGGTGCGCCTGGCGTACCTCTCGCAGGAGATCGCCGAGCTGGACCCGGCGCGGCGCGTGCTGGAGACGGTCGAGGAGATCCGCAAGTTCGTGCAGGTCGGCAAGCGCGAGTGGACGGCCTCCCAGTTGCTGGAGCGCCTCGGGTTCCGGGGCGAGGCGCAGTGGAAGGTGGTCGGCGACCTGTCGGGCGGCGAGCGGCGGCGGCTCCAGCTGCTGCGCCTGCTGATGGACGACCCGAACGTCCTGCTGCTGGACGAGCCGACCAACGACCTGGACATCGAGACGCTGAACGAGCTGGAGGACCTGCTCGACGGCTGGCCGGGCACGCTGATCCTCGTCAGCCACGACCGCTACTTCCTGGAGCGGGTTACCGACCGTTCGGTCGCCCTGCTGGGGGACGGGCGGCTGTCGCTGCTGCCCGGCGGCGTCGACGAGTACCTCCAGCGCCGGTCCTCGGGCGCGGCCGTGACCGCGCGGGCGGCGTCCGCGCCGGAGGACGTCCGGAGCGAGCAGCCGGCGGCGCCCGCGGGGCTCTCGGCCAAGGAGGAGCGGGAGCTGCGCAAGGAGCTGTCCCGGCTGGAGCGCCAGCTCGACAAGCTGGGTGAGCGCGAGGCCACGCTGCACGCCGAGATGGCCGACGCCGCCGCCGACTACGGCCGTCTGGCCACCCTCGACGCCGAGCTCAAGGACCTGCGGGGACGCAAGGAGTCGGTCGAGCTCGAATGGCTGGAGGTCGCCGACAAGCTGGGCGAGTGACCGGGCCCGCCCGGGGTCACACGAGCGGCCGGGACGTCAGGAGGCGTTCTCGCCGGCGTCGAACGGGACGAGGATCGTCCGCAGCAGCCCGGCCAGGGCGTGCTGGGCGTCGGGGTCGAGGCCCGCGAGCAGGACGCGTTCGCGGCGCAGCAGGTCGGCGAAGGCCTCGTCCACCCGCTCGCGGCCCTGGTCGGTGAGGGTGACGAGGACGCCGCGCCGGTCCTCGGGGTCGGGGCGCCGGCGCACCAGGCGGGCGGCGGCCAGGCGGTCGATGCGGTTGGTCATCGTGCCGGATGTGACGAGCGTGGCGCGCAGCAGCGCCCCGGGGCTGAGCTCGTACGGCTCGCCGGCCCGGCGCAGGGTGGTGAGGACGTCGAACTCCCAGGACTCCAGGCCGTGCTCGGCGAAGGACGCCCGGCGGGCGCGGTCGAGGTGGCGGGCGAGCCGGGAGACGCGGCTGAGCACCTGCAGCGGGGAGACGTCGAGATCGGGACGTTCCTTGCGCCAGGACGCGACAAGCTGATCGACCTCGTCCCGGGCGGTGTCCTGGGAGGGGTCCCGGAGGGACTCCACGACATCCTTCGTGCCTTCGGGCATATCGGCGACCCCGTCGCTGTGGCGCGTCGTCATGCGCCCGAGTCTATCTCTCTTGACGTCGAGACATCTCTGCCGATATGAACTATCTTGATGTCAAGAGATATGTGGGATCCCGCCGTGTACAGCAGGCACGCCGACGAGCGTGCCCGCCCGTTCTTCGAGCTGCTCTCCCGCGTCCGCGCCGAGCGCCCGGATTTCGTCGTCGACCTCGGCTGCGGGCCCGGCGAGCTGACCGTCGAGCTCGGCCGCCGCTGGCCCGCGGCCGCCGTCCACGGGATCGACTCCTCGCCCGCGATGATAGCCAAGGCGCCGCCGGGGCCGTCTTTCAGCGTGGCGGACGTCCGCGACTGGCGCCCGGACCGCCCGGTGGACGTGATCTTCTCCAACGCGCTCCTCCAGTGGGTGCCCGAGCACCGCGAGCTGCTCGCGCGCTGGGTGGACGACCTCACGCCGGGCGGATGGCTGGCGTTCCAGGTGCCGGGTAATTTCGACGCGCCGAGCCACGCGGCCGTCCGGCGGATCTGCGCGTCGCCCGCGTGGAGCGACCGCCTCGGCGACCTGGTCCGCCCCGACCCGGTGGACGGCCCCGAGGGCTACCTGGCGCTGCTCGCCGGCCTGGGCTGCGAGGTCGACGCCTGGGAGACGACCTACGTCCACGTGCTCCCCGGCGAGGACGCCGTGCTCTCGTGGATCTCCGGGACGGCCCTGCGCCCGATGCTCGACCGGCTCGCGGGCGACGAGCCGGCGTGCGAGACGTTCCTCGCCGACTGCGCGCGCGAACTGGACAAGGCCTACCCGCCGCGCCCGTATGGCACGCCCTTCCCCTTCCGCCGCGTCTTCGCCGTCGCCCACACGCCCGCCGGGACGTCGGCGTGAGCGGGAAATCGCCTCGAGTTCCTGGAGCCGGAGGGGCCGCTCGACGAGGCTGTATAAAGGCTTCGTAAGCGAACTCTTTCGATGTGGAAGTATAAGTCGCCTACTGATCGCTGATTGTTAACCTAAAGGTGGCATTATGGCCGGGATTCGGCTACTTAGGGGTGGGTCATGGCGATCGAGATCGAGGACAAGTTCGACGTGCCGGTGGACTTCGCGATGCCCGACTTCGCCGGGGTCCCGGGGTGCGAGGAGCCCGTCGACATGGTGAGCCACCGCCTGGTGGCCGTCTACTTCGACACGCCGGACCTGCGCCTGGCCGCCCGCGGCATCACCCTGCGGCGGCGGCGCGGAGGCGACGACGCCGGCTGGCACCTGAAGTTGCCGAAGGCCAAGGGGGTGCGCAACGAGATCACCCGGCCGCTCACCCGCAGTGCCAAGATCGTGCCCCCTGAGCTGGCCGAGCTGGTGATGGCGCAGACCCGGGGCGAGAAGCTCGTCCAGGTCGCCGAGCTGGAGACGCTGCGCAAGGTCACCAGCCTGTGCGGCGCCGATGGCACGCGCCTGGTGGAGATCGCCGACGACCACGTCAAGGGCACCGTGTTCGGCGAGGACCAGCACGTCGAGCGCTGGCGCGAGGTCGAGGCCGAGCTGATCGACGGCGACGAGGGCGTGCTGAAGAAGGTCGGCAAGCGCCTGCGCAAGGCCGGCGCCACCCCGGCGGACACCGAGAGCAAGCTGGCCCGCCTCCTCGGCGACCGTATCCCCGTCGGCCCCGTCCAGGCGACCGCCGCCCTGGACCCGGACTCGGCGGGCGGCGTGGTCGTCGCCTACGTGGCCTCGCAGGTGGCGGCCCTGACGGCCCAGGACCCGCGGGTCCGCAGGTCGGAGGAGGACGCCGTCCACCAGATGCGGGTGGCCGGCCGCCGCCTGCGCAGCGCGCTGAAGTCGTTCTCCGCCGTGATCACCGAGACCACCGGAATCCAGGACGAGCTGCGGTGGATCTCCAACGTGCTGGGGGAGGCCCGCGACCTGGAGGTGATCCGCGAGCGCTTCGCCGCCCACCTGGACGAGCTGGAGCCCGAGGTCGTGTCCGGCCCGGTCCGCACCCGGCTCGGCGACGACCTCGCCGAGCGCGAGCGGGAGGCGCTGGGACGCGCGGTCGAGGCGATGAGCGGGGAGCGGTACTTCGCCCTGCTCGACCGGCTGGACGCGCTGGTCGTGAACCCCCCGCTCACCCCGCTCGCCGTCAAGAGCGCCGACGTCACGCTGGCGCGGGTCGCGGACAAGAGCTGGAGGCGCGTCGTGAAGCGGTACGAGACGGCGCAGGCCATCGAGGACGCCGAGCAGCGCGAGATCGCCATGCACGACGTGCGCAAGGCGGCCAAGCGCGCCCGGTACACCGCCGAGGCGCTGCGCCCCCTGCTCGGCGACGAGGCGGACGCGCTGGCCAAGCGCGCCAAGGCCGTGCAGACGGTCCTCGGGCTGCACCAGGACGGCATGGTCGCCCAGAAGATCCTTCTGGAGGAGGCCGAGCGGGCGCGTCAGGCCGGTGAGGACACCTTCACCTACGGCCTGCTCGCCGGGATCGAGCGCGCCACCGCCGAGCGCTCGTACGAGCAGTTCCCCGCCGTGTGGGCCGAGGTGACGGGCGCGTCCTGACTTCTGCGCGACCGGAGCCGAGTCACAAGTCGATCACAGTCCGTCGGATATCGCTGAGGCGACCGATCACGCCCCGTCAACCTGCCCTGTCATGAAGGGCCAGGTCACGGCGCTGTGAGCTAGCTGTAGCAGTCGGTGAGCGGGAGCCAGAGCGGTTCCCGCTCACTGGCTTGTGAAACCTCATTGCGACACGCCAGAGGCGGTAGGGCCATGGCCGCCCACCTGGCGATCACCTAGGCCCGGGCGCTGCTCGCCGAGCGCGGCATCGGCCTGAACCACGCCCCCAAGCGGCGCCAGTGTCCCGTCTCGCCTTGCCCGGCCTCCGCCCCGGCCGCACTGCGAACGCGCCGTAGCAGGCGTTGCAGGCCTTCACTGAGCGCGAAGACGGCTTCCGCCGCGAGGTCCTGCAGCGGCATGACCTCCCGCGGTCTGCCTGGTGGACTGAATCGGAGGATGCTTTCCAGCGTGAGCTCGCTGAGCGAGGCATCGACCCCAGTGCCCCGCTGCCCTGCAACGACCCCGCGACCGGATCGGAGGCGCATCGATGAGCACCCCGCCGACCTGCCCCATCTGCGCCGGGCCCATCACTGTGGCGCGCACTGGCCACCCCGCCAAGTTCTGCGGCACGCCCTGTCGCCAGGCCGCTCACCGTGCCCGGTCTAGCGCCGGACGTACCAGCATCGACGCGCTGTCCACACGGCACCGTCTGGTCGTGGAGGCTGAGCGCCTGGCCCTCGCCGTCGACCAGCTCGCAGCCGTGGCCCGCGCGGCCGCCGATCTGCCTCTGCCGACGGCGCCGAACCAGGCACGGGGTGAGAGGACGAACTGGAGGGTCTCGCCCGGCGAGCATCACGCTTGGCCGGCACCGTTGCCGCCACGACCCGCGAGCATCGCCGCCGGGTCGACGACTACCGTGACGCAGTAGCCATCGCTGGGATTGACCCCGTGGACGAGGCCTGCGCGGAGGTCGCCTCGGCGTAGGCCTTGTCACCGACGGCTTGGTGATCAAGGGGGCAGAGCCGTCCCGACCATCTCCATCAAAGTGACCACACCCGGCCGGATCACCTTCGCCGCGATCAGATATTCACGCGCGAGATGGAACAACAGCGTCGGCGAGTCGTGCCCCATCGCTCGGTCCAGCAGGAACTGCTCCAGCTCCATGAACTCCGCGCTGCCCGGTGAGGCCTGCTTCCAGATACTTCGCCTCCGACCGAAGATGATCGGTCCGGGTCTGCTCCCGCCCGCCGTACTCCTCCAGCACCGCCGGGTCCACATCCAGCCGCTCCGCCAGCCGGGCCACCGCCACCGGCGGTGCCGAGCTAACCTCATCCGGCACGAACCCAAGCCACGGCAACGTACACAGGTGAACAGAATGCCCCAGGCGGTCCGCTGGGCCCCTCTCACAGCCCGGGTCGACGAACGCGACATCAGCCGGCGTCAGCGTGAAGAACCGGATCAGATCGTCGCGGCCGATGTCGGGGAACGACCGCAGCTGCTCCAACTGATCGTCAGAGAACAACCGCGTCGACACCGACCACCTCCACGACGTATCAGGCAAGCGGTACGAACGGTAGCGGTAGTGATCAGAACGCCCGACGCTGACCCCAGCACCACTGCAGGTCAGCGATATCCGTTGATTTTCGGCCAGGACTACCAGTACCCCGTGTATGAGCACCGGCAGGCCGGATACCTGCAGGAGGTCAACCGGCTGAGCCAGGAGGAGAAGCCCTGGCGGGCGTTCGCCCGCGACATCGAGGCTCGGGTCGCCGAGCTCACCCGGGCTGATGTCCGGCACCTTGGGCAGGGCGAGGCCCTGGACTGGCATGGATGGATCCAGCGGGTCGAGCAACTGCAGGCCATCATCGCCGCCGCCAGCCTTGCCCAGGGAAACAACACCGTGCTCCTGGCCGCCCGCGGGCGGCTGGCCACCGCGCTGGCGGAGGTCTCGACGATGCTCGCCGACCTCGAGGTCACCCCGCCCGCCGAGGCGCCCGCCGACGTCACCGGCTATACAGCCAAGGAGATCTGGGACAGCGCCTCCGGCATGTTCAGCGGGCCGCTACTCACCACAATCGCCTCTCTGGCCAAAGGGATGCACCTGCCCGCCGAGTCGACCCGGTGGGCCCTGGCCGAGCTGCACAAGGCCGGACGCATCCGGCTGTTCCGCTACCCTTCCACGGCTACCAGAACGGGTCCCCCGGCTCGCTCCACGACCAGGCCAGCTGTCACCTGGTGCTCGTCGGCCCGCCGCCGGAGGACCACGAACGCAAGCGGCCCACGGCCGTCGTTGACATGTGTGGGGCGGCAGTGATTGGCGTAAACCGGCCGCCACCGATGTGCGGGATGGCAGGACTTGTCGCTACATCGCGGTGTCCCCTTTGCGGCCGTCAGTTCGAGGCGGGCTCTTCCTGGTGCGTTGCAGCCGCACTCGTTCTGCGTCCGCGTGCGATCAACCAGAGGAGCCAGGCTTGGAACAGCCCGGCGGCCGGGAACAGCCAATAGGTCACTTGAGGGAGCGCGGTGAGTGGCAGGAGCATGAGGAGCTGCGAGGCCGGCAAGGTGACCGCGAACATCACTATGGCCTCCAGGCCTTGGCTGCCTGGTTGGCGGGTACTGATTTCGACGTAGAGGGTCGCGGCGATGACGACCAGTGCATAAGAGCCAGCGGTGGCCAGGGCGAAGGCGCCCCGGTCGTATCGGGAGACGTAGCGGCCAACAGCTTGAATAAAGCGCATGGACCTAAGTTTGCAGCATATCCCGCCTTAGCGTTCAGTCCTGCACAGATCTTCCTCTCTCGCTGGCTGCAGCCAGGTGGGACAGATGGCCTCGCGATACATCGCCGTTCTCGTCGAGCATCCCTCTGACCAGGGTGTTGCCTCTTTCAGCCCTATTTCTCCACCCCGGATTGGGCGTGCTTTACATGCCAGCCGGAACGCCGGTTTGAGTCCTGTCGTTTTGGTCGGGCGTCGTGCGGAGGCCAGTCACGGGTGTTGCCGCAGACGGGGCGTAATGCGTACCTGGCCTTGACGTTGCCTTGACGCCCCGGTAGTACCGTGCCCGCACATATCTGACGTAGTCAAGCAGAAGTGCGATGTACGTGGTTTCCACGATGGCCGAGCTCGGTTGCTTGTGATAAAGAGCCATGAATCTTTTCACTTTCCCCTTTCTGTCCCTCGATAAAACCTGTGGAATCGGCCTTCGAGTAGGGGTTTCGAGGGTTTGAGGTCGCTGTGATCTAGGACACATAAATGCTGTTCTCGTGTCACTGCATACGGTGATCTTGCCTGATCAAACGTTCGATGTTTCTGTATACTGACCGCTGAGGCGCTGCATGGATCCCGGGGCCGTAATTTCTCACGCGATCATGCTAGTCAAGCTGAAGATTTTCTGTATAACTTGATACTGCCCTTATCTCCCCTCATTTAGGGAAGTCAATGACCCATTCTCGAAGGCTGGCGTTAGCTTGCGCTTTTAGCGCTGGGGCTGTTTTGGTTGCCACCACGGCGGCCTACGCCTCGCCCACCCCTCAGCACTCCTCGTCCGTGGCATCGGCCGGTGCTGAGCGTACGGTCGTCGACCGTACGGAGACCTCCACCGCCTACAAGTTGCCGAACGGCAAAATCCTCACCGAATTGCACGCCGGACCGATCCGCGTCAAGCAGGCCGATGGCAGCTGGGCCGACATCGACACCCACCTCATCGCCGACGGCGCCACCCTGCGGCCCAAGGTGGCCAAGAGCGACGTGCGCTTCTCCACAGGCGGGTCGGGCCCGTTCGCGAAGGTGGAGCAGGCTACCGGTGCGGTGTTGGAGCTCGGCTGGGCGGGCTGGCTGCCCAAGCCGGACATCGACGGCAGCAGGGCCATCTACCGCGGCGTGGTCGCCGATGGCGCCGGCGACCTGGTGTCCACCGCGCTGCCCACCGGTCTGCGCTTCGACGTCGTCCTCAACCGCCGCCCAACCGGGCCGGTCGAGATCAAGGTCCCTGTGATTGGCAAGGGGCTGCAGGTCAGCCAGGACAAGGGCGGCCGGTTGACGGTCAAGGAGGCCGACAAGGTCGTCGCCGCCTCCTCAGCCCCGGTGATGTACGACGCAAACTCCCCACTCGCCGCCCACAGCAGAAAGGGCCAGCAGGCCCGCACGATGCAGGGCGGCCAGGGACGGGTCGGTGCCATCACCACTGAAGTGGCCGACAGCAGCAGGGGCAAGACGCTGGTCCTCAAGCCCTCGAGTGAGTTCCTGGCCGACCCGGCCCACGGCCTACCCGGTCACCGTCGACCCCTCGGTCGTGCTGCCACTGAACGGCGACACCGACGTCAACAGCGTCTTCGACGGCAACAACGTCACCGGAGAGTACTTGAAGGCGGGCACCGAGGCCGACGGAGAGAAGGCTCGCGCCTACCTGCGGTTCAACACCCAGGGCCTGAAGACCCCCACCAGCGCGGTTCTCAAGCTGACCAACCTCGACGCCCCCTCCTGCGGTACGAACGTCGGAGCCGGCATCCAGGTACGGCGAGTCACCGGCTTCTGGGCCGCCGACCAACAGACCTGGACCCCGCAGCCGACCAACACCACCGAGGACGCCGTCACCTCCACCGAGGGCTCTCAACTCGGCTTCTGCGGCAGTGGCACCATGACCTGGAACATCACCCCGATCGTGGCCAAGTGGGCCGCCGGGACCCCCAACCACGGCCTGGTGTTGCAGTCCCCCACAGAGACCGCCAGCGCCAACCACCGTATCTTCGCCTCCGCGGAGAACATCGACGGCCTGGAGCCCCCGGCCCTGGAGATCACCTCCGATGAAATCATCACCCCCGGCGAGGGCTACGACCCCGCAGACCCGGGCCCGGAACCGTACAAGCCGGGCAGGGTCGAACCCGAGACAGGCGTGTGGATCACCGACGCCATCGACCTGGCCGATGATGGCCTGATCACCACACGCAGCCACAGCGCAGGCCAGCGCGTCGACGCCACTCAGCCGAACGAAGCGGTGCTGGGGCCCAACTGGCGGTTCGAACCGCTCGGCGGGCGACTCGGGGACCGGCTCCAGGACTACAGCGCCAACGGCTACCTGCAGATCAAGCAGTCCAGCGGGGTCAGTTCCGACCGGTTCCTCGTCGATCCCGCAGACCCTAACAAGTTCGTCGCTCCCGACGGTGCCGGGACGATTGTGCGCAACGCCAATGGCACCTTCACCCACACACATGTCCTCACCAGCACGGACGAGACGACCGGCCAGCCGATCAGCACAGACTTGATCGACGTGTGGACCAAGGTCGGCGCCACCTACCTGATCACCGCTGACGGTTCCAGCGAGAATGGCATGACCGCCATCACCTACGACAGCGCAGGCCGGTTCGCCACGCTGGCGACTCCTATGACTGCAGGAACGGACTGTCGCGTCTTGAATGTGGCTACATGCTCCGTCGCGCAATTCGCCTACGCCGCCACCACCACTGCTACAACGACAGCTCTCGGTGACATCGCCGGTCAACTCAAGAGCGTTACCTACGACGCGGTCGGCACCCCCGCCCCCGTCGTGGCGGCCAGCTACGCCTACGACAACACCAAGAAGTTGCGGCAGATCACCGACGCCCGCCAGGTGGATGGCGAACCCGTCAAAACCACCACCTACACCTACGACGCCACGGGCAACATCACCGCCCTGTCCAGCCCAGAGGCCGGCCAGTGGACCCTGACCTATGCATCGGCCGGCAAGCTCACCGGCTACACCCAGGTGGTTACTCCCTTGGCCATCCCGTCCCCGTCCAAGTGCCCGTACATGTCCCAGTTTCTCTGGGGCCAAAATGGGTGCGTTGTACCGGACGGTGTTCCGATGATGTACGGCAAGGCGAAACTCCCGGTGGTCAGCGTCAGGACTGTAGGCGGCAAGTGGGTCAAGGGCGTCATCAACGACCACTGCACCTCGCCGGTCGGCAGCTACCCCAGCAACTTCAACTTCGTCCGGGCCTGCGACATGCACGACTACGGCTACGGCATCATCTACTACAGCAAGACCGACAGCTACTGGGTTAAATCCAAGAAATACGCGGCGGACGCCGTCTTCTACACCACCCTGCGCGACTATGTCTGCAATGCCTACTCCGACAAGCCCATCCCGCGCGTCACGTGGACCCTACGGTCCCATTGCAAGGACTGGGCCCACAGCTACTACCTCGCCGTCTACTACCGTGGCGGATTGGAGATGTAAAGCACCACACGAACACACGAGACATGTCGCTCCATGAAGAATCATCTGCGTCTGCTGCGGCGTGTCGATCAAAGTGGTCACGCACGACCTGACCATGTGAACGCAGGATAGAACGCGGACAGGCCCCCGCACCGGATTGGTGCGAGGGACTGTCTCGACGTGGTGGGATCAGTGCCGGTGTCCAGGGCTGCTTACCTCAGTCCCGGACATCAGCATGAGCAGGTGATTGTGGCGTCGACGATGGCGAGCGCCGCCGTCACCGTGTGGCCGAGGCTCTGGCAGACCGGGATGTTGTAACGGTGGGCCAGGTGGATCAGGTACCGGTTACGTTCGGGGTTGGGGCAGCCCGGCAGGCAATAGAGGATTCCTTCCTCCGGGGTTGGACTTTCCTGTAACGGGTTATGGAGCCGCACGTCAGCTGTCTACAGTGGGCAGATCACGAGGTCGCCCCCGCCCTGGCGCCAACCTGACGGGGACGACTCGCGGCGGCGGGCCCGGGTCTACCTGGGCCCGCCGATCCACCACCTCGCCGTCATCTCCAGCGCGGTGAGGATCGCTCGGAAGATAAGCGGTCCCCACTCGTTCCAGTCAGGCCGGCGACTCCGCCGACGATTGGCAGCCATGGCTTCCCCGTCCTCGTCCAGCACGGACGAGACGCGGGTCGACCACCCCGATGGTCGGTTGATCCCCGGGGGCGGGACCAGACCGACGGCTGCTGCATCGAGCGGATGAGGGAAGTGTAGATCTCTCCCGCCCACTTCCTGACCGAACACTGATCTCGCGTGCCGGGTTCTCGCGCCTTGGCCGCCCTGCAACGCTCCGTCGGCGCCCCCTCGCAGGCGCCGCGGCCGCCGCTCAGATCCCGGCTGGCCGCCGTACGGCGGAACCCCTTCGGCCGGGACAAGGGGCACGGCCTTTGACAGTACGAGGGCCGACGGGGCGAGTTCCTAGGCCAGAGACGGTCGCGGCGGCCTGCTATTGACGGTCTGGTCCCTTCCACGGTCGGATCAACCCGCATCGCGTCCGATTCCCCGGCTTCCCGGCGTTGATCTCGCGCTTGATCGCGTGCGCGTTCTTGATCCACCAGGGCGCAGGCCCGCTCCATCAAGGCATCAGACCACGCCGCCCGGGCGCGTGCTACGGCCTCCGGGCGGCCGTGTTCGCGTTCGTCGTCGTAGGCGATAGCAGCGCGCTCGAGTTCTTTGCGTGCGCGACGGCAATGCTGCCTCGCCTGAGCGAGGGCCATCTCAGCCTGCACATCGGGCCCGTAGGCGCTCACCAGATCAGTGTGCGGCTCCAAGATCTACCGCCATGATCCGCTGAAAATCCTTTGCGTGTTCAAGGGCGGCCGTTGGCCGCCCTTGCGGTTGCCGAAAAGAATGCGAGGGCGCCTCCGGGAGAGTCCGTCGCCGCGGGCTCCGGAACTGTGAACACGGGGCCCGCGCGCGAAGCGGAGGGCCGTTGCCGAAAGACGTATGCACCACGTTCGCCGATGCGCTGAGCGTGGCGAACGGGCGGTCGGTCACGATGTCGTCACTGGGCATCCGGCCAGGTGAACCCGACCAGCATCATCGGGCCTCATGGCAGACAACAAGACGACCGCGTGGGTCCGGTACGTAATGCCGGTCATGGTCGAGGTGGACTACGAGCACGACCAGGTGCTGCGGGTGGTCACCCTCCCGGAGAAGATCCGCCAGGACCGCGACGACCGCGGCCAATTCCTGGTGTACGACGACCAGTTCATCCGCCGCCACGACGACGATCAGCTGTGGCTGCACGCTTCCAGTGAAGCCGAGCCACGCTGGCAATAGGACCAACTACGGGCCGGACCGCCGGTCAACTGGCCGGGCATCGACCAGTGGGAGGAAGGTTCGACCTCACCGAGGCCGATGACCGTTACGCCGAGATCAACCCCTACGACGAGCCGAAGCGGTAGAACCGGGCGCGTTGCTGAAAGAGCTGGCGAGCCCGCCGGTCTCGGGGTACGTCAGGAATATGGCCAAGATGACGAAGGCGGACTCGGCCCGGATCCAGTCCTCCAAGGACAAGAACCCGGGCAACCTCACTGACCGCACCGGCTTCGCTCAGCGGGCGCACTCCAGTGCCGACAAGAACGAGCATCGCCAGCAGAGCGCCGAGAGCCGAATTGGTCTTTGTGGGGATCAAGGGCGGCGGCCGCACCCGCCGCGTGGCCGGACCGCGCGCCCGGCGGCCTGCCGGACCCGGGCATGCGGCATTTCGGGCCGGTCCCGGGCCGGCGCCACCCGGCGCTCTCCCGCCGACCGACCGGGGCCGCCGCCCGCCTTCTGGAGCACGTTGCCGAAACTTCTGGCCGTCAGCCCATCAGGGCCCGACGGACCCAGACGCCCAGATCTGTGTCCGGCTCGTAGACCGCCCGGGATACCTCGCCAGGCACGACCATGATGCCTGCGGACGCGGTCAGTCGAAGACCTCGGTGACCTGGACCCTGACCCGCTGGCCATTACTGTCGACGACGAGATACCAATAGTCGTCGTAGGGCACCTCCAGGACGACGGGGCTAACGTCATAGAAGCCGCCATAATACTCGTACTCGCCGCCGTCGAGATATGCCTGGTAGTGGTCGATGTCCATGAGGCATACCCTCGCGGGCGAGCCGCGCAGCTCCACCTCGAAGCAGGCGCCGCTGGCGCGAGATCCGAGGTCCCAGTAGAGATGCTCCACACGCTATTAGTAGCGGGTCACGCAATGGGCAGGAAGCCGGGTGCGGATCCGCGCTGGACGTCCGGACGCGCGTTTTGCTCCTCATGATGTTCCTTCTCAGGAGTCAGCATCCGGAGGCACACCCGTGACCGCGCTCGGTAGCCGTCCAGCACCTTGCGCGCGGCCTTGGTCTCCGGCGGCGGCACGCCACCGCCGCCCGCCGCGACGGCAAGACCCTGGAGTGCATCGGCCGCCACGGCGGGTGGGCGGACGGCTCGGCCGCCCTGTTCGGCTACCTGGAAAAGGACGATCGCTGGACCGACAACCCCGTCGTCGGGCTGTAGAAGGTGGGGCAGAGCGTGAGCAGGCAAGCCTACGAGGCGCTGGCCGACATCGCCGCCACCGCCCGCGCGGCCTACGCTGGCGGGGCGCACCTACGGTTGCGGGTGCGCTCCTCGGGCATCGTCCATCAGGTCGCCATGACCCGCTGGCTCGGCGGCCACCTGATGCCCGGCCCGGCGTGCATGGTCGGCGTCAACGGCTGGGACCCCGGCGCCGCCCACCCCGACCACGGGCCCGTCACCTGCCGCCGCTGCCTCAAGCTCCAGGGGCGGGACGACGTCGACCAGGGGCAGCTCGACCTGTTCGACGCCCCGCCTCCGGTCCGCGGCCGCAGCAGATTCCCGCCTGGTGACCCGCGCAGGCACCTAGGTGCTTGCCTACACAACCACCTATCTACCTACCTAGGCGGGCAGGCGGAGGTTTTCCGACACGCCTACACTCCCCATCACCTGGTCGTTGACCGCGTTGAGGTTTTTCGGGACTTTCGCGACACCTCTACGCGCGCGCACGGGCGCGGGTGGCCTGACCGGCGAGGTGGCCGGGGGTCCTGGCGGCGGGGCAGGCTCATGTGCCGGGGCCCGGGCAGGCCCACGTGACCGGCCGGGACCTGGATGGTCTCAGGTACGGTAGCGCTCCGCCGCCACGATCCGCCCGTCCGTGTGGTGCAGCACCGCGAGGCCGCCCTTGCCCAGGTGCGTGTCGTCCAGGTGCGGGCCCGAGCGTTGTCCGAGCAGTCCCTCGATCAGCTCGGGCAGCACCTTGCCGTGGCTGCACACCAGCGCGGGCTCGCCCGCGTCGACCAGCTTGGACGTGAGGGCGAGCGTCGCGGGCGCGTCGTAGTCGGTCTCGGTCAGCAGGTGGTCGGTGCCGATCCGCAGCAGTTCCCTGGCCGCGTACGGCACCAGCGTCTGGACGCACCGCTTGCTCGGCGAGCTGAGCAGCGTGGCGGGACGGTAGCCGTACAGCACCTCGGCCAGGCAGCGGGACTGCTCCTCGCCCTCCTTGTCGATCGGCCGCAGGTCGTCGTCGCCGGTCCATTCCTCGCGCTCGCCGGCGCTGGCGTGCCGGACCAGCACCAGCGGCGTCGTCTCCAGCGGCGCGTCCAGCAGGCTCGCCAGCATCCCGGCGTCCACCTCGTACGACATGCGGGCCCGCGCCTGGTCCAGCGGCAGCCATTCCAGGCCGTCCACCTCGTCGGAGGGCAACTCGGCGACCTGCGCGACGGCGCGCGCCGTCCAGTAGTCCACGCGCTTGGGCCGCCCGTCCTTCAGGTAGTGGATGGTCGGCAGGCGGCGGCCGAGGACGATGCCGAGGCCCGTCTCCTCGGCCACCTCGCGCAGCGCCCCCGCGATCATGTGCTCGCCGGGCAGCAGCTTGCCCTTGGGCAGCGACCAGTCGTCGCGCCGCGGCCTGTGGATGACGGCGATCTCGGGATCGTCGCTCGCCCCGCGCCACACCACGGCCCCGGCGGCCCGGATCAGCGTGTCAGTGTCCATGGCCTCGCTCCGCTCGGCGTGTTCGGGGGGGCGCGTCAGTCATCGATGCTCCTCCACCGCCTGCTTCCTATCAGGTGGGACTGCAGATCAAGGAGAGGCTCGCCGTTCTCGCCCGTGTGGTGGCGAACCCAGGTGCCGTCGCCGTCGAGCCACCAGCTGCTCGTGGTGTCGGTCATGGCGAGGTCGAGCATCTCCGACAGGTACGCGCGCTGCCGGGCGCTGCTCACCTTGACCAGCGCCTCCACCCGGCGCTCGAAGTTGCGGCGCATCAGGTCGGCGCTGCCGATCCAGATCTCGGGCCTGCGTCCGCCGCCGAACTCGTAGATGCGCGAGTGCTCCAGGAACCGCCCGAGGATGCTGCGCACGCGGATGGTCTCCGACAGGCCCGGGATGCCGGGCCGCAGCGTGCACACGCCCCGGACGATGAGGTCCACGGGGACGCCCGCGTTGGACGCCTTGTACAGCGCGTCGATCAGCGGCTCGTCCACCAGCGAGTTGGCCTTGATCCGGATCCGCGCGGGGCGGCCGGCGCGGTGGTGGGCGATCTCGCGGTCGATGCGGGTCAGCAGGCCGTCGCGCAGGGCGTGCGGGGCGACCAGCAGCCGCCGGTAGGCCGAGTGCAGGCTGTAGCCGGTGAGGTGGATGAACAGGTCGGTGAGGTCCTCGCCGAGCAGCGGGTCGGCCGTGAGCAGGCCGAAGTCCTCGTACTGGCGCGCGGTCTTGGGGTTGTAGTTGCCCGTGCCGATGTGGCAGTACTGGCGCAGCTCGCCGGAGGCCTCCTGCCGGACGACCAGCGCGATCTTGGCGTGCGTCTTCAGCCCGAGCACGCCGTAGACCACGTGGCAGCCGGCCTTCTCCAGCTTGCGCGCCCACTTGATGTTGGCGTGCTCGTCGAACCGCGCCTTGATCTCCACGACGACCACGACCTGCTTGCCGGCCTCGGCGGCGTCGATCAGCGCGTCCACGATCGGCGATTCGCCGCTGGTGCGGTACAACGTCTGCTTGATGGCGATGACGTTCGGGTCGGCCGCCGCGTCCTCGATGAACCGCTGGACGCTGGTGGCGAACGAGTCGTAGGGGTGGTGCAGCAGGATGTCGCGTTCGCGCAGCGTCGTGAACAGGTCGTCCTCGGCGTGCAGGGTCTCGGCGGGGACGAACGGCGGGAAGCTCAGCTCGCCGCGCTCCAGGTCGGCGATGGCGTGCAGGCCGGACAGGTCGAGCGGGCCGGGGAGCCGGTAGATCTCGTAGTCGTTGACGTCGAGCTCGTCGACCAGGAGCTCCAGCACCTCGGGGGTGATCGTGTCCTCGACCTCCAGGCGGACGGGGAGGCCGAAGCGGCGCATGAGCAGCTCCTTCTCCAGCGCCTTCATGAGGTTCTCGGTGACGTCCTCGTCGACTTCCAGGTCCTCGTTGCGGGTCACCCGGAAGACGTGGTGCTCGACGATCTCCATGCCTTTGAAGAGCTGGCCGAGGTGGGCCGCGATCACGTCCTCCATCGGGACGAAGCGGTCCTTGGCGACGGCGACGAAGCGGGGGAGCTGCGAGGGGACCTTGACCCGGGCGAACACGGTGTTGCCCGTGCTCGGGTTGCGCACGGTGACGGCGAGGTTGAGCGAGAGGCCCGAGATGTACGGGAACGGGTGGGCGGGGTCGACCGCGAGGGGGGTGAGCACGGGCCGGATGCGCTCGCGGAAGAGCTTGCGCATCGCGGTGCGCTCGTCCCGGCTGAGGTCGTCCCAGCGCACGATGTCGATGCCCACGCCGGTGAGCTGCGGGCAGATCTGCTTGTGGTAGACCGCCGCGTGGCGCCGCGCGAGGTCGTCCGCGATCTTGGCGATCTTGACGAGCTCCTCGCGGGGCTTCATCCCGCTCTTCGTGCGCAGCAGCAGGCCGGTGGCCATGCGGCGTTTGAGCCCCGCCACGCGCACCCGGAAGAACTCGTCCAGGTTGCTGGCGAAAATGGCGAGGAAACGGACCCGTTCCAGCAGGGGAACATCAGGATCTTCGGCCAGCTCCAGCACTCGCTCGTTGAAGTGGAGCCAGCTCTCCTCGCGGTTGAGGAAACGGTCCTGAGGGAGGGGCAGGTCGTGTCCTGCAGGGGTGGGCGGCACGATCTCGACGGACATATGTCCAAAATGCCCTATATAATTGAACGACACGTTAACTTTTCAGCAACGACGGTTTTACTTGCCGGGGGATTTGATCACGGTTGGCCGTCCTCGCCGTGCTCACCCGCCGGGCCGAGCTCCGGGCGCCGGGGTATCTGCACCCGTTCGACCAGGTCTACCCTCTCGACGAGTTCCACACGCTCGCCGTGCCCGGCGGCGTGGGGGCTGCGGGTGGTGTCCCGATCGGATTGCTTGGCCTCCTGGGCGCGCTGCTTCTCACGCTCGCGCAGCAGCTTCTCGCGCTCGCGCTGCTCGCGGGCCCGCAGCCGTTCCTGCTCGCGCCGCTCCCGGGCGAGCGCCTTCTCCTGCTCGCGCGCCAGCTTCTCCTGCTCGCGCTGCTCGCGCGCGCGGATCTTCTCCTGCTCCTTGGCCTCGCGCTCGCGTGCGCGCTCCTGCTCCTTGAGGTCCTTCTCGCGCGCGCGTTCGAGCTCTTTGAGGTCCTTCTCGCGGGCCTTCTCCAGGCCCTTGAGCTCCTTGCCGGTGAGCGCGAAGGCGCCGTTGAGCTCGATGGCGGGCTGCGGGACGGGCCTGGCGCGCGTGGAGGCGGCGGTCAGCCGGGGCTGCGGCTCCAGCCGGGTGAGGCCGTTCCACGCGAGGTTGACCAGGTGCGCGGCCACCTCCTCGCGGTCGGGCCTGCGGGCGTCCAGCCACCACTGGCCGGTGAGCGCCACCATGCCGACGAGCATCTGCGCGTACATCGGGGCGAGGGTGGGCAGGTATCCGCGGTCGGCGAACTCGTCGGCGAGGACGTCCTCGACCTGGCCGGCGATGTCGCTGATGAGGCTCGCGAACGTGCCGGTCCCGGAGGCGGCGTGGGAGTCGCGCACGAGGATGCGGAAGCCCTCGCTGGACTCCTCGACGTACTGCAGAAGCGCGAGCGCGGCACGTTCCAGCCGGATCCTCGGGTGGCCCGCCTGCAGCGCCACGGCCGTGAGGCTGAGAAGCCGCTGCATCTCGCGGTCCACCACGACGGCGTAGATGCCCTCTTTGCCGCCGAAGTGCTCGTAGACGACCGGCTTGGACACCTGGGCGCTGGCCGCGATCTCTTCGATGGACGTGCCGTCGAAGCCCTTCTCGGCGAAGAGGGTGCGGCTGACCCGGATCAGTTGCTCCCTGCGCTCCTTACCCGTCATGCGGACGCGTCCACGGGGGGTGGAGGACTCGGTCATGGGTCTAATAATGCTGGGCCCTGCGGGTGAGGCAACCGCAATAGTGGTGGTTTGAGGGGTTGTACCCGAATCTGGGAGGCGGGCCGGGAGATTGCCGGACGTTCGGGCCGCCAGGGGGCGGCCCGACCGAGAGGGCAGATCAGACACGCCGTTTGGCCGCCAGACGCTCGGGAGTGGGCCACCGGACGTCGGTCGCCCAGCCTGCCTGCTCGAACCAGCGGATCACGCGGGCGCTCGAGTCGATCTGCCCCTTGAGCGCGCCGTGACGGGCCGAGGTCGGGTCGCAGTGGTGCAGGTTGTGCCAGGACTCGCCAAAGGACGGGATCGCGAGCCACCAGACGTTGCGGGACTTGTCACGCACCTCGAACGCCTCGTCGCCGAACACGTGGCAGACCGAGTTGATCGACCAGGTGACGTGGTGGAGCAGGCCGATGCGCACCAGGCTGCCCCAGAAGAACGCGGTCACCGCGCCCATGAACGACCAGGTCACCAGGCCGCCGATGACCCCGGGCAGGATCAGCGAGGCGGCGACGAGCCAGGGGAACGCGTTGTGGATGCGGTTGACGTCCTTGTCGTTGATCAGGTCCTTGGCGAAGCGCTCGCGGTTGGTGCGCTCGGAGGAGAACATCCAGCCGACGTGGGCGAACAGCAGCCCCTTGGTCAGGGCCTTCCAGTCGCTGCCGAAGCGCCACGGCGAGTGCGGGTCGCCCTCCTTGTCGGAGTACTTGTGGTGGCGGCGGTGGGTGGCCACCCAGTCGATGACGCCCATCTCCAGCGAGAGGCTGCCCGCGATGGCGAGGACGATCTTCAGGGGCCGGTTGGCCTTGAACGAGCCGTGGGTGAAGTAGCGGTGGAATCCGACGGTGACGCCGAACCCGCTGATGGCGTAGAACACCGCGGTGATCGCGACGTCCGTCCAGCTCAGGAAGCTCCCCCACATCAGCGGGATGGCCGCCAGCAGCGCGAGGAACGGCACCGAGACGAAGACGACGAGCAGGACGCGCTCGAAGTTCGACTTCGGCTCCGGTTCGAGATCGGGACGCGGCGGCGGGGTCGCGCGGTCTGCGACGACGGTCATGGGCTACCTCACGTGTTCGGTAGAGCGGACGATCTGGAGCTACGTAACCGTAACCTACGGCATCGTAAGTTAGGAATCCCTAAGCCTGGAATGTGGGGAAGATGAAGGTTCGCGCGCCATCCGGTGGCGGATCCACGTCTTGCGCATTCATCCCCAAACCTGGTAAAGGGACACATCCGCATATGCCAATGACCTGGTCCGCGCTCCCGTGCTCCCGCGTGCCCGGCGCGAAGGCTGCGCATTCCACGACTTCCGCTCCCTTGCCGCCCGCGCGGTATCCACGCCTCAGAGCCCCCCTGCCCCGGAGCCGGGCGGCAATGCGTTGGGCGGCAAGGGCGTTGGATGGGTATCCTTGTCACCGCGGTTTGGGAAGGTCGCGAATCGGTCCGGCGTAGGGTAATTGGCAGCCCACCTGCCTTTGGAGCAGGGTTGTCCTGGTTCGAGTCCAGGCGCCGGAACTTTTCTTCTCCTCATCCGTCGCGGGCGCCACGCGGCGATGTCCTGGCAGGGCCGGGCCCTTCACGGAGGGGCCCGCGACCCGCCCGGCGGGCGGCGGGTAAGCTCGCGGTGTCGGGTGGGTGGCGGTGCGGTGCCCAGGGGGTTACCGCGCGTCGTCCCGCTCTGTCATGTCTCAGCCGCGACGCCGAGGGAGCCTCGTTCCGTGAGTGTGCCGCGCCCGGCAGCCGTCATCGTCCTCGCCGCGGGCGAGGGCACCCGCATGAAGTCCTCCACCCCCAAGGTCCTGCACGAACTGTGCGGTCGTCCCCTGGTCGACCACGTGCTGGCCGCCGCGCGAGGCCTAGCCCCCGAGCGCCTCATCGTCGTGGTCGGCCACGCCCGCGAGCAGGTCCAGGCCCATCTCGCCGCCTCCGGCCCGGACGCCCGCGCCGTCGTCCAGGCCGAGCAGAACGGCACCGGTCACGCCGTGCGCACCGTCCTGGAGGCGGTCGGCACCATCAACGGAACGGTCCTGGTCACCTACGGCGACACGCCCTTGCTGCGCACCGAGACCATGGCCGAACTCCTCGTCACCCACGCCGCCGACGGCAACGCCGTCACCGTCCTGACCGCCGAGGTCCCCGACCCCACCGGCTACGGGCGCATCATCCGCGACGCGACCGGCGCCGTGCTGGAGATCATCGAGGAGCGCGACGCCACCCCCGAGCAGCGGGTCATCCGCGAGATGAACTCCGGCGTGTACGCCTTCGACGGGCTGCTGCTCGCCGACGCCGTCAAACGCGTCTCCACGGCCAACTCCCAGGGCGAGGAGTACCTCACCGACGTGCTGTCGATCCTCCGCGAGGACGGGCACCGCGTCGGCGCGTACGTCGCGGCCGACCACATCGAGGTCGAGGGCGTCAACGACCGCGTCCAGCTCTCCTTCGCCCGCGGGGTGCTCAACACCCGCATCCTCCACGCCCACATGCGCGCCGGCGTCACCATCGTCGACCCCGCCTCCACCTGGGTGGACGTGGACGTCGCGATCGACCGGGACGTCGTCGTCCACCCCGGCACCCAGCTCCACGGCCGCACGGCCGTCGCCTCCGGCGCCGAGGTCGGGCCCGCCACCACCCTCACCGACACCACCGTCGGCGAGGGCGCCGTCGTGCGCAACGCCGTCTGCGAGGGCGCCGAGATCGGCCCCGGCGCGTCGGTCGGCCCGTACGCCTACCTGCGGCCCGGAACGATCCTTGGCCCGGGCTCCAAGGCCGGCACCTACGTCGAGATGAAGAACGCCCGCGTCGGCGCCAGGTCCAAGGTCCCGCACCTCACCTACGTCGGCGACGCCACCATCGGCGAGGGCTCCAACATCGGCGCGTCCAGCGTCTTCGTGAACTACGACGGCGTGCGGAAGCATCACACGACCGTCGGCGACCACGTCCGGGTCGGCAGCGACAACATGCTCGTCGCCCCGGTCACCATCGGCGACGGCTCCTACACCGCGGCCGGCTCCGTCATCACCAACGACGTTCCGCCGGGGGCGATGGCGGTGGGCCGCGCGCGTCAGCGCACCATCGAAGGGTGGGTCGCGCGCCGGCGCGCCGGCACGGCTTCGGCCGAGGCGGCGCAGCGCGCCCTGGACGGCTCGGCCACGCAACCGGCCGAAGCCGCCCGACCGGCGGGTGATCAAGACGGGCCCGCCGGGGAACAACATCGGGAGAGCACCAAATGAAACAACGCGGCGAGCGAGCCGAGAACTGCGGCGTCGCGTCGCGGAGACGTCCGGCGGGCCGTAAGGAGAGGAGGGCAGCGTGAGCGACAAGAAGACGACCGGCAAGAAGACGACCGGTGAGAAGCACTTGATGTTCTTCTCCGGCCGGGCCTACCCGGAGCTGGCCGAGGAAGTGGCCAAGGACCTCGGCATCGACGTCACCCCGACCAGGCTCCACGACTTCGCCAACGGCGAGATCTACGCCCGCTACCTCGAATCCGTGCGGGGCAGCGACGCGTTCGTCATCCAGAGCCACACCGAGCCCATCAACAAGTGGGTCATGGAGCAGCTGATCATGGTGGACGCCCTCAAGCGGGCGTCGGCCAAGCGCATCACCGTGGTCCTGCCCTTCTTCGGCTACTCCCGGCAGGACAAGAAGGGCCGCGGCCGCGAGCCGATCACGGCCCGGCTCATGGCCGACCTGTTCAGGACCGCGGGCGCCGACCGGCTCATGTCGGTCGACCTGCACACCCCGCAGATCCAGGGCTTCTTCGACGGCCCGGTGGACCACCTGTTCGCCTTGCCCGTGCTCCACCGCTACCTCAGCGACAAGCTCGACCCGGCGACCACGACCATCGTCTCGCCCGACACCGGCCGCGTCCGCCTCGCCGAGCGCTGGGCCGACCAGCTCGGCACCGCCGTCGCGTTCATCCACAAGCGGCGCGATCTGGACGTCGCCAACGAGGTGAAGGTCCACGAGGTCGTCGGCCAGGTCAGAGACCGCACCTGTGTGCTGATCGACGACATGATCGACACCGGCGGCTCGATCACCAAGGCGGCCGACGCCCTGTACGAGCAGGGCGCCACCAACATCATCGTCGCCGCCACCCACGCGATCTTCTCCAACCCTGCCGTGGACCGGCTGAAGAACTCGCGCATCTCCGAGGTCGTCGTCACCAACACACTGCCCATCCCCGAAGAGAAGCGCTTCGACAAGCTCACCGTCCTGTCGATCGCCCCGCTGATCGCCCGCGCCATCAGCGAGGTCTTCAACGACGGCTCGGTGACCAGCCTCTTCGAGGGCGACGCCTGACCCCGTTCGGGGCGCCGACCCCAAAGCGCCCCGAACCCGCCGTGCCGGAGGCGCGGCCATAAGCCCGTTCGGGGCGCGGCGGTGTTCTGGAGTCCTCAGGCGCAAGGGTGAGGGACGATCCCTTGCGCCTGAGGACGGAAGAACATCGCCTAAAGGGGCGCCCCGAACCGCCGAGCGGAGCGAGGCAATAGGCAGGGCACGGTAGTCTTAGAGGGTTGTCCGCGCTCGTAACGCCTACCGCTAGGGCGGGTGAGGGTGAGCGCTTGGAATCCCAGACTCCCTAGGAGATCACCGTGTCCGAGGTACGTATCGCCGCCGAGCCGCGCACCGAGTTCGGCAAGGGCGCCGCGCGCAAGATCCGCCGCGCCGACAAGGTCCCCGCCGTTCTCTACGGACACGGCATCGAGCCCAAGCACCTCACACTGCCCGGCCACGAGCTGCTGCTCGCCCTGCGCACGCCGAACGTGCTCATCCGCCTCCAGGGTGACGGCGTCAACGAGATCGCGCTGCCCAAGGGCGTCCAGCGCGACCCGATCAAGGGCTTCCTGGAGCACGTCGACCTGCTGCTCGTGAAGCGCGGCGAGAAGGTCACCGTCGAGATCCCGGTCACCACCATCGGCGACATCGCCCCGGGCGGCCTGCTCGACCACCAGACCCTCACCGTCGCCGTCGAGGCCGAGGCCACCCACATCCCGACCGGTGTCGAGGTCGACATCGAGGGCCTGGAGGTCGGCGCCGTCATCACCGCCGGCGACCTGAAGCTCCCGCAGGGCTCCAGCCTCGCCGCCGACGCCGAGACCGTCGTGCTGCAGGTCGCGGTCCTCCCGACGGCCGCGACCGAGGAGGCCGCGGAGGGCGAGGCCGAGGCCGCGTCCGGCGAGGCCGCCGCGGAGTAATCTCCCGTATCGTCGTCAGGGCAGCCACGCGCGGCGGGCTGCCCTGTTCGATGTCCGCGGCCATCCGCCGGGCGCCAAGTGAACGGAGAGATATGTCGTGGACCGCTGGTTGATCGTCGGCCTGGGCAATCCCGGCCCCGAGTACGCCGGTAACCGGCACAACGCCGGGTTCATGGTGCTGGACGAGCTCGCCGCGCGCGTCGGCGGCCGCTTCAAGACGCACAAGGCGCACGCCGAGGTCGTCGAGGGGCGTCTCGCGGGCGCCTCCGTCGTGCTGGCCAAGCCGCGGTCGTACATGAACCTCTCGGGCGGGCCGGTCAAGTCTCTGGCCGACTTCTTCAAGGTCGTCCCGGCGAACATCATCGTCGTCCACGACGAGCTGGACATCCCGTACGGCGCGCTGCGCGTCAAGCTCGGCGGCGGCGACAACGGGCACAACGGCCTGCGTTCGATCACCAAGTCCCTCGCCACCAAGGACTACCTGCGCGTCCGCTTCGGCGTGGGCCGCCCGCCGGGCCGCATGGACGCCGCCGACTTCGTCCTGCGTGACTTCGCCACCGCCGAGCGTAAGGACCTTCCCTTCCTGGTCGACCGCGCCGCCGACGTCGCCGAGTCGCTGATCACCAGCGGCCTGGAGGCCACGCAGAACACCTTCCACCCGAGCGACCTGAAGCCGGCGAAGCCGCCACGCTGACGTGGCGGGCACGCGGGCGTCTCCTCCAGCCCGCGCGGAGCCGCGGCAATGCCGCCACAACGCTGGCACAACGCCGCCACAAGGTCGGCGGGATAAACCGGTGATGCTCCGGTCGAGGCCGGCTGGCCGCAGGCCGGCGCGCGTCGTGACAGCGCACCCGGCACCCCCCAAGGAGGACCAGTGAAACGCAGCCGATGGGCGGCCGCTCTGCTCGCTCTTATCGTCTCGGTGCTGCTAGGACAGGTGGCGGTGAGCACACCGGCCTCGGCCGACGGGTATTCGAACTGCATCCCGATCATCCGGAACGGAAGGGTCGTGGACTGCATCCCGATTCCGGTGCTGGTGGACTACCGGTGCCCGACGTGCCCGCCCGAGTTCGCGCTCGACTTCCGTGAGTACACGGTGCTTCCCGAGACGATCAAGATCCAGTACGTCACAGCGCTGACCAGGGGGCTGAGGTCGCTCGACCAGGCGGCGCTGACCACCAACCCCACGGTTCGGCAGCAGCTTCGTGCAGAGGCGCTGAATTCGTTCACCTCCGCCGCCGGGACGCTCGGGAGGAACACGACCGTGAGCGTGGCGCAGGTCGGGTACATCGACATTTACGCCGGTGTTATCAGGCCCGCCGCCATTCCGTGGCTGAGCGCCGCCGGTGTCGACATCGCCGACGGGCTGACCGCGCTGCAGAAGGCCAACGGCGGCCCCTTGCCGGATCCCTGGCGGGACGTGGCGGTGGCGGAGTTCGACGAGGCGTACCAGGAACTCAAGCACCAGGTCGTCATCGGCCCCTGAGACCCGCGGGGTGGGCCCCGGCGACGTCGATGCCGTTGTGGCGGCGGGCGTCGCGACGCCGGGGCCCACCTCCGGCGCCCGGCGGACCGCTCAGGCGCCGCGCGACCCCTGATGGTGGTCGCGCCGATCGAAGTACCTCCGCAGAGCGAGGACGAACCTCGGATCGGTGTCACCGGACGGCCGCGCGGACACCCACGACATCGCCGCCCGCAGGTTGTCGTGTTCGCCGGCGAACCGGTCGAACCGGTCCTGATCTTCGGGCCCGTCCTCATGCCGATCCCCCGCCCGCACGAGGCGGAGGAAGTATGCGGCGTGGGCGTCGCGGGCCTGGGCCTCCTCTTCTGGGACGGTGCGGGCGAGCCGCTCCGCGGCATAGGCCCGTACCGTCTCCAGAAGGCGGTAGCGCGAGCCGGCGCCGTACTGCTCGGCCATGACCACCGATTTGTCCACCAGGGCCCCGAGCACCGTGAGCGTCTCCTCCGGCCACAGCGCCTGGGCGGCGTCGAGGGTGAAGCCCCCGGCGAAGACGGCCAGGCGACGGAACAGCGCCTGTTCGGAGGCGCTGAGCAGTTCGTAATTCCAATCCAATGTCGCGTTCAAGCTGCGGTGACTGGGCATGGTGGCGCTGTCGCTGAACACGTGCAGGCGGTCGCCCAGCCGGTCGGCGATCTCCGACATGGTCAGCATGGGTTTGCGCGCGGCGGCGAGTTCGAGGGCGAGGGGCAGGCCGTCCAGTTCGACGCAGACGCGCGCCAGCGCGTGCGTCCGCTTCGGCGATCCGTGCTCCGGTACGCTCCCACACGCGGGCCTGGAACAGTTGCGCGGACGGGAAGGCCATCACCTCTGCCAGGGTGCCGTGCCGGGAGGGGTCGGGAACCGGTAACGGCGGGATGTGCCGCACGAGTTCGCCGGGGACGGCGAGCCGGATACGCGTGGTGGCGAGCACACGGGCCTTCGGACACGCGCCCAGCAGCCGTCTCACCAGGGAGCGGCACCCTTCCCTCACATGTTCACAATTGTCCAGGACCAGCAGCAGCTCGCGGTCTCGAAGACCGGCGGTGAGCGTCCGCTCGGGATCCGATCCCGGCCGCTCCCGCAGCCCCAGCGAGGCGGCGACCGTGGCGGCGACCATGTGTGGTTCCTTGACGGGAGAAAGGTCGACGAAGCAGGCGCCGTCGGCGAGGTCGCCGGCCACGTGGGAGGCGACGGCGATGCCCAGGCGGGTCTTTCCGCATCCGCCCGCACCGGTCAGGGTGATCAGCCGGTGCGAACCGATGAGGTCGATGATGGCGTCGAGCTCCGGATCCCGGCCGATCAACTCGGTGAGCGGCACGGGCAGGCCGGACGCCGTAGGGGGGCGGCGCAGAACGTCCAGAGCGACCGGGGGTCCTACCTCCCTGGCGTTGTCGGCGAGGATTCCGGCGTGCAGGCTGCGCATCGCCGTCCCCGGTTCGACCCCCAGGTCGGCCGCGAGCACGGCCCGCGCCCGCTGGTAGACGGCGAGCGCCTCGCCCAGCCGTCCGGCCAGGCGCAGCGCCTCCAGCAGCAGTTCCCACAGCCGCTCCCGCAGGGGATGGGCACCGACCAGACGCTCCAGTTCGCCGATCGCCTCCACCGGGTCGGCCGAACGAAGACCCGCCGCCCAGCGATCCTCGGTCGCCGACAGGCGCAGCTCGCGCAGCCGCGCGGCCTCCCCGTCCGCCCACCCCCACACCTGACAGTCCACGAGTACGTCGGCCCGCCACAGGTCCAGCCCTCGGCTCAGCTCCTCGGCCACGCGCGCGGGCTCCTCGCGGGCCGATGCACGCCTCGCCACACTGACATGCCACGCGAAACGCCAGGCGTCCACGGACCTCGGGTCGAGGCCGAGCGAATATCCCCGGCCTCTGGTGGCGAGCACGTCCGGCAGGTCGGCGTCGGCCAGGGCCCGTCGCACCCGGGCGACGTGGCTGCGAAGGCTGGCCAGCGCCGTCACGGGCGGATCTTCCCCCCACAGGCCGTCCACCAGCCGCTCGTAGGTCACGATCTCGCCGACCCGCAACGCCAGCAGCGCGATCAGCGTGCGCTGCCGCACGCCGACCAGTTGGACCCGGCCCGCGGGGCCGAGCACCTCCAGCGGGCCGAGAAGACGCACCACGGCCTTCGGCGGGCGTGCGGCCGACGATCCCGGACGAACAGAGCCCGACGTCGAATCGGTCATCTGGTGACCTCCCCGGTAAATGACTGGATTCCTGACATGTTGGTATGTGTGATTGTTTGACGGCTTCTTACGGGTCACTTGCAAAGCGAGAGAGGCCCGGCCGGACGGCGGTTGGACCGCCGTCGGTGGGCCAGGAATCCACGTCGGCGGTCAGGGGAGTTCCATGAATCGGTCAAGATTGTCGGACCGGCCCGCTAGCATCCTCACGGAAAGTGTCCGGACGGTAGCGGGGAGGCATGGTGGGCGTGGCCGAGAGGCCTGAGGTCTCGGTGCGGAAGCCGCCGCGCGGGCCCGCGGCGCCGTTCGAGGGCTTCGCGGGGCCGTACGGGCGGCCGTGGCTGCCGCGGTGGGTCCGGCGCTACCGCGTCCGCGCCGTGGCGATCGACCTCGTCTGCGGGCTCCTCGCCGGGGCGGCCGCCGTCAACGTCCGGTTCGGCCAGGTCACGCCGTACGTCACCCCCTACCTTGTGCTCAGCCTCGTGCTGCCCGTCCTGTGGGTGTGCCTGCTCGGCCTCAACCGCGCGTACGAGTCGCGGCTGGTCGGGGTCGGGTCCGAGGAGTTCCGGCGCATCTCGCAGTGCGGGTTCCTCCTCACCGCCGGCGTCGCGATCTCCGCCTACGTCACCAAGACCGACCTGGCCCGGGGGTACGTCGTCCTGGCACTCCCGCTCATGACATTGCTCACACTGTGCTGCCGCTACGGGCTGCGCCGCAGGCTCCACGCCATGCGGGCCCGGGGGCGGTGCATGCGCCGCGTGATCGCCGCCGGCCACCGCGCCGCGCTCGCCGACCTGATCCGCCGCTTCCGCGCCGAGCCCTACCACGGCATGGACGTCGTCGGCGTGTGCCTCCCGCGTGAGGACTCCCTCGGCGAGGTCGAGGGCGTGCCGGTCCTCGGCGACTTCACCGACGTCCCCCTGGCGGTCTGCCAGGCCGAGGCCGACACCGTCGCCGTCCTCGCCTGTCCCGAGCTCGACGGCACCGCCCTGCGCCGCCTGGCCTGGCGGCTGGAGAAGACCCGCACCGACCTCGTCGTCGCCCCGGCGCTCATGGAGGTCGCCGGGCCGCGCACGACGATCCGGCCGGTCGCCGGGCTGCCGCTTCTGCACGTCGAGCACCCCGAGCTGGCCGGCACCCGCAGGCTCCTGAAGAACCTCTTCGACCGCACGGTCGCCGCCGTCGCCCTCGCCGTCCTGTTCCCCCTCCTGGCCGCCCTGGCGCTCGCCGTGCGCGCCACCAGCCCTGGCCCGGCCCTGTTCCGCCAGACGCGGGTGGGCAGGGACGGCGCCGAGTTCACCATCCTCAAGCTGCGCACGATGGGCACGGACGCCGAACACCGCAAGATCGACCTCGTCAGCGACGGCGACGGCCTGCTGTTCAAGATCAGGGACGACCCGAGGGTCACCCCGATCGGCGCCTGGTTACGCCGCCACTCGCTGGACGAGCTGCCGCAGCTCGTCAACGTGCTGGTCGGCCACATGTCGCTGGTCGGGCCCCGGCCGCCGCTGCCCGAGGAGGTCGCCGGGTACGGGGACGACGTGCGGCGGCGGCTGGTCGTCCGCCCCGGCATGACCGGCCTGTGGCAGGTGAACGGCAGGTCCGACCTCTCGTGGGAGGAATCGGTACGGTTGGACCTGCGTTATGTCGAGAACTGGTCTCTCACTTTGGATCTTCAGATCCTGTGGAAGACGTGGTCCGCCGTGGCGCGCGGCTCGGGTGCGTACTAGCCCGAGGCGGCAAGCGGCCCGGGTGCGTACCGCCCCCGTGGCCTCGGAACTCGGGGCGGCATGCATGAGGAAGGGCACCGTGACGATACGCGACGACCACGCGCTCGCGAGAGATCTCGCCGCCGAGGCGGGTGAGAGGCTCCTGGCGCTGCGCGCCGGCCAGGGCTTCGGCGACCCCGCCGCGCTGCGCCAGGCGGGCGACCGTGAGTCCCATGTCCACCTCAACGAAGCGCTGTCGCGGTTGCGGCCGAGCGACTACGTCCTGTCCGAGGAGGGCACCCGCGAAGAGCGGCTGCACCCGCGCCGCCGGGTCGCCGACCGCGTGTGGATCATCGACCCGCTCGACGGCACGCGCGAGTTCGGCGAGTCGGGGCGCGCCGACTGGGCCGTCCACGTCGCCCTGTGGCAGCGCGGAGCCGCCCAGAGCGCGGGGGCCCAGGGCGAGCTGGTGGCGGGGGCCGTCGCGCTGCCCGCCCAGGGCGTGACGCTCAGCACGGCCGAGCCGTCCGAGCTGCCCAGGTCCCGCCCGGGCAGAATCCGCATCGCCGTCAGCCGCACGCGGCCGCCCGAGTTCGTCAAGAAGCTGGCCTATCTCGTGGGTGCCGATCTCGTACCCATGGGCTCGGCCGGCGCGAAGATCGTCGCGGTGGTCACCGGCGAGGTGGAGGCGTACGTCCACGCGGGTGGCCAGTACGAATGGGACTCGGCCGCCCCCGTGGCGGTCGCCCGCGCCGCGGGAGCCCACACGAGCCGCATCGACGGGAGTCCCTTGGTCTACAACCAAGAGAACCCCTCGCTGCCGGATATTCTGGTCTCCCTACCGGATCTGGCGCCAACGTTGCTCGCCGGCATCCGCGACGCGCACCGTCAGGGCTAGCCCGGAGGAAGAGCAGATGCTTGCAAGGGACTACACGACATCACAGCTCGACGTCCTCGAGGCTGAGGCGATCCACATCATGCGTGAGGTCGCGGCCGAGTTCGAGCGTCCGTGTCTCCTCTTCTCCGGCGGCAAAGACTCCATCGTCATGCTGCGGATCGCGGAGAAGGCGTTCTGGCCCGCCCCCATCCCGTTCCCGCTCATGCACGTCGACACCGGGCACAACTTCTCCGAGGTGATCGAGTTCCGCGACCGGCGGGTCGCCGAGCTGGGCGCCCGCCTCGTCGTCGCGTTCGTCCAGGCGTCCATCGACGCCGGGCGGGTCGTCGAGGAGACCGGGCGGCGGGCCAGCCGCAACCGGCTGCAGACCACGACGCTGCTCGACGCGATCGAGGAGCACGAGTTCGACGCCGTCTTCGGCGGGGCCCGCCGCGACGAAGAGAAGGCCCGCGCCAAGGAGCGCGTGTTCTCCTTCCGCGACGACTTCGGCCAGTGGGACCCGAAGAACCAGCGGCCCGAGCTGTGGAACCTCTACAACGCGCGCATCCGCAAGGGCGAGCACATCCGCGTCTTCCCCCTGTCCAACTGGACAGAGCTCGACATCTGGGACTACATCCGGCGCGAGGGCATCGAGATCCCGTCCATCTACTTCTCGCACACCCGCACGGTCTTCGAGCGCGACGGCATGCTGCTCGCCGACTCCGACGTCGTCAACCGAGGCGAGGACGAGCCGACCTTCGAGGCCGTCGTGCGCTACCGGACGGTCGGCGACATGACCTGCACCGGAGCCGTCCAGTCCGCCGCCGCCACGGTCGAGCAGATCATCGCCGAGATCGCCGCCACCCGCATCACCGAGCGCGGCGCGACGCGTGCCGACGACCGCGCATCCGAGGCCGCCATGGAGGACCGCAAGAAGGAGGGCTACTTCTGATGCGTTCCCCCTTCTTGGCCCACCCCGGCGGCGCGCTTCGATCCGAGGCGCGCGTCGCGCGCCTGGCCGCTGGTTCCCTCCGGTCCCATGCCCTTGCCGCCTCTCGCCCCGCGCTTCCTCGCCTCGCCGCTACCGATGGAGATCAGCTCTGATGGACATCCTTCGTTTCGCCACGGCGGGTTCCGTCGACGACGGTAAGTCCACGCTCATCGGGCGCCTGCTCTTCGACTCCAAGGCGATCTTCGAGGACCAGCTCGAGGCCGTCGAGCGCACGAGCCGCGACCGGGGCACCGAGTACACCGACCTGTCCCTGCTCACCGACGGCCTGCGGGCCGAGCGCGAGCAGGGCATCACCATCGACGTGGCCTACCGCTACTTCGCCACGCCGAAGCGGAAGTTCATCATCGCCGACACCCCCGGCCACATCCAGTACACGCGCAACATGGTCACCGGCGCGTCCACCGCCGACCTGGCGATCGTGTTGATCGACGCGCGCAAGGGCGTGATCGAGCAGTCCCGCCGCCACGCGTTCCTCACCACCCTGCTGCGGGTGCCCCACCTCGTGCTCGCCGTGAACAAGATGGACCTGGTCGACTACTCGCGCGACCGCTTCGAAGAGATCCGCGAGGAGTTCACGGCGTTCGCGGCGAAGCTCAACGTCGGCGACCTGACCTTCATCCCGATCTCGGCGCTGCACGGCGACAACGTGGTGTCCCGGTCCGAGAACATGCCGTGGTACCAGGGCACCTCCCTGCTCCACCACCTGGAGAACCTGCACATCGCCTCCGACCGCAACCTGGTCGACGTGCGGTTCCCCGTCCAGTACGTGATCCGTCCCCAGCGGGCCAACGACCACGACTTCCACGACTACCGCGGGTACGCCGGGCAGGTCGCGGGCGGCGTGCTCAAGCCGGGCGACGAGGTCATGCACCTCCCGTCCGGCCTGACGACCCGCGTGGCGGCCATCGAGACCTTCGACGGGCCCGTGGACGAGGCGTTCCCGCCGATGTCGGTCACCCTCCGCCTGGAGGACGACATCGACATCTCGCGCGGCGACATGATCTGCCGTCCCAACAACCGGCCGCACGTCGCCCAGGACATCCAGGCCATGGTCTGCTGGATGACCGACGGGCTCAAGCTCGGCCCGCGCTCCAAGCTCGTCATCAAGCACACCACCCGCACGGCCCGCGCGATGGTCCGCGACCTGCACTACCGCCTGGACGTCAACACCTTGCACCGCGACGAGTCCGCAACGTCCCTCGGCCTCAACGAGATCGGCCGCGTCTCCCTGCGCGTCACCCAACCGCTGTTCGTCGACGACTACGCCAGAAACCGCCTGACCGGCGGTTTCATCCTGATCGACGAATCCACCAACGGTACCGTAGGCGCCGGCATGATCGTCGACGCCCGCTGACCCGCGACCGCCTCGGACGATCTTTTGACGCTGTAGCGATCGGCCAGGACGCCCCCTCACCGGAGTCCTGGCCCGACCGCTGGTCGTGTGTGGCAGGAACTTCTCAGGGCAAAAGGGTCATCGCCGCGGCGTGACGTGGACGCACGACGGTGAAATGGCGACGATCCAGCGTGGCGATGTGAGTGATGTTCAGCCGCTCCGCGCACGAAAGAACGGAAGCATCCGCGGTCCCGAGAGGCAGATCGCGATATGTGGAGACCAACTCCGCCATCCGTAGCCAATCCGACGGGTGCACCGGTTGTACGGCAAATACCCCGCGGGCGAAGTCTCCGAGGAACTTGACCTCTGCCTCGGCGCCGAGACGCGTCGCGATGAGATACGCGGCCTCCGCAACCACCAGCGTCGGGACGATCAGTGGTCCGGGGTGGGCTTCGAGCAGCGTCAGGCACTCTTTGTGATGCTTGTCATCGGCATCGACGTACGCGTACAGAGGGCCGGCGTCTACGACGAGAGCGCCTATGACGCCTCCCGGTGACGGCGGGCCCATTCCCGGTCGAGGATCTCGTGAATGCGTTCGGAGATGTCGTCTTCGCCGCTGTGGCCTGCCCCGGCCGCGAGCAATCGCCGCTGGCTGTTGCCGGGTAGATGTGCCTCGATCGCCTCTCGCGTCCACTCGGACACGGTCATGCCGCGTCGCACGGACTCATGCAGCACGCGTGCGGCAAGATCATCCGAAAGCTTTATCGTGGTCCGCTTCACGTATGCCAGCATACTGTCTCACTTTCCGTCACCGTTCGGATTCGCAGAGAATCTGATCGCCCTGGTGACGTCGGCAAGTAACCGAGCCGGACCAAGAACCGGCCGTCCGCCTTGCCGCAGGCGAGGATGTGGGCTCCGCTGTGGTTCTACGACGTCACGGGAACGCGGTCGGGTCGGGCGGGGCCGGTCGTCCACTCCTGGGGGAGGATGACCTCGCCGAACTTCACGGAGAGGTCGTCTTTCGAGCTGTGGTTTGTGCCGCTGATTGTGGCGTTTTCGGGGGATTGGCACGTTCCCGCCGAGAGCAACAGGCGGCAGGCGTCGCTGATCAAGGGATCCTCGATGGCCTCCCGGGACCAGTCCCAGATCATCAGGCTCCAACGCTCGGCCCCATGCGGGGCGCGTACGTCGAGGTCGTCCAATTGCGGCGAAGTGATCATTGTGTGAAGAACCGTTCCAGGACGGGGCGGGGGGCCTTCGGGTTGGCCATGTGGGTCTGGCCTTCGAGGATCAGGCGTTCCGCGTGGGGGAGGGCGGCGGTGCCAACGTCTCACCGGAAAACCGCGCCCCCCTCGCGCATCGTGCCCTCAGCATCGCAGCCGGGTACGACAATTTCCGCGCTCCGATCACGCCCGAGGAGCCCAGTGAGACCTCCCGCTGTGGCTGGAAATCGGTATGCTGGCCCATGTACGCCCCGGGTATCGCTACTGCTGTGCACGCGACCCGGGGCAAGCTGTTTTCGGCACAGTGAACGCTTCTCACTGGTCGGGCGTGTAAGAAGACCCGAGCCGGCTCCACGCCACGAGGTCGGCGTTGGGCGCGATGGCGGCGGTCGGGTCGATCTGCAGCAGAGTCAGATGGCGCACGACATCTGGGGCGTGAACCTGATCCCGGTGTTGTGGCGAGATATGGCCGACATGTCTTCTACGGGAAGGCCGGCCTTCATGCCATGGTGCTTTCGATGACCGCACCGCCCGCCACCCCGGCCTCCGACGCCGAGCTGATCTCCGGCTCGCGGGCCGAGCCGGAGGCGTTCGCGGCGTTGTTCGACCGCTATTCGGCGATGCTGTACCGGTACGTGTCGCGCCGCCTCGGCCCCGAAGTCGCCGAGGATCTGGTCGGCGAGACGTTCCTGGTCGCCTTCCGGCGTCGTGACCGATACGACTTGACCTGCCCGGACGCCCGTCCTTGGCTGTTCGGGATCGTCACCAAGCTCGTCTCCCGCCACCACCGCACCGAGGCGGCTCGCTACAGGGCGCTGACGCGAAGCCCGGTGGAGGTCGTCGCCGAGAGCCCGGCCGACCGGGTGGCCGACGGGGTGACCGCGACGGCGTCCCGCCCGATGCTCGCCGCCGCGCTCGCGGGGCTCTCCAAGGGGGACCGCGACGTCCTCCTGCTGATCGCCTGGGGCGATCTCTCGTACGAGGAGGTGGCGCGGGCGCTCGGCATACCGATCGGCACGGTGCGCTCCCGCCTGAACAGGGCTCGGCGCAAGGTGCGCGAAGCACTCGGCCACACCAACCCGATGCGGGACGAGGAATGACCATGGACGACCTGACGATGCTTCGCGACCTCGGTCGTGACCTGGAGCACGAGCCGCCCGCCACGCTTGTCCGCCAGCGACGCCGCCTCCTCGACGCGGCCACGGGCGTCCGCCGTCGACGGCGCATGCCGGGCTGGGTGGCGCTCGGCCTGGCCGCCGCGCTCACGGCGGTCGTCCTGGCCGTCCCGAGCCTGCTCCTGCGCATGAACGCGGAGAATGTCATGACCGACGTCGGCTCGTCCCCGACTCCGAGGCCCGTCAGGGCGCTCACGATCCTGCTGCTGGGCACAGACGATCGGACGGCGGGGAGCCGTGGGGACCGCGGGGGCGCTCCTGCCGGCTCAGGGCCGGTCTCCGATGCCGTCGTCCTGCTCCACCTGCCCGCCGACCGCAAAGATGTGACGGTGGTCAGCCTGCCGAGGGATCTGCTGGTGCGCATCCCCGACTGCCGGGCCTCACGGGGAACGACGGTGAAGGCCCACGCCGGGGTGATCGGCTCGGCGTTCATGGCGGGCGGCATGCCGTGTCTGGCGAAGACGGTGGAGGAGTCCGCGGACGTCCGCGTCGACCATACGGTGGAGATCCCCTACTCCGGATTCAAGAAGCTGGTGGACGCGCTCGGCGGGGTCGAGGTCACTCTGCCGAAGGCCGTGAACGACCCGAAATCCGGCCTGCGGCTGCCGGCGGGACGCAGTCTCGTCAACGGCGAGCAGGCGCTGGCGTACGCGCGGACGCGGTACGCGCTGGACGACGGGTCCGATCTGGGGCGTATCGAGCGCCAGCAGCACCTCATGGGAGCCCTGCTGAAGAAGGCCGACACGCTGCTCACCGAACCGGAGCGCATGTTCGCGTTCCTCAAAACGGTCACCGAGTCGGTAACCACCGATGCCGGTCTGGACGTCGCGACGATGCTCGCCATAGCCGACGGCATACGGCGCGCGGGGGTCCCCGCCGTCCACACCGTCACCGTGCCGGTACGCCGCAGCGCGTCCGACCCGCACCGGCTCGAACTGAACCGCCCGGCGTCCGACCGCCTCTTCGCCCGACTGCGTGCCGAGTGACGCGCCGCCGTCGATCCGCGCTGGTGAGCGGTGGGTGAGATGAGCCGCAAGTGAGGTGATGAACCCCCGGCGGGGCGCTCCAAGGGGGGCGTGGAGCGGTGTGGCGGCGGAGCGCGGGGAACAATCCGCGCGCCACGACGTCCCGCCGGGGGTGGTCGAAGGGCTCCCACTCCCGGAGTGGGAGGGCTCTCGGCTGAGGTAGGGGAGTCGGGCGGCTGAGGCAGGGGGACGGGCGTGGTGGGAGTCAGGGGATGGCGCAGGGCGCCGGGGTGTCGGCCGGTTCGGTGGCGATTTCGCACCACACGGTGTGGCCGGGGCCGTCCGGGTTGGTGTGGACGTCCCAGCGGCCGTCCGACAGCAGGTCGACGATGGCCAGGCCCCGGCCGCCCTCGGTGAGGAGGAACGCCGGGCCCGTCCTGATGCGCGGGCCCATGGCGGTGAGGCCCGAGTCCGTGACCTCGACCCGCAGGCGGTCGCCGTTCGTCGACAAGCGCAGGACCAGCGTGTTCTCGACGCGAGCGGCGTCCGCGCCGTCGGTACGCGCACCGTCCGTGCCAGCGGCTCCAGAACCGTCGGCACCGGCGGCGAGTGTCCCGTTCGTGTCGCCGGTACGTGGTCGGTCCGTGCTGGTACGGGAGGGTTTCGCGATGCCGGGGCGGGCGTAGCGGAGTACCGGTAGGCCACTGGCGAGGTGCCTGCTGGTGCAGGTCCTTTTCCAGTGGCCCCCGGCCCGAACCGGACGTGCACCGTTTCGATGCATCCGG
>NZ_JBFBCI010000065.1:0-45690 GCF_040683095.1 Sphaerisporangium sp. NPDC051017
ACACGCACCAACGGACCGGACCCGGCTGCCCCGCGCAGCCCACCGGCACCAGGACGTGACGACGATCAGCCCACCCACCACCGGCCACCGGCCACCGGCCACGCGGAGCAGCACTCGGCGCGGGATTCCACCTCCACGCCCATGCCTCCCCACCACGGTGGGAAACGATCCCAGACACCACGTCTGATACAAGATCGCTTAGCTGATCAGAGACGCTAGCGGGCCGTGAACTCGGCCGAGCCGTAGCGGTCGTACGACGGGGCCGCGTCCATGCGTGCCCGCAGCCAGGCCGTCATGTCGTCGGCGGGCATCGGCTCGGCGAACCGCCAGCCCTGGGCGGCGTCGCACCCCATCTCCCGCAGGATACGCGCGACCTCCTCCGACTCCACACCCTCGGCCACCGATCGCAGCCCGAGCGAGCGCACCAGGTCGACGATCGAACGGACGATGCGCTCGTCGTCCACGGACTTGCCGAGTCGCTGCACGAACGAGCCGTCGATCTTCACCTCGGACACCTGGAGGCGCTGAAGCCGGACCAGCGAGGAGTAGCCGGTGCCGAAGTCGTCCAGGGACAGCGGGATCCCGAGCTGGACCAGCGCGTGCACCGAGTCGGAGGTGTAGGCCTGGTCGGTCATCAGGATGCGCTCGGTGACCTCCAGCTGGATCGCGCGCGGCGGAAGCCCGAGACGGTCGAGCCCGGCCTCCAACGTCTCCGGCAGCGCCGAGTCCAGCAGGTCGCGGGCCGAGACGTTGATCGAGATCGGCACCTCCAGCCCGGAGTGCCACCATTCGGCCGCCTGCTCCAGCGCCGCGTCGATCACGTGCGCGGTGATCTGGTGCATCAGGTAGGACTGCTCGGCCAGCGGGATGAAGTCGGCCGGCGAGATCCGGCCGCGCTCGGGGTGCCACCACCGCAGCAAGGCCTCGGCCCCCTCGACCGTACCTGTGGCCAGGCTCACCTTCGGCTGGTAGTGCAGCCGAAGATCGCTGCCGCCGATGGCCCGGCGCAGGTCGCCGAGGAGGTTCAGCCGCTCGGGCGAGTTGCGGTCCCGCTCGGCCACGTACACCTCGACGCCGCTGCGGCCCTCCTTGGCGAAGTACATCGCGACGTCCGACCGCTGCAGGAGCAGCTCGAAGTCCGGCGCGTGGTCGGGGTACAGCGCGATGCCCACCGACGCGTCCATGTCGAAGGTCATCCCCTCCAGCCGCACGGGCTGGGTCAGGGCGGCCCGCAGCCGCGCCGCCACCTCGCGGGCGGCGGCCGCGTCCCGCACCGTCGGCAGGAGCACGGCGAACTCGTCGCCGCCGAGCCGCGCCACCACGTCGCCGGGCCGCACGCTGTGGGTCAGGCGGTGGGCGACGATCTGCAGCAGCCGGTCCCCCACGGGGTGCCCGAGGGTGTCGTTGACCTCCTTGAACCGGTCGAGGTCCAGCAGGAGCAGGCCGACCCGCGCGTCGCCGCGGGACTCCGACAGCGCCTCCTCCGTCCGGAGGATCAGCAGCTTGCGGTTGGGCAGGGACGTCAGGCCGTCGTGCATGGCCTGGTGGTCGCGGCGCACCGACATGGAGGCGGTGAAGTACATGGTGGCCAGCGGGGCCACGAACAGGGGGACCAGCGCGGGCGAGCGGCTCATCACGACCACGACCAGCGGCGCGAGGCCGAGGAGCGCGGCGTAGACGACGCTCTGGTGGCCGATCGTCGTCCGCAGCACGCGCGTCAGCGACCGGCGCTCGTGCAGCGCGACGGCCCCGCACACGAGCAGGCCCCGCATGACGAAGTAGGCCAGCGCCGCCAGCCCGACCGCGATCATGTCGGTGCCCTCCGGCACCCAGGGGAAGGCCGGGCGCGGGTGGTGCCCGAACAGGCCGAGGACGACCGCGGCGGCCGTCGAGGCCAGCGTGACCTGCGCGACGTTGAACGCCACGCGGTGCCAGGCCCTGCGGTAGGACAGCCCGCTGACCACCAGTGCCAGCCCGTGGATCAGCACGGCCACCGACAGGCCGTGGTAGAGCAGTATCGCGAAGGTGAACAGCGTCGAGGTCGCGGTCCCTCCCGCCAGGCGCGAGATGGACACCACGATCGGCCGGAGCTCTCCGAGCACGACCAGCACCACCAGCACCCAGAACAGCGAGGTGCGCCCCAGCTCGGACAGCTCCTCGAGGCCGAGCCGGACTTCGGCGACGACCAGCGCCGCGAAACCGGTGGTCACGACCCCGGCCAGGTACGTCCAGAGCGGGGAGAACGGCCGCGGTGCGGTGTCGCGCGTGTCGGATGGGTCCGTCATAGGCAAGTAAACCCCCAAGAGGTCACTATGGGAGGGTACGGCCTCTGGGCCACTTCGCGAAACCGCTTGCGCACGTTCCGTCACCGGAGATTTCCGCCGCCCCCTTTCCCGCCCCGCAACACCGCCCAAATCCCCTCAAACCCCCACCGTCCGCACCCCCCGAGAGGGGGAAGCCCTCGCAGAACAGCCCCCGCCTTCACCGGCACCCGTGTTCACCGACACGACCGCGGAACGGAAGCCTTAAGGGATGCGGGTCAATCGCCGCGGGGGGTGTTGTGGCGGAGGGCGTCCATGAGGAGGTCGAGCATGCGGCCCGCCTGCTCGCGCTGGGCGGGATCGCCTGCGACGAGGGAGACGCCGCTCAGGCTGGCCAGCACGTCCCCGGGAAGGACGTCGGCGCGCATGACGCCCGCCTCGGCCCCCGCCCGGAGCAGCGCGGTCATCGCGGCGACCAGGCGCCGGCGGCTCTCGGAGAACGGGTCGCCGCCGGAGGCGATCACGGCGCGCAGCGCGTTCGTCATGCCCCGCTTGGTGGTCATGTAGTCGACGAAGTGGTCCATCCAGGCGCGCGCGGCCCGGTCGGGGGGCAGGGTCTCCAGCAGTCCGGGGACGGCGTCGCACAGCCGGGCGAGCTCGTTGCGGTATGCGGCCTCGACCAACGCCTCACGGGTGGGGAAGTGGCGGTACAGCGTGCCGATGCCGACGCCCGCTTCCTTCGCGATCGCGTCGAGCGTCACGTCCGGGCCGTCCTGCGAGAACGCGCGCACGGCGACCTCCAGGAGGCGGTCGCGGTTGCGCCGGGCGTCGGCGCGCAGTGGTCGGGCGCCGCTGGGCTGCACGGTGGTCCTCCTGGGTATTGCGTGAGGCAAATCGTAGTCGCCGATGCCGGCGACGGGCCGGACTCCCTGGCCCGCGCACGATTTGCTAACCGGAGGAAGCTCCGCATAGAGTCGAAGCGTAGTGGAGGTTCCTCCGATTAAATGGTACCGGGACCTCCTTTACCCATCGAGAGGTAGACGGGACAACCATGGCCGCGACCGCACGCATCACCACACCGTTCAACGCCGAGTCCACCGCCGCCGAGGTCGTCGAGGGCATCGACCTCACCGGCCGCCGCGTCATCGTGACCGGCGGGGCGTCCGGCATCGGCGTCGAGACCGCCCGCGCGCTCGCCGGGGCCGGCGCCGAGGTCACCCTGGCCGTACGGGACACCGCCGCCGGCGAGCGCACCGCCGAGGACATCGTCGCGACCACCGGCAACAAGCAGGTGCTCGTCGCGCGCCTCGACCTCGCCGACCAGGCGTCCGTCGCGGCGTTCGCCTCCGGCTGGGAAGGCCCGCTGCACATCCTCGTCAACAACGCCGGCGTCATGGCCGCGCCCGAGACCCGCACACCCGAGGGCTGGGAACTCCAGTTCGCGACCAACCACTACGGCCACTTCGCGCTGGCCAACGGCCTGCACCGGGCGCTCGCGGCGGCCGGGGGCGCCCGCGTCGTCTCGGTCAGTTCCAGCGCACACCTGCGCTCGCCCGTCGTCTTTGAGGACATCCACTTCCGCGAGCGCGCCTACGAACCGTGGAGCGCGTACGGGCAGTCCAAGACGGCGAACGTCCTGTTCGCGGTCGAGGGCACCAAGCGGTGGGCGGACGACGGCATCACCGTCAACGCGCTGATGCCCGGCGGCATCCGCACCCGCCTGCAGCGCCACGTCTCCGAGGAGGATCTGGAGCGCCTGCTCGCCGCGGCCGCGGCGACCGGGGAACAGATGTCCTGGAAGACCCCCGAGCAGGGCGCGGCCACGTCCGTGCTGGTGGCGACGTCGCCGCTGCTGGAAGGCATCGGCGGCCGTTACTTCGAGGACTGCGCGGAGGCCGAGGTCAGGGAACCGGGCGGCCTCAGCCGCAGGGGCGTCGCGGCGTACGCCCTGGACCCCGAGGCCGCCGCCCGCCTGTGGCAGGTGACCATCGAGGCCCTCGCCGCCTGAACCCCGACGCCCGCCGGACACCGGGGCTTCCGATACGACGCCCCTCAGGGTTACGCGGGAGCCTCGGCTCCGGCGGGCACGTCGTCCCCGGTCTTACCGGAGTCCGGCGTTTCCCTGGGGTCCGCGGTCATCTCAGAATCCGCGGTCTTCCCGGAAACAGCGGTGTCCGGGGCGTCCGTGGCCTCGGCGGCGTTCACCGGTACGACGGCGTCGGGGCCGTGGTCCAGCAGAGTGCGGAAGCCCTCCTCGTCCAGGATGGGGACATTGAGCTTGAGCGCCTTGTCGTACTTCGACCCCGCGTTCTCGCCCGCGACCAGGAAGCTGGTCTTCTTGGACACCGAGCCGGTCACCTTGCCGCCCCGGCCCTGGATCGCCTCGCCGGCCTCGTCGCGGGTGAAGCCCTCCAGGGTGCCGGTGACCACAAGGGTCAGGCCCGCCAGGACCTGGGGGCCCACGCCGGTCGGGGGCTCGTCCTCCATGCGGACGCCCGCCGCGCGCCACCGCTCGACGATCTCGCGGTGCCAGTCCTCGGCGTACCACTCGCGGATGGACGCGGCGATCGTCGGGCCGACACCCTCGACGACGGCCAGCTCTTCCTCCGAGGCGCCGAAGATGCGGTCCAAGGACAGGAACGCCGACGCCAGTGCCTGGGCCGCCGTCGGCCCGACGTGGCGGATCGACAGCGCGACGAGCACCCGCCACAACGGCTGCGACTTCTTCTCTTCGAGCTGCGCCATCATGTGCTCGGCGTTCTTGCTGGGCTCGCCGTTCAGGTTGGCGAAGAACGAGACGACCTTCGGCTCGCCGGTCTCCGGGTCGGTCTTCGGCAGGCCGGTGTCCGGGTCGCGGACCACGGATCTGATCGGCAGCAGCCGCTCGATGGTCAGGTCGAACAGGTCCGCCTCGGTGCGCACCGGCGGCTCCTCGGGCGGCAGCGGAGCCGTCAGCGCGGTCGCGGCGACATAGCCGAGGCCCTCGACGTCGAAGGCCCCCCGCCCGGCCGCGAAGAAGATGCGCTCACGAAGCTGCGCGGGGCACGATCGGGCGTTGGGGCAGCGGATGTCGACGTCCGCCTCCTTCATCCGCCGCAGCTCCGTGCCGCACTCGGGGCACGTGGTGGGCATGACGAACTCGCGCTCGCTCCCGTCGCGCAGCGCGGCCACCGGCCCGACGATCTCGGGGATGACGTCGCCCGCCTTGCGCAGCACCACGGTGTCGCCGATGAGGACGCCCTTCCGCTCGACCTCGGAGGCGTTGTGCAGGGTGGCCCGCTCGACCGTGGACCCGGCGACGACGACGGGCTTCATCACGCCGTACGGCGTCACGCGCCCGGTGCGGCCGACGCCGACGTGGATGTCGAGGAGCTTGGTGTTGACCTCCTCCGGCGGGTACTTGAAGGCGATGGCCCACCGGGGCGCGCGAGAGGTCGAGCCGAGCTGCCGCTGGAGCTCGATGCGGTCGAGCTTGACGACGACGCCGTCGATCTCGTACTCGGTGTCGTGGCGGTGCCGGCGGTAGTTCTCGATGAACTCGCCGATCTCCGTCAGGCTGCCGACGACCCGGAACAGGTCGCTGACGGGCAGGCCGAACGCGCGCAGCCGCTCGTAGACGCCCGACTGGGTGGCGGGCGGCGGGGTGCCGCCCTCCCACAGGCCGACGCCGTGGCAGATCATCTTCAGGTCACGCTGGGCGGTGATCCGCGGGTCCTTCTGGCGCAGCGACCCGGCGGCGGAGTTGCGAGGGTTGGCGAACGGCGGCTTGCCGGCCGCGACAAGCTGCTCGTTCAGCTTCACGAAACCGTCGACGGTCAGGTAGATCTCGCCGCGCACCTCGAGAACGTCGGGGACGTCGTCGCCCTCCAGCTTGTGGGGGATGTTGGCGATCGTGCGGACGTTGGCGGTGACGTCGTCGCCGACGCGCCCGTCGCCGCGCGTGGCGCCCCTGACCAGCTTGCCCTTCTCGTACACCAGGGCGATGGCCAGGCCGTCGATCTTCAGCTCGCACAGGTAGGGCGCGGGGTCGCGTTCGAGCAGCCGCTCGGCCCTGGCCTGCCAGGCGGCGAGGTCGGCGTCGTTGAACGCGTTGTCGAGGCTCTCCAGCCTTCGGAGGTGCTGGACGGGGGTGAAGTCGGTGGAGATCGGGGCGCCGACCTTCTGCGTCGGCGAGTCGGGCGTCTTGAGGCTGGGGTGCGCCTCCTCGAGCGCGCGCAGCTCCCGCATCCAGGTGTCGTACTCGGCGTCGCTCACGGTGGGCGCGTCGAGCACGTAGTAACGCCAGTTGGCCTCCTCGGCCAGCTCGGCCAGCTCGGCGTGGCGCTCCAGCGCGGCCACCGGGACGCCTTCCACCTCGGCAGTCATGCCGTCTCCCCTCGTTCATCCGACCCAAGGAGAACGCTACGGGCAACATGCCCCCGCATCGGCGCTCTACCTGGGGAATCGTTACCCCCACCATGCCATTCGGCACCGACATTTCCGCACGGGAGGCATCGGGACGGCAACAGGCGATCCGGGGTTCAGGGGACCCTGGATCGCCTTGACAGCCGTCATCACCGGTAAAGCCCGTCTAATCTGACTTTTGCCGATATTTCGGGTCGGTCAGCCGCCCTGCGACCAGACGCCCTCCCACTGTGAGCACTTGCCGGTGATCCGGGTGGAGGTGCCCCGGCATACCTTGGACGAGGAGGTCAGCATGTAGCCGGCGTTCACCCGGAACGCGCGCGGCGTCGACTGCGAGCAGTTCTTGAACGTCACCGTGTGCCACTTGCCCCGGTCCGACAGCCACTTGATCTTCAGCCAGGAGCACGTACGGGCGCCGCCCCCGTCGTACAGGTTGCCGGTGATCCGCAGTCCCGAGTCGGACGACGTGATCTTGCCGCTCGCCCAGCCCTTGGAGTCCGTGGACCGGGTCGGGCCCCAGTACCAGGTCTCGAAGGGCGCTATCGCGGCCGCTCCAGCGGAACCCGTGGCGCCCGTGGACCCTGTGGACGCTGTGAACGCTGTGGACGCTGCCGAGGCGGCGGCGGGCAGGGCGGCGAGCCCGAGGGTGGCGGCGGCGGCGAGCCCGAGCAGTACACGAAGACCGCTACGCATGACTTTCTCTCCCGATCTGGTGCGTCTTTCAACACACCAAGAGATAGCCCCCAGCGCTTGCAGCGGACTTTGCGCGGGCTTGCAGTGCTCATGGCCGCGCCTCCGGCACGGCGGTTCGGGGCGCTCCTTTAGGCGGCGTTCTTCCGTCGTCACTCGGAAGGGCTCGTCCCTCACCCTTCCTCCCTCCTCCTCCAGAACACCGCCGCGCCCCGAACAGTGCCTATGGCCGCGCCTTCGGTACGGCGGTTCGGGGCGCGTGCCTCTTACTCTTCTTCGGGGTCCTCGCGTAGCACGCGGGCCGCCTCGCGGCACTTGGCCAGCGCGTTCCTGGCGTACGCGGGCGAGGCCCCCGCCAGCCCGCACGACGGAGTGAGCACGACCTGCTCGGCCAGCCGCGACGGCGCGAAGCTCAGCCGGTTCCACAGGTCGACGGCGGGCTTGGCGACGACGCCGATGTCCTGGAGCCGGGCGTCCGTGCCCGGCACGACGCCGAGGAACAGAGCGGTCCCCCGCTCGATCGCCTCGCCGATCGCGTCCTCGTCGCGGCGCCGCAGCAGGCCCGCGTCCAGCGAGACACCGCCCACGCCGGCCTCCCGCAGCACGCCGAAGGGCACGTCCGGCGCGCAGCAGTGCACGAGCGTGAAGGCGTCGGACGGCACGACGGCGCGGAGCCGTTCGGCGGCGACCGGGGCCTCGACGGCGGCGAGCCGTCCGAAGCCGGACGCCGTCGGCACGGTGCCCGCGAGCGCGCCGGGCAGGCCGGGCTCGTCGAGCTGCACGAGCACCTGGGCGCCGGGCACGCGGGTCCGCACGGCGGCGACGTGGGCGGCCAGGCCCTCGGCCAGCGAGTCGGCCAGGTCGCGCACGGCGCCCGGGTCGGCGAGCGTGCGGTCGCCGTGGCGCAGCTCGATCGTGGCGGCGAGCGTCCACGGCCCGCACACCTGGATCTTGAGCGGCCCTTCGTACCCCTGCGCGACCTCCTCCAGCCCGTCCAGGTCGCGGGCGAGATGCTCACGGGCGCGGCGCAGGTCGCGTCCCGGCCGGTCGGTGAAGCGCCAGCCGGACGGCCGCACCTCCACCGGCAGCTCCACGAGCAGCGACGCGGTCCTGCCGATCATGTCGGCGCCGACGCCCCGGGCGGGCAGCTCCGGCAGGTACGGCAGGTCGGGCACCTCGCCGAACACCACCCGCAGCGTCTCCAGATGGTCGGTGCCCGGGTGGGAGCCCACCCCGGTCGCGCTCGCCGTGGTCCACGGAAACTCGCTCACAGGCCGCAAGCTTAGGGACTTCCACCGGCCCGCCGCGCGCCGGGCGGCGCTCGCGGGACGGCGGAATCCCACGCGCGCGATGATGGGAACATGAAGCTCACCAAACACGGCCACGCGTGCGTGCGCCTGGAGAAGGACGGCGCCACCCTGGTCATCGACCCGGGCGGCCTCACCGAGGAGTCCGCCCTCGAAGGGGCCGACGCCATCCTCATCACGCATGAGCATTTCGACCACCTGGAGGTCAAGCGCCTCGGCGGCCTGGGCTCCGGGGTTCAGATCTGGACCTGCGCGGCGGTCGCGGCCCAGTTGGAAGGCCTGAGCGCGAAGGTCAACATCGTCGGCGAGGGCGACTCGTTCACCGCGGCCGGCTTCGAGATCGGCGTGGCCGGCCAGCAGCACGCCAAGGTCTGGCCGGAGATGCCGCCGGTGCAGAACATCGGGTTCCTGATCGACGGGGAGGTCTTCCACCCCGGCGACTCGTTCACCGTGCCCGGCGCCCCGGTGGGCACCCTGCTCACCCCGACGGGAGGGCCGTGGATGAAGGCCGCCGAGATGCTCGACTACCTCAAGGCGGTGAACCCCCGGCGGGCCTTCTCGATCCACGACGGCCTGTACAACGACGTGGGGCTCGGGCTGGTGGACGGGCTGCTCGGCCTCAGCGCCAAGCAGCAGGGCGGCGACTTCCGCCGTCTGAAGCCCGGCGAGAGCTTCGTCATCGAGGGCTGACCACCTGGCGACAGGACCTCAGGAGGACCTCAGGAGGACCTCAGGAGGACGCGGTGATGGTGGCGGAGCCGAGGACGACGTCCCCGCTGTAGAGGACGGCCGCCTGGCCCGCCGCCACCCCCGTCGCGGGCGTGTCGAGCGCGATGTGCAGCACGCCGCCGGAGAGCTGGACGCGGCAGCCGTACACCTCGCCGTGCGCGCGCAACTGGACCTGGCAGGTCAGCGGCTCGTGCGGCTCGGTGATGGGGCCGTTGAAGACGGGGCGCTCGGCGACGATCGAGCTCACCGCCAGCGACTCGCGCGGGCCCACCGTCACCGTGTTGGACACCGGCTCGATCGACAGAACGTACCTCGGGCGGCCGTCGGAGGTCGGGCGGTCGAGGTGGAGGCCCTTGCGCTGGCCGACGGTGTATCCGTACGCCCCGGCGTGGGTGCCGAGGACGGCGCCGGACTCGTCGACGATCGGGCCGCGCTCGGAGCCGAGCCGCTCGGCGAGGAACCCGCGCGTGTCGCCGTCGGCGATGAAGCAGATGTCGTGGCTGTCGGGCTTGTCGGCCACGGCGAGGCCCCGGGCGGCGGCCTCCTCGCGGACCTCGGCCTTGGTGGAGCCGCCCAGCGGGAAGATCGCGTGGGAGAGCTGCTCGCGCGTGAGCACGCCGAGGACGTACGACTGGTCCTTGCCGGCGTCGACGCTCCTGCGCAGCACACCGTCCTCAAGGCGGGCGTGGTGGCCGGTGGCGACGGCGTCGAAGCCGAGGGCCAGCGCACGGTCGAGCACGGCCTCGAACTTGATCTTCTCGTTGCAGCGCAGGCAGGGGTTCGGGGTGCGGCCGGCGGCGTACTCGCTGACGAAGTCCTCGACGACGTCGCGGTGGAAGCGCTCGGCCATGTCCCAGACGTAGAACGGGATGCCGATCACGTCGGCGGCGCGGCGCGCGTCGCGGGAGTCCTCCAGCGTGCAGCAGCCCCGGGCGCCGGTGCGGTAGGACTGCGGATTGGACGACAGCGCGAGGTGCACGCCCGTGACGTCATGGCCGGCCTCGGCGATGCGGGCGGCCGCCACCGCGGAGTCGACGCCGCCCGACATGGCGGCAAGCACACGAAGACTCATAACACTCCCGAGATTACCCCCCCGGCGACCCCCTTGGGGTATCCCCGGCGGGTGACGAGATCACCTACCGCGTTGGCGTTCGGCGGCGGCACCTGGGAGGATCCAGGGCCATGCGAGAGTTCGGGCGGACGGACGAGCCGCAGGACGCGATCCTCGGCTTCTGGGAATGGTGGGCGCGGGCCCGCCCCGAGGTCGACGCCCGCGCGGACGCGGGAGACCTCGACGGGGCCGCCGAGCTGGTCGCCGTGGCGGCCGCCGCCGTGCACCCGGAGCTGGTCGTGGAGGTCACGCCGGGCAGGTCGGCGCGCCGGTCCCTGGTGGTGTCCTCGGCGGGCGACCCCGAGCTGCGGCCGCTCGCCCACCGCTGGGCGCTGGCCGCGCCGCCCTCCGACGGGACATGGGAGTTCCACCCGTCCCGACAGGCCGTCGCGGATCCCGAGGGCCACGTGACGAAGGTGAACGGGCGGGAGTTCGGGCTGGACAAGCTGGTGCTGGGGCTGCGCGTGCCGCAGGGGACTCCCCGCATCGACATCTCCGCCTATCACCCGATTTTTCCTGACCTGGATGACGACACCCGCACCGACGCCACCCTCCTCGCCCTCGACCGGCTGATCGGCGAGGACGAGGTCGCCCGCTGGGTCGGCGACATCACCGCCGCGACCTTCCAGCCCATCGACGCCGTGGCCGCCGTCCACCTGCCCGCCGTCGTCGCCGACGTCGCCTCCGAGTACGCGGTGGAGCAGTGGGTGCTCCTTACAGGAGAGACTGCCGACGGGACGCGCCTGATCGCCGCCGCGCGCCACCCCCTGCGCTCGGTCGACCACCCGCTCTTCGACCTGCGCGTCGGCATCACGCTGCCGTACGCGAACGCGGACGAAGAGGGCCTGCCCGCCGGGGACTCCCCCGAGGCGCTGCGCGCATTCGAGGAACGGCTGGTCGCGCGGCTCGGCGACTCGGCGGTGCTGGCCGTCCACATGAGCAGCGACGGCGCCCGGGTGCTGCACGTCTACGCCGACCCGGATGGGGACGCCGTGGCCGTGGCCGAGGAGCTCACCGCGCAGTGGACCGAGGGCGCGGGGTCGGTCGACATCGCCCGCGACCCCGGCTGGCTCGTGATCTCCCCGTTCCTGAGCTGACCGCGCAGATCCGCGATCTGGCCGCTCTACCCACGTGGCAACCTCGGCGTCGACGGTGCCGCCATGTTGAGCGGGGGCGACCTCCTGACCGGGATCGCCGCCCATGCGCCAACCATCGTGGTAACCGCTTCTGCGCGAGTTTTGTTGGTTACGAGACTTGCTGGATTCGCTCAAATATGTCGGCATCGGTTTGCTTCTGCCACTCTGGAAGGTCGTCCCAGTCGGCCACGTAGGACGGCTTGGGATTATCGATGTGCTTGTAGATCTGCGCAATCCAGCAAGTAGCGACGAAGCGGCCCTTCTGCTCGCGGCTCAGCTTGGCACTACTGCCGGCGCTGATTTCGACAAAGGCCCGAACCTGACTGTAGACCGCTGCCGCAGCCTGGCGCTCCCATTCGGGAGTGTCCTCCCATGGAGTGATGTAGCCGGCCTTGGGCTCGCCTGGGTAATACTTCTTAACTCCCGAGATCCAGGCTTCGCGGAAGATGCGGCCTTGCTCGTCGGTCGCGGTCTGCATAGTGGTCCTTTCGGTCTTATTTATGTGACGATTGGAAGTTGAGCGATCCGGTCGTTCAGCTGAGCCACCCGACTTTCGGTCAACAGGGGCTCGAGCCGATTCTGGAGAGATCGAAGTTTTCGTCCGACGTAGCCGTATGACTGCGTCTTCTCCGCGAGCTCGACGGCGTCTCCTGCGTATCGCAGAAGCTGATCCAGGTCCCGCCGTTGGACGCCAAGCATCGCCAGGTCGGTCAGGAGGCTGCCGCGGCGCCGCAGTGAGACCGTTCCGTCGAGTGCTTCGGTCAGCGAGCTTTCCGCCAGGTCGGCTTTGCCGAGGACGAGATAGCAGCCACCACGTTCTTCGGCAAGGCGGGAGCCATCGAAGCGGAGCCAGCCGCCGGGGTTCACCGGTCCAGTGAGGTCGAGAACGCGATCAGCGGCGTCGAGGGCTCGGTTGCATGTATCCAGCTCGCCAAGTCCCGCAAATGCCTGGGCCTGCACGGCAGCGACCCACTGCCGAGTGGACAGCTGGCTGTCGCCGTTCTGGGCTACCCGCGCGGCGACGGAGAGGATCGAGCTTGCCTGGGTGTACTGCTTGTCGTACATGTTGACGAACGCTTGGCGCGTGAGGGCACATGCCCATTGATCGTGGGAGCCCGCTTCACGGCCCGCACTCGCCGCGAGTGTGTAGCAATAGGCGGCGTCGGTGTACCGATTGCTGTCGAAAAAGATCTCCCCGGCGAGTTGGAACAGCTCACAGGCGAGAACGCAGAGCTGGCGCCGAACTTCGGGAGAGTTAGCCCGATCCATCTGGCTTACCAGCAGCCCAAGCTGGTCGTGGACGAGCGGGTAGACCAGGCGCTTGGACTTGGACAGTGAGAAGACCTGCCACAGGTGGGCATTGAGCAGTGTGTATTGCTGGAGATCCAGGGCCTGCTCTGCCTGGACGATCCAGTGTTGTTCCGGGGCGTCCGCCTCTTGAGGAAGAACCGCGAGCGCGCCCGCGACGCTCAGTAGGCGGAGCATTTCACGGCGGTACATATCGTCAGACTCACCCGTCGGGTCATGCACGGACACGACACGACCGACGATAGCCGGTGCCGGTTGGAGGGCGGGAGTGGGTGCCTCATGTCCGGCGTCGGTTGCGAGCAGAGTTTCCAGCTCGTCAGACGTGACCTGCAGGACCTCGCAGAGTTTCGGGCGCATGAACGGATAGGGATCAGTCTCTCCTCGTTCCCAGCGGCCTACCGTCGTGCGATCGATTCCGAGCTGATCAGCCAGGAATTCCTGACTGTAGCCCATTGCCCTTCTACGTTCTGCAAGGCGTCGCCGTCTTGCCGCCAAGGGGGCACCTCCGCCCATATGTCTCCACCAAGGTCAGCCTACGGGGCGCCTTGGCCCGTAGGCATGATCCGGCATTGATGCCTCACAGATGCATCATGGCCGCCGTGGTCGGGCGGTGGAGGGTCAGGTTGGGTTGGAGACGTCTACAGGAACCCGATGAAGGAGATCAGCAGATCGCCTCATACCTCCGAAATCAAATCGGACGTTGACCACAGAAACCGGAGTAATAGGTGCCGCAGGAAATAAATCGAAATTCTCGGCAGATAACGCCAGACTCACGGATGGGATCCGACGTGGATCTTCTGCTCGGCGGATTCCGGCTGCGGCTCGTGAGTGAGCACTCCAAGCTTCGAGAGCATGTGGCCTCGGTGATGGTGCCGCCCTGCGCGACAAAGCCACACCGCCCGGGTGCGGACTGGACAGTGCTGATGGAGATGGCCGAACCTCCGACGCCGGACGAGGTCGAGGCCGTGTTCTCCGACCGGCCGGTGCTCGCTTTCCCTCGAAGTGGACCCCGGCTTGCCGTCGTAGACGACGGAGGCGGGCGACTGCGAGTGATGGTCAAGTATCGGCCTGGCTTGGCCGCCTGCGTCATGGAGGTCGACGCGGCGGGCCGCACCACCCGTGTCATCCTGCCCGCCGGTGATGAGGTCAGTGTTCGATGCGCGGACTGGCTGGTACGCGTGTTCTTCGCTTCTCGGATGCTGGCGTCTGGCTGGCACATGCTCCACGCTTCGGCTGTTGCCGTGAACGGCTCGGCCGTGTTGTTCCTGGCGGGACAGGGCGGCGGGAAGTCGACGCTCGCCCACAGAGCTTGCGCCGAAATCGGTGCCGCCTTCCTCGCTGACGACCTGATTCTGATCGGCCCCGATCAGACGGTGGTGGGCTGGCCGACTCGTGTGGCATTGCCCGCCGCACTGGTCAGCGGGTCGGGCGAAGGATGTCCCAACAGGCCAAGAGTCATACTCAGCCCATCTCAGCACCGCGTTCTACTGAACCGGGAGCGTTCGTCGCCCGTTCCGCTCGGCGCAGTTGTGAGCATCGTTCCTACCGCAGGCAGCGAGCCTCTGCTGGTGGAGCAGTTGCACTGCCTGCGGTCGGTACAGTCAGCCGCCCTGGACATCCCTGCCCAGCGCCTCCACACGAGCGATGTTCTCGGCCTGACAGGCGGTCCGCGTCCCGCAGGGCGGAACGTTCCCGCTGCGATAGATCGTGTCCTACTCAGCGGGGTGCCTGCCGCCAGCCTGCGGATCGGTGATTTGCGGACGCTGCACCAGGCCCCGGTCTGGGACCTACTGTCCGACCTGCTCCCACTGCCGAAGGCGTCGTGATCGCCTTGCTTCGCCGGGAAGTATTCACCGTGACCAGCGCGGAACGAACTCTTCGCGTGGCCGCCGACAAGACACTGGCAGGGGCCTGGCCGCGTCTCGCCCCTCACGTCCCCGGTACTCGCGCCAATGTGCCGCTCAGGCCAGTGAATGAACAGGCCGATGTCACGCTTCCATATAGCCTGGACGCAGGTGACAGCCGACGATTTATCAACGCACACCTGCACGTGCTCCATCTCGACAACGGGACGCTCTGCCTCCACGCAGTGGCGCTTTACCGAGACGATCACGGTGCGGTACTCCTGCTCGGCGGGCATGGCGCGGGCAAGACTCTCGTCGCAGTCGCGATGCTCATGCGGGGATGGCAGCTGTTGGCCGGCGACATCGCATTGCTTGACGTCGAGGACGTCGCTTTGCGTGGAGGTACATCTGCCTTCGTGGTAAGGCTAGGCCCGGCCCACCGGTGGTTCCCTCACCTTGGCCTCCCGCAGGTAGTCCCCGAAGAGGTCGATCTGGGACATCGGTGGCCTGCCCTGCGAATGGCACCGGTGCAACTGATTGCTGCGGTTTCCGTTCATGTCGCTGAGACCGGCATACCGCCTCGAAAGATCGACTCGCACACCGCTCAGACACTGTGGCTTCGTGCCAGCGGGCATCTCCTCGATCGAATCCTCGACGACCCGGACATCGTCTTGCGGCTCCTGGAGAACGGCTCGGCCGCACGTCGGCGGGTCGCGCTCATCCGAACGCTGGCGGCGCGGCTGGTGATCCACGCGGCGGTGGGTCCTCCGGCGCAGATCGCTGAGCAGGTCGAGAGACTTGTGATGAGGACAGGAGCGCAGTCATGACGGGGCTGCGGGCGCTGGCTCTCGACTTCGGCGGCACTCTGGCCCGCCCCGGCCCAAGCACAGATGGTCGTACTGTCGCGAAAGCCCTCCGAGAGCTTCCAGGCGCCGTCGTCCCGGAGCGCTTCGCTGAGACCTTCGACGCCGTGGCTCGTCGGATGCGCCGAGCCGATCGGGAAGGAAGCCGACAGACGCCGTTCCCGAGGCAACTGGGCCAGACCGCAGACGAATGCCATGCGATCCTGCCTGACCTGGTTCGTGCATGGGAGGCGGTGTTCACAGCTGTTCCGGATGCGGACATCGATCTGGACGCAGCGCGAACGCTCCGTGAGTTGCACGAATCCGGCTGGGTGTGCGTTCTGGCCTGCGATACCCAGCGCCCGGAGATCGTACGTCGCCGCACTCTGCAAGCGGCGGGAATCCTCGACTGCTTCGAGGCACTGGTGCTGTCGAGCGTGGTCGGCGTCCGCAAGCCTCATCCCGCCTTCTTCGCGGCGGTGGCCGAAGCGGCCGGGTGCCTGCCCGGGGAGATCCTTTTCGTCGGGGACACCCGTGCCAAGGACGTCGTCGCGCCGATCGAGTACGGCATGCGGGCGGTGCTCGTCGCCGCCGACCGTCCCACGAACCTCGACCCGTCGATCCTCGTGATCCGACACCTCGCGGAGCTTCCCAGTCAGTTGGAGGCGCTTGATGATCGATGACGGAGCACGAGTCCGGCTGGTGGCGGGCAAGGCCCGTCTGCTTCCCGCAACGCAAACCCCGGACGGCCTCATCCCCGCGAAGTTCAGCGTGCTCAGTCCAGGAACCGAACAGCGCCGTCTTGCTGCCACAGTGAGTGGTCCCGCCAAGACCAGCGGCTATATGACGATCGGCGGAGAGCAGGCTCGAGGTTGGCTCGTGGCTCCGGTGCCACACGGCGCGCCGATCGACCCGCAGCTCAAGGGAACGGTCGTCGCACCTCCAGGCACATCAGTGCACGTCGCCGCGTTGGCCCGGTTCCAGCTGATGGCGGCCTTGGGACTGACCCGTCTATCCCCTGACCGGGACCTGATGAGCGACGCGGTCGTGGTCGGCTCCGGGCCGGTGGCGCTGGGATGTGTGCTGGAACTTCGGCGGCGAGGAGCCCTGCGCGTTCGAGTTCTGACGTCCCGGCGGGATGCGGCGATCGGTCGAGTACCTGGAGTGCAATGCGTCAATGAGGTGGAGATCTTCGCCGCGAGACTCGTCATCGATGCGGTGGGCGCGCCCGAGTCGACTTCCAGACTGCTCGCTCATGGAGGCGTCTTGGGGCTGCTCGGCACCCCTGACGAGAACAGCATGCTGTCGGCGCTGCGCACTCATCGCGGCGGCTGGACGGTGATCGGCATGCACGAACTGGCGGCCTTCGACGTCGGTCGCTACCAGGCCGGCTATGCCGAGGTGGCCGCCTGGCTCAACGTCAAGGTCGATCCAGCTCTGGTGACCTCGTGGTGCCGGACGGTGCCTGCTGATCTGGTACCGCAGGTGTTCGAGTCACTGGGACAGCGCGGAAAAGCGGACGAGCCGATCACCCTGTTCTCATGGGAGGCATGACATGACGAATGTCGGTCTCTACAGCATCTCAGTGCGCGGATTCGACGTTCCGGGCCTGCTCGGCTGGGCTGCAGCCGAGGGCATCCCGTTCATCCACCTGCGTGGAGGTTCTCGCGGGTACCACCTGCGCGCGTGCGCGCCTTCGACCTTGCAGCGCTGGCGTCGGATCGCTGCAGAAACGGTTCCCATCACCGGAGTCACCGCGGACACCGACTTGGCAGATCTTCTTGCCGACGATCCAGTGGTCCGAGCTAGGGCGACGGAGGACGTGGTGCGACTCGCCGAAGCCGCCGCGGAGCTGGGTGCCGCGTGGCTGCGCGTGCTCTCTCGAACTCCTCCGGAGCCTGGATGGGCCTATCACCGTCTACCCACCACAGCGCTACCCCTTCTGGTCGAACCGCATCACCCGGGCTGGCTGTCTTCGGGAGCTTTCCCGTGGCTGCCCGAGATGAGGTTGTTGGCGGATACCAAGCAGCTCGCGGCCCCATCACCCGTCCTCGCCGAAGTGATCAAGAGGACCCGGGTACTGCATCTGTCCGATGACGGGCTGGGGGGCGACGGCTTTGGCGAGGCCGCCGACCTTGCCGCGAGCCGTATTGCAGCCGGACAACGGATCGAAGTCGCAGTGGAGTGGACCGGGGCCGACCGTAGTCCGCCGACATGCCTGACTCGCTACCGGACGGCCGTCACATGGTGGGCCAGCAGAAAGGGAGAGCGTTGAAAGCCGACTCGTGGGTCGTGATCACGGACTATCCGGCTTGGCCCAGCCCGTACTTCGCCGAACTCGAACGGCATGCGCCTGCCTGCCTTCGCCTGGAATTCGCCCCCAGCCTGGAGGGCCTCGATCGGTCGACCCCGGGCGTTGTCAACCTGCACCGGCTAAAGCGCCTCTACCGAGAACAGGATGGCACCCGAACCATCGAAGCAGCCGATGCGATGCTTGCCCGGCTCGCCACTCTCCGCGGGGCCGGATGGCGAGTGGTTTGGACGGTGCACAACCTGCTGCCTATAGACGGCGGCCGGCCGAGCGAGGCGGACCGCCGGGCGGCATACGGCGTGCTCGGTATGGCGGACGGCATCATCACGCACACCTGCGCCGATGCGCGGCACTTGGCCGGGCTGACCCGCGCGCCGATCACAGTCGCCGGATGGGGAGGGCTGACGGCGGGAACCGCTGCGGTGCCTCAGCAGGTTGAAGACCTGGCTCTCCGGCTCTCGGAAGCTCCGACGTCGGTGCTGATCTTGGGCAATCTCACCACCTACAAGGACCTGCCCACAGTCGTGCCCACCTTCCTCTCGCATACCCGGAAGGCTCACCTGTTCATCGTCGGACCTCCTCGCGACGGTGAAATGATCGACCCGGGCGGGACCGGTCGAGTGCATCTTCACCTAGCCCGGATATCTCCCGAACACGTTCATGTGCTGTACAGAGCGGCAGACGTCGCGCTGTGCCCGTACCGGGTGGATGGGCCGTGGGAGTTCTTCTCGCGGGTACTGCATCCCAGTTCGGTAGGAACGGCGGTCTCCTTCGGCACACCCGTGGTGGCCCCAGACCTACCTGCCGTGGCGGAGATGACCACCGGCCACCCTCGATGGCTTTATCCGCCCCGGATAGGCCCTGGGCCGTCACTGGCCAAAGCGGAGACCGCCCAAGTGCCGCATCGTGCGATGGACGGTACACACCGTTGGGAAGCCGTCCTCGCAGCCTACGAACGGCAGGCACAGGAACTGCTCGCTAATGTGGCAAGTCGATCATCGATGGCGACCGTCCCGCCATATCGCATCAGCAGCCGTTCCGACTGACCAAGGAGACCCGTCAGGTGTCCGAAAGCGCCACCGACCGCATTGCCGCCATTCTGACCGACCGGTACGGCTTGGCCGTAAAGGAATTGGTCCAGCTACCCATCGGGCAGGGTACCGTCAACTACCGGGCCACCTGCGCCGACCGGGACGTCTTCATCAAGAACTACCCGCCCGGCACCGACCTTCTTGGCGAAGAGAAGGCAGTGCAGCTGTCCGAGCTGGCCCACAGCCACGGAATCCCTGCTGCGACGGCGCTACGCAACCGCGACGGACAAGTCATCGACGCCACCACATCTGTCGCCCTGTCGGTGTGGGAGTGGATGCCCGGGCAAGTCGTCACCGAGCTGAACAAGGCCCAGTACCAGCAAACCGGACACGTGCTGGGTCGAATCCACGCGGCATTCGCCGACCTGCCCGCCAGCTCCGAACCTTCAACGGAGGCCGAGAGGTGGCGCGACGTCAACGTTGAAGAACTGACTTCGACCGTCGACAAACTCCTGGAGATTATCGCGCAACGCGCTGCGGATGGTGTCGCCGACGCTTTCGACGTCGAGGCGGAACGGACCCTCACCGAGCGCCGCGCGATGCTTTTCAGGATCCCGGAATTGGTAGCCGAGCTGCCACGGGAATTGACTGTGCAGGTGCTGCACGGCGACTACAGCCCGGTGAACCTGCTGTTCACGGGAAATGCGCTGTCGGCCGTTCTGGACTTCCGCCCGCCGGAGCCGTTCCTGCTCGCTTACGACCTGGGCAGAGTTGCCTTCTACCCGAACACGGTGACCGGTGACCCGAACTGGCAGGAGGCCGCCCGAACCCTGATCGTGGCCTACCGCGCCGCCAGTCCGACTGTTCCCGACCACGACATCCGGGCGTGCGGCCGAGTCGCCCTCTTGCAATTGCTCGGCAGCCTCTATGGCGTCAAGCAGCACTACCTCAAGCCCGGTCTGTTTCAGGACGACCTCGACGAGTTCTGGCTGATGCGTCATCGAGCCGTCGACATCATGATGCGCCACCTATCTGAGACGGATCTGCTCCTCAACGACCTGACCACCCGCCCGCCAGACGGGCTCGACCACCAAGGGGAACCATGACCACGGAGATGATTGGGCACCAACGATCGGGCATCGGATGGCAGGTGCTCCGAGGCCCGATCGAACCTGCCGACCTGCGAGCCGAGGTCGCCCTGTTCGCTGCTTCACGACGCCTGGCTTTGGCCGCCTCCGAATCGAACGCTCTGATCCTGACCTCTCCCGATGACGACCGCCTTCTCGTCACCCTCCGCTGGCGCCACTCGGCCTTGGAACGTCCCGACACGCTCAGCCACGTCACTCCGACCGAGCCGTACGTGGAGATCCTTCTCGATCACCAGGAGGAAGGGGCGGACGCCGCGCAGCAGCTCATCACCCGGCTGACCGAGAGGCTCCGTTGTTTCAGTGAAAAGGAGCTGGACAGCATCGTGGCGACCATGCCACTGCTGGACCGATACGCTGCCCCCTCCCCGTCCCTGGCGGGGTGGGCGGTGATCTTCCGTGATCACTATGTCGAGAACACCCTCGGCTTCCTCATCGCACTTGAGCGAACCGGCGTGCCAGCCAAGTGGATCTACGCGCTGGCGAAGGGCGACCGCACTCACAACCGTGACCGGGTCCACGCGACTCTCATGGCTCGCGGTTATGCCAGTGGGCTGCTGGACAACACCGTCATCAACGCGCCGGACACTCACCTCGCCGAGCTGGCCGACGCCATGACCAAGGTCGACGCCTTCATCGACGCCGCCCACGCCGAGGGTCGCCGGGTACTGGTGATCGACGACGGTGGCCTCCTCGCGCAGGGGTACGGCCGTGCTGACGCACCTCGGCGAATCGACGCCGCGTTGGAGCTGACCGTCTCCGGCCTCAAACGGATCGCCACCTCAGAGCTCGGCATTCCAGTGTTCAATCTGGCCCGCTCCGAACTGAAAACCAATCTCGGCTACCCGGAAATCGCCGACTCCTGCCTCCGCCGGCTTCGGGCGCTCCTACCAGCTATCAAGGTCACAGGACGGCCGGTGCTCGTGATCGGCTATGGCACGCTGGGAAGCCGCTTGGCCCAGGCGTTGCGAGGGCAGGGCTGCCAGATCCACGTCGTGGATCCCAACCCGCTCGCGCTCATCGCCGCCGCCGAGATCGGTCATCGCACCTACCGAACCACCGCCGAAGCTCTCAATGCCGTCAGTCCTCTGCTCGTAGTCGGCACAACTGGGGAGGAGGCCCTCAGCGCCGATGAGCTGGGGCTACTACCCGACGGCGTCTTTCTTGCCCCCTTCGCCACCCGAGATTTCAGCCTCCTCGCAGGCCCTGAACATCGGTTCGAGGAGATCCCTGGCATAGGTCGCCGCTACCGGTTGGACTCGAGTAGACAGGTGACCGTCCTCGGAGACGGCAGATCCCTCAACCTTTTCGAGGCCGACGCCATCCCCAACCAGGGGTATGACGCCTACCGGGCCGGGACGCTGATCGCCGCCATGGCGCTCTGCGAGCAGGCAGACCGGTTGCCGGCAGGGGTCCACACCGACCTCGTAGACACGATCGTTCGCAAGGCCGGGCTGTACGACGCCTACTACGACACCTATCTGGCCGCCCCAGTGGAACGCTCCGCCGAAGGCCAGAAGCTCTCAGGAGTCTCGGCCTGCGTCGTCGGGTACGGCGCCGCTGGGCGACTCCACGCGGAGATCCTCGCAGCGGAGGGCGCCGCTCTGACCGTTCTCGACCCCAAGCACCAGGACCTGCCGAAGGCGTATCGAAGCTTCCGGCACGGCGTCACCGAATTGCCGTATGCCGTTGCCACCGATATCGGCCTGTGGTCGATATGCTGCCCCACCGCCGATCACCTTCCGGTCCTGCGCTCGATCCTGCGCCGGGCCCCCGACGCCCGAGTACTGCTCGAGAAGCCGGCCTGCCAAGGCCACGAGATAGACAGCCTCACGGCTCTGCTTTCCAGCCATCGCAACGCCAGGGTCGTGGTCACCGACCAGTACCAGCATGCCTACGTCCTGGACGTGCTGACGGACCTGATCGCGCGCTTCGAGCCGGACGCCGCAGTCGATCACATCGCCGTCGTCTTCAGCAAGGATCGCACTGCCGATATCGCCGACGGGCGATTCGTGGACCGCTCCTATGGCGTCCTCGGCTACGAATGGCTTCACATGCTGGCGGTCCTGCGCCGTCTCCTCCCAGGCGACGCCATGGCGGCCTATCTCGCGACAACACCTCAGCAGGTGGAGCTGTGGGCAACCTATGACAGCCGCCTGTTCCTGTCGGCATTGACGGAACGCGCCAGTGTCAGAAACACCGATGTCCACCTACGCATCGAACTGACCTCTAGCATCACCAACTCCACTTTGGTGCTCGGCCGTACGCCGCGTGCCAGCCTGAATAGGCCAGGTCTGTGGCAGCGCGACCTGCGGTCCCCCGACGACCGTCATCGGCACGTCACCGTGCATGCCGGTCGCACCCTGTTTACCGCGCACCTCGATCCGGTGACCGCCACCGACGGCTGGCAACTGGAACGCAACCACCATCGAGTCACGGTGGAACGAGCCGGGGAAATTCTCCACGACGAGGTGATTCAGGATTCCCCACTCCACACCTCTATCCGGCACGGCGTCACATCCCTACTCGGTCCGGAGCCGGTCCCACCCCTGGACCTGACCGCGCTGCGCCGCATCGCGATGCTCGCGGAGTTCCTCCGAGCCCAACAGTCCTCATCTATGGGAGACTCACAGGCTCTACCGGCATAACGAGCCCATGCAAGCCCGCAACACCTTCCGCCTGGCCTCCGAAAAGGACCGGTCCGCGTTGCAGCGCCAGCCCAAACCGATCTACACCGCCGTCAGCGCCCCGCCCGGACCGCGATGGAGCAGTTCGCCGACCATCCGGCTGTCGTACGACAGCTCCATCGGGTAAGCGCTTGTGGGGGTCACAGGTGGGCTTTAAGGGCCTGGGCGATCCAGCGGTGGGCGATGGTCTGCGGCGGGGGCCAGGGCGTGCCGGTGACGGTCGCCACCAGCTCCCAGTGGCGCTCGGCGCGCGGGTCGTGCTCCTCGTACCCGCGGGCCAGCGCGCGGCGGAACTCGGGACCGTCCTCGGCGCTGTGCACCGTCGCGAGCAGCGCCACCGCCCGGTCCAGGACCGGGCCGGCCTCGGGGGTTCCCGGCTCAACCCCTTCGTCGATCGCCCGCTGGACCAGTTCGGCGACGGCCCGGTTCGCCTCGTCCCAGCCCGCCGAGTCGAGCTGTCCCGCCTTCTCGCGCCGGTCCCAGAACTCGTCGCTCTGGCGGCGCAGAGAGGCGCGGTAGTCGTCGTCCGAGAGCAGCTCGACCAGTTCCAGCCAGGCGTCGAGCTGCTCGATCGCGGGCTCGGCGGGCAGCTCGGGGATCATCGCCTCGCGCAGGCATTCCAGCCACCGCTCACGGGCGACGTTGCCGCCGCCGACCTCCGCCACCAACGAGTCCATCAGGTCCTCGCGCTCGGCCGCCCCGATGCGGCCGAGGGCGTTGAGCCTGCGCAGGTCCTCCTCCGTGGGGTCGCCCCGCTCCAGCGTCGCCCGCAGGACCGCCCGGGTGCGCTGCAGGTTCCTGAGCTGCGTCTCGACCGTACGCAGGTGCAGGTCGAGCACCTGGCGCAGGTCGCGGTCGCCGAGGGAGCGGATGGTCGCGAGGCCCACGCCGATCTCGCGCAACGTGCGGACGAGTTCGAGCCGCGCGACGTCGGCCTCACCGTACAGGCGGTACCCGGCGGACGTGCGCTCCCGCTCGGGCAGAACCCCGGCATCGGAGTAGAACCGAATCGTCTTGACGGGCAGCCCAGACAGGCGGGACAGCTCGCCGATCGTGTAGGTATCGCGGGCCATGCCTCGATTATCCCCTTGAGCCTCCAGTAACTGGATACTTCGGCACCGCCGACGCCTCCGACCTCGCGATCCATGACACGGACTCCATAGTTTCCGCACATCACCGGAAGTAGCGATGCAATCATCGAGAGTGATCACAACTGGTGTCAGGACACAGGTACGGCCCGCGCGTGGCCGTACCTGAGCACGAGCGCGAAGGGGCCGCCGTGACCGTGCAACTGCCTTCGGATCTCGCCGTCACCTATTGCGCTGTCGGTCTTGAGCCTCGGCAGTAAGGACTCTCGCACGCACCATGACAGAGATGCCGGGGAGAGAACGTGCCGGCCGACCCAGTCGGCCGCCTCCACCGCCTCCCGCATGGCCAGGATCGTCCCCAGGTCCCACGACCGGCGGTACCAGGGGCGCCACGATTCGTGGAACTCACACACACGAGCCTTGCCAGAATGTCGGTATCCGATCGATCGCGGAACGCCATTGACGCCCTCCGGGAGAGTACGAGCAGAGCCCATCTTCGTGTTCACGGTTGCGTTCAGGCTCATCGGGGAAGTACTCTCGTTGAGACTTAGGCAGGGGGGCCGTCCGCGAGGACCGCTCCCCATCGCCTTTCCTGGCCTGTTGCGGATTAGTTTCGCCCATCTACGGTCGTACGTCATCTCTTTTGCCTTAGTCGTGACGCTGATCGTAGTCGGCCGCACCTTCTGGCGCGCTACCGCCTGACATCCAGACAAAACGCCGGAAACGCATAAATCCTCGTAACCGCATACCCATATTCCCGCGATCCCGCGCGGCACTGGTCCCGGGCCGGTGGTGGGGGCGAGCGGACCGGTCGCCGGAGCAGGAGGGAGAACGCCTGCATATCCCACGATTTCCCACCACACCACCCTGTGTAGTGATGCGATCGGCACTAGACGCGCTGACGGCCCCAAGCAGTTCGCCGGTGAACCCTGCTCCCACTCGCCAAGCGCTTAGACGGCAGACGCGGCGAAGACAGGGGTACCACAGTTCTCTAACGAGCTGAGAATGTCTGACGCAGAAAGCGCAGCATGCGGCGGCCTACCGGTATCACCACTCTTAGTATTCACTAGCGGGTTTGTCGTACATACCCGCGCTCACAGAGTCCGCGGTCAGCTCTCCCAAGAGCCGACGTCGCTCTGTCCGACGCCTCTCCTTGAAGGCAAGAACATCCTGCAACCGTACTCGACGGTGCGCTCCGGGGCGATCCGTGGCACGCTGGTATGGAATTTCACCATTTTCCAGCAATTTGACCAACGTGGGCCTGGAGATGCCGAGCAGCTCAGCGGCCTCGTAGGTTGACATTGTCATATGCTGCGGGGCGACCGTCACAGCCAGGCCCTTTGCCAGCGCCTCCACAACCTGTACAAGCGCCTGATAAACCTGGGGAGGCAAGGGAAGCCGCGGCGACCCGTCCGGGCCTGTGAGCAGCGCCGGGCGGTTAGCGACCGATCGTCCTCGCCTGTGTAGTTCCTCGACTAGATCAACAATGGCGGCCTGAACACGAGGGTCCTCTTCCGGCAGGAAAGTCCTCGCGTCCGCCGCGGCCAACGACCCATCGCCCATCGAGTCCTCCTCACCTCACGCCTCTGCACTGAGACGGTACCCCAAAACGAAACTAACGAAAACCGGCTTAGGCCAGGAAGCGGCGGCGCCCCACCCAATCTCGCTGAGCGACGACCGGCCTCCGGTGCCGGCACCCTGGACGGTCCGGCCAACGGCGCCACCCGGCCCACGAGGGCGACAGTGGCGTCGCAGATGCGCTACACCAGCGCACACCGGCGCGTCCGGCGGAGGCACCCCGCCCCACACTCGACCGCTTCGCCGACCTGGCGGGATTCCCCGTACGAATTCCACGGATTCCCCGCATCACCCGCAGTAGTGGTGCGATCATCGGGAGTGATCGAAGCTGGTGTCAGGACAGCGGTACGGCCCACGCGTGGCCGTACCTGAGCACGAGCGCGAGGGGGCCGCTGTGACCGCGAACCCGATCGACCCGCACACCTCCGCGTGGCACCTGTTCGGCGCGGTCATGCGCCGCTGCCGTGACGCCAGGCCCAATCTCGGCCTGCGCCAGGCGGCCACACAGATGTACACCGACTTCTCCAACCTGGCGAAATGGGAACGCGGCGAACGCACACCCCCGCCGGACATGATCAGCCGTCTCGACCAGGTGTACGGCGCTCAGGGCATCCTCACCGCGCTGTACGACGTGCTGGTCCGGCTCAACGCCGCCGCCGAATCAGAACGGTTGCGCGCGGGTAGATACGCGGAAAATCCCCCATTTGGCATTGGAGACGACGACATGGAACGTCGGGCCGCCCTCCAGTTCCTCGCCGGACTCGGCACTCTCGGTACCCTCGGCCTCTCCACCGAACCCTTCCGGCAGCTCCTGGATCTATCCTTCGATCACCCCCACCGACCCCTCGAAGACTGGGAACAGGCCTGCGCCGACCATCTGTACGCACTGCGCACCCGGCCTCCCGCCCAGGTCGCCGCCGACCTGTTCATCGACCTGATGGCGGTCCGGCGCCAGTGCCAGGTCTCCACTTCGTCCGAGGTAACAGAGCTTCAGCGCATCACCGCCATGCTCTCTTCGATCCACGCCAATGCGCTGACCCGGCTGGCCGATCACGGCGCGGCCATCCGCTGGTGGTACAGCGCACGCCAAGCGGCCGACGCCTCCGGGGACCTGGCACTCCGACTCCTCGTCCGAGCAGAGGAAGCCGGCCACGGCCTCTACGGCCAGCGGGACCCGGAAACGATATTGCGCATGGTACGCAGCGCCCAGCAGATCACGGACAAGCCTTACCTCAAACTGCTGACCGCTGAAGCGAAGGCTCTCTCAATGCTCGGCAGGCACGACGAAGCACTCAAGACGCTGAGCACCCTCCACAAGGCAGCGGAACAGGGCGGCACCGACCGATACGGCTTCTGGAGTCCTCCAGAGATCTACTTCGCGGGAAGCTGGGTCTACGCCGGAGCGGGCGATGAATCCGCAGCGGACACCGCCCGGGAGAATGTGCTGAGGCTCGCCCGGGATTACCAGTACCCCGTCAACGTCCAACTTCACGGCGCACTCTGCACGGTCACCCGAGGCGGCATCGACGAGGGCCTACGCCAAGCGGCAACGGCGATCGAGGTGGTCACCCCCGCGTACCGCAGCCACCACATGATCGAGACCGCCAACCTGGTCCTCCGCGCCGTCCCCCGCGACCAGCGAACACGCGACTCCGCCATCGAGTTCCGCACGCTCCTGGCCGCCGCACCTCCGCAAAGCGCCTGAAGTCCGGATTCACCCTGCGTGACGTTCCCGATCTCGATACGTCCCTGGATGTCGCTGAACTGGTCGAACAGCAGTCGTGAGCCCATGCCTCCGCAATCCGGTTGAGGTCCTAACCGACGCTGATCTCCAGATCGGCCGCGAGCGCCTGGGCGAGGCCCTGGAGCTGCGGTCGATCAATGATGATCTTTTTGAGCCTGCTGACTCCGCGAAGGCCGGACAGGTCGTTGCCGCGCAGGTCGCAGTCGCGATAGGTGCCACCGTCGAACTCCGTCAGGTGCAGGTCACAGCCATCGAAGGCCACACCGCTCAGGTCAGAACCGACGAACCGCGCTTCCTGCAACGAACAGCCGATGAAGATCACCGAGCCTATGGCGCGGAGGCGGGTGAAGGCCGTGTAGTCCAGCTTGCACCGCTCGAAGACCACGTCACCGAGCGTGACGTTCTCCCACACAGCGCCGAGCAGCTTGCAGCCGGTGAAGATGACGCGAGACAGCTGGCTGTCCACCCAGCGGAGGCCGGACAGATCACAGCCGGAGAACTCAACCGAGTGCAGACTCAGGTCGTCCAGGCGGGCACGCTGAGTAATGAGACCGGTGACGCACCCGTCCACAAGCTGGGTCCCCGACAGGGCCAGCTCGCGCAGACCGGCGTCAACGTATCGGAAATCGCGCAGCTTGCCATGCTCGCCCTCCAGCGAATCGACCTCGTCCAGGTCGTCGTCCAGGTCGGGCAGCGTAACGCGCGTCTCGCGTACGGTGCGCATCTCCATTGTTCTGCCTCGCGGGTCGTCGCGCGCCAAGCCATCGATTATTCCGCTTGAGCCTCCAGTAACTGGACACTTTACCGTTTCGACATGGCCAAGAACAAGATCACCAGAGTCGCGAAGCTCCAGGTCAGGGCCGGTGAGGCGAGTCCGGCGACGGTCGGCAAGGACCTGGGCCCGCTCGGCATCAACCTGATGGACTTCTGCCGCCGGTACAACGCCGCCACCGAGGCGCAGCGGGGGTTCGTGGTCCCCGCCGAGATCACCGTCTACGAGGACCGGTCGTTCGACCTGGTCACCAAGATGCCGACCACGGCGTCGCTGCTGCGCAGGGCGGCCGGGCTGGACGGCGGCAGCCCGCGTCCCGGCCACGTGCCCGCCGGGACGATCAGCCGCGACGCCCTCCGCGAGGTCGCCCGCACCAAGATGCCGGACCTCAACACCACCGACCTGGACCAGGCCGAGAAGATCATCGCAGGCACGGCCCGCTCCATGGGCCTCACCGTTAAAGAGTGACCCCGAGGGCCGCACTAGGACAGGCCGGCGCGGCGGGCGCGTTCGACGGCGGCGGGGAGGACCTCCACCAGGGCGTCGACGTCCTCGCGGGTCGAGGTGTGGCCGAGGGTGAAGCGCAGGGAGCCCCGCGCGCGCAGGGCGTCGGAGCCCATGGCGAGCAGGACGTGGGACGGCTGCGCGACCCCGGCCGAGCACGCCGAGCCCGTGGAGCATTCCACGCCCTTGGCGTCGAGGAGCATCAGCAGCGCGTCGCCCTCGCACCCGGGGAACGAGAAGTGAGCGTTGCCGGGCAGCCGGTCGCGCGGGTCGCCGTTGAGGATCACGTCCGGCACGGCCTCGCGCACCCGGGCGATCAGCTCGTCGCGCAGCGCCCCCAGCCGCGTGGCCTCCTGCTCGCGCCGCTCGACCGCCGCCCGCACGGCCGCCGCGAACCCGGCGATGGCCGGGGTGTCGAGTGTGCCCGAGCGGACGTCGCGCTCCTGGCCGCCGCCGTGCAGCACGGGCACCGGGTCGACCCCCCGGGCCAGCAGCAGCGCCCCGACGCCCATGGGCCCGCCGACCTTGTGCCCGGACATGGTGAGCGCTTGGACGCCCGAGGCGCCGAACGAGACCGGGAGCTGCGCGACGGCCTGGACGGCGTCGGTGTGGAAGGGGATGCCGTGCTCACGGGCCACCGCGGCCAGCTCGGCGACGGGCTGGACGGTGCCGACCTCGTTGTTGGCCCACATCACGCTGACCAGCGCGACACGGCCGGGGTCCTGCTCGACGGCTGCGCGCAGCGTCTCGGGATGGACGCGCCCGTGCTCGTCGACGTCCAGCAGTTCCACCGACGCGTTCTGCCGGTCGGCCAGCCAGTGGGCGGGGTCCAGGGCGGCATGGTGCTCGACGGCGCTGATCAGGACGCGGTCGGCGCCGGTGGCGGCGTGGCGGGCCCAGTACAGGCCCTTGATGGCGAGGTTGTCGGCCTCCGTGCCGCCGGAGGTGAAGACGACCTCGCTGGGCCGCGCGCCGAGGGCGTCGGCGATGGTCTCGCGCGACTCTTCGACGACCCTGCGGCTGCGGCGGCCCGCCGCGTGGAGGGAGGAGGCGTTTCCGACCAGCGCGAGCTGTGCGGTCATCGCCTCGATCGCTTCGTGGAGCATCGGCGTGGTCGCCGCGTGGTCTAGGTAAGCCATGGCTCTCTCAGGGTACCCAGTTTTGCCAACTATACCGTCCGGACGGTATAGTGACGGATGTGAGGAGAGATGAGCTTTTGAACGCGGCGGAAGAGCTGCTGGCCGAGCAGGGGGCCACGTGCCTCACCCTGTCGGCCGTGGCCGACCGCGCCGGCGTCAGCAAAGGCGGTCTCCTCTACCACTTCAACACCAAGGAAGCCCTGATCAAGGGCATGATCGAGCGGTTGGTGGCCGACTTCGACGAGTTGGTCGCCGCCCAGGGCGAAAGCTCCTACACCCGCGCATACCTCGCCGCGACGCTCGCGGCGGTCCGCAGTGGCCGGTTGAGGCGGTGGGCCGTCGTCACCGGCGCGGCCGGCGACCCCCAGTTATTGGCGCCGATGCGCGAGGCGATGGCCCGGTGGCATCGCGAGGGCATGGAGTCCGAGCCCGACCCCGTCGCCGCCCGCATCGTCCGCCTCGCCTGCGAGGGGTTGTGGGACGTGGTGACGCACGACCCGGAGTTCTACGCCGACGCGCAGTACGAGGAACTGCACCGCAGGCTCCTCGCCTTCCTCTCGAGCCCCTGACCGGCTCGACGACCCTGAACTCCCCCGATCCCCTCTGCTCTGACACGCTGACGCCCCCGCCCTTCCCTGTCGTCCCGGGAAGGGCCGCCGCCGCGTGCGCCGGTCCCGGCGCGCCCGGCGATCCCCCGCCCCGGCGTCACGCTTCCCCCTGCCCGGCACTCCCCCCTGATCCGCGCCCGTGTCCGTCCGGGCGCCGACCGGTGTGCCCGGAGCCCATCCCCCACCTCCGAGATCCGCGTGAACCACCTCGAAAGGAACTTCTCATGACGCGCGTCCTGAGGATCGCCCGCACCCGGGCGGCCCTCACCTTCGTCCTGGCCGGCCTGATGTGCGGTACGTTCACCGCGCGCATTCCGGCGCTGACCGACAAACTCGGCCTGTCCGAGGCGTCGGTGGGCGTCGTGCTCCTCGCGTGGGGGCTCGGGGCGCTGGTGACGATGCAGTCCCTGCGCGGTGTGATGGCCCGGGCCGGTAGCCGCGCGGTCCTGCGCGCCGGCGCCCCGCTCAGCGCGGTGTCGCTGGCCGGCATCGCCTTCGCCCCGTCGCTGCCGTGGGCGGTGGCGGCGGCGGCGCTGTTCGGCATGGCGTTCGGCACGGTCGACGTCGCCATGAACGCCCAGGGCTCGACGGTCGAGCGGGCGTACGGGCGTCCGCTGATGAACGGCATGCACGCCGGATGGTGTGTGGGCGCCATATCGGCCGGCGCCCTCGGCACGCTGGCGATCACGGCGGGCGTGTCCTTCGAGGCCAACCTGGTCGCGGTCGCCGTGGTGTCGGCGCCGATGGCCTTCCTGCTCAGCCGGGGCTTCCTGCCCGACCCGGTCGCCCCCGCCGCCTCCCCCGGCGCTCCCCGGCGCGCGATGCCCCCGGTCGTGTACCTGCTCGGCGCCATCGCCTTCGGCGCGTTCATGGTCGAGGGCGCGGTCGCGGACTGGAACGGGCTGTTCCTGCGCGACACGGTCGGCGTGCCCGAGGCGGTGGCCGCGCTCGGCTACCCGATCTTCGAGGCGGGCATGCTGATCGCCCGTCTCGCGGGTGACCGCCTGCGCGCCCGCCTGGGCACCCGCCGCCTGATCATCGCCTCGGGGCTCGGCACGTCCGCGTCGTTCGCCCTCGTGATCGTCACCGCGTCCCCGCTGGTCGCCATACCCGGCATGCTGCTCATCGGGCTCACCGTGGCCACCGTCTCGCCGATGGCCATGTCCCTGGCGGGCACGGCCACCGCCACCCCCGGCCCCGCCATCGCCCAGACCGGCGCGATGGGCTACGCGGGCCTGCTCCTCGGCCCCGTGGTGATCGGCTTCCTCAGCCACGCCGCGACGCTGCGGACCGCACTCGGCGTGGCCGTCGTTCTCGGCGCCCTCATCGCGGCGGCCGCCCGCTTCCTACCCCGCGAGCCCGCAGCCGTGACCGGCGTCCAGCCGCTACGCGAGCGAGCCGCCGAGCCAGAGCCGGAGCCCGTCTCGCTGGCCGCCTGACGGCCCGCACGACCGGCCCTGACCGCCCCTGTGACCCGCGCGGTCACAGGGGCGCGAGGAAGTGGCCGTCAGCGCGGATCAGCTCGCCGGTGACGTTGCCGTTGGCCTCCGAGCAGAGGAAGACGATCACCCGGGCGACCTCGGCGGCGGCAGCCGACGTCCTGACGATCACCTTCGGGCACGTCGCGCTCGTCCACCACGAACCCGGCCATCACCAGGTTGGTGAGGATGCCCGCCCCCACCAGCTCGCGGGACATCGTGCGCGTCAACCCGTGCAGGCCCGACTTCGCCGTGACGTACGGCGAGCCGCCCGGCAGGCCGTCCTGCACCAGCCCGGTGGAGACGTGGACGATCCTTCCCCACTTGCGCTCCCGCATCGACTAACGATGTCAACGGGGCCGTCGCGGCACGAAGTCTCGGCGGAAAAAAGGACGGCGCCGCGCCCCGGGTCGTGGGCGCGGCGCCGTCTTCGGACGCCTTGGGGGCGGTTACTTGCGCTTCTCCACCTCTTCGGTGAGCTGTGGCACGACCTGGTGCAGGTCGCCCACGACACCGAAGTCGGCCAGCTCGAAGATCGGGGCCTCGGAGTCCTTGTTGATCGCGATGATCGTCTTGGCGGTCTGCATGCCGGCCCGGTGCTGGATCGCGCCGGAGATGCCCGCCGCGATGTAGAGCTGCGGCGAGACGGTCTTGCCGGTCTGCCCGACCTGGAACTGGTGGGGGTACCACCCGGCGTCGGTGGCGGCCCGCGAGGCGCCCACGGCGGCTCCGAGCGCGTCGGCCAGCTTCTCGATGACCGCGAAGTTCTCGGCGGAGCCGACGCCGCGCCCGCCGGAGACCACGATCGCGGCCTCGGTGAGCTCGGGACGGGCGCCCTTCTCCTGCTTGACCCGCTCGACCACCCGCGCGCCCTTGGCTGCGTCCGACAGCGCGACCGTCACCTGCTCCTCGGCCGCGGCCCCCGCCGACGGCTCGGGAGCGGTGGAGTTGGGACGGACGGCGATGATCGGGGTGCCCTTGGCGGCCCGGGACCTGACGTTGACGCCGCCGCCGAAGATGGACTGCTCGGCGACGAAGCCGTCGCCGAGGCCCACGGCGTCGGTGATCACGCCGGAGTCGGTCTTGATCGCGAGGCGGCCGGCGACCTCCTTGCCCTCGGCGGTCGCGGCGACGAGCACCGCGGCGGGCGAGGCGGAGGCGACGAGCTGGGCGAGCAGCTCGGCCTTCGGCGCGACGACGTAGTCGACGATCTCGTCGGAGCCGGCGACGTAGATCTTGTCGGCGCCGTACTCGGCCAGCCGGGCCTTGGCGGCCTCGGAGTAGCCGGGACCCGCCCACACGGCCGACGCGCCGCCCAGCGAGCGGGCCAGCGTCAGCAGCTCCAGGGTGACCTTCTTGACCTCTCCGTCGACGTGCTCGACGAGAACCAGAATCTCAGCCATTGGTGGTCGCCCCTCAGATGAACTTCTTCGACGCGAGGAACTCGGCGGCCTTGGACCCGCCGTCGCCCTCGTCCTTGACGATGGTGCCGGCCGCGCGCGGGGGCGCGACGGCGAACTCGACGACCTCGCTCCGGGCGCCGCCGAGGCCGACCTGCGCGGCGTCGATCTCGGCGTCGGCGACGCCGAGGGTCTCCACCGGCTTCTTCTTGGCGGCCATGATGCCCTTGAACGAGGGGTAGCGCGGCTCGTTGATCTTCTCGACGACGGAGACCACGGCGGGCAGCGAGGCCTCGACCTTGTCGAAGCCGTAGTCGGTGACCCGCTGGATCGCGATCGCGGAGCCGTCGATGTCGACCTTGCCCGCGAGCGTGAGCTGCGGGACGCCGAGGCGCTCGGCCAGCATGGCGGCGAGCACGCCGGTGCGCGCGTCGGTGGACTCCGAGCCGAGGACGACCAGGTCGAAGCCGATCTTCTTCAGCGTCTGGGCCAGCGCGTACGAGGTGGAGAGTGCATCGGAGCCGTGGAGGGCGTCGTCGACCAGGTGGACGGCCTTGTCGGCGCCCATCGCCAGGGCCTTGCGGATCGTGTCCGTGGCCTTGCCCGGCCCCATGGTGAGCACGGTCACCTCGCCGCCGTGGGCTTCCTTGATCTTGAGCGCCTCTTCGACGGCGTATTCGCACAGCTCGTTGATGACGCCGTCGGCGGCGTCACGGTCGAGCGTGTTGTCCTTGGCATTCAGCTTGCGCTCGGTCGCCGTGTCGGGGACCTGCTTCACGCAGACGACGATGTTCATGGCCGGTGGCCGACCTCCCGTTTCACAGGCGCCACCACATCGCTGGGATGGCGCCGATTCCTCGGCACGTGCGCGCGGGGCACGCGCACGTCGTACGAGCCGCCCCGGCGATCGGCACCGGAGGCCGCTTTCAGATTGTCATGGGCCCGGGAGCGTGGTGACAGCGGGTGCCCTGGGGCGATCATCCGTTCCGGGCACATCGCCCCTTTCCCTATGTTACCCGCGGGTAGCTTAGCGGCGAACCCGCAGCTACCCGGCCCGCGCGAGCCCCGGGGGCTACTTTTCCCCACCATACCGAACTTCATTCCAGAACTATGCTCGGGATAGCGTCCGCCCTCAGCTCGCGAACGCGATCGTCACGAGGACGACCATCACGGTGCCGAGCGCCAGAACGAGCGTGAACGGGCTGAACAGCGCCGTGAGCAGGGCGTACAGCCCGACCGTACCCGCCCCGCCGACCAGGTCGAACACCACGCGCGCCCTGGCCTTGGCCACGACGCCGAAACCCGCGTCCACGAGCACGCCCACCCCGTACGCCGCCAGCACCAGCAGCGACAGCTCCGGAACGTACCCGTGGGCCGCCGCCGCCACCAGCCCCGACACCACGCCCGCGCCCACCACCCAGCGCTTCCTGACCTTCTCGCGGTGCCGCGCGAGGGTCGCGTCCACGGATCCCGCGGGCTCACGCTTGTCGGCCGGGCGCCACTCCTCGGTCGGCGGCTCGGTGCTCGCCACGCGCCTGCGCGGCGGCGGCACCAGCACCGGCGGCACCGACGCGCCCAGCCGCGCGCACAGGTCGGCCGCCGTCGGCCGGGACGCCGCGTCGGCCCGCAGGCACTCGGCCAGCAGCGGAGCCAGCCACGACGGCACGTCCGCCAGGTCGGGCTCGTGGTGGACGACACGGTAGGCGACCGCCGGCGCCGGGCCCGTGCCGTACGGCTGGCGTCCCGAGGACGCGTACGCGACCGTCGCCCCGAACGCGAAGACGTCGGCCGCCGGGCCCGCCTCGCGGCCCTCCAGCACCTCGGGCGCGAGGTAGCCGGGCGTGCCCAGCACGGCACCGGAGGCCGTCACCGAGGACGCGTCCAGCGCGTCCGCGATGCCGAAGTCGATGACGTGCGGCTCGCCGTCGGCGATGATCACGTTCGCCGGTTTGAGGTCGCGGTGGACGACGCCCGCCGCGTGGATGGCCGCCAGCGCCTCGGCGAGCCCCGCGGCCAGCCGCTGCAGGTCGTCGCCGCGCACGGGACCGCCCGCCGCGACGAGGGCGCCGAGCGAGCGCCCCTGGACGTACCGGGTGACCAGGTAGGGCCGGGGGCCGGTCATCGAGGCGTCCAGCACCTCGGCGATGTGCGGGCCCCGGACCCGCCGCATGGTCTCGACCTCACGCCCGAGCCGGGCGAGCGCGACCTCGTCCGAGGCGACATGCGGATGCAGCACCTTGACGGCAACGGTGTGCCCCTCGGGATCCAGTGCGAGATGGACCTCGCCGAACCCGCCCGCCCCCAGCCTCGACAACAGGCGGTAGGGCCCGAGCTGATCCGCCGCCGGCACGCTCATGCGACTCCTTTCGGGGCCAGCCCCGTTCCATCGTGCGCGCTCTGCGGGCTCATTTCCACACTGACACTGGGGGAAACGATGACCGTCTCGGGTCACTTCCCCCAGAAGGCCAGAAAACTAAGGCCCAGATTCTTCAAGAGATCTTTGACCAGCCCGCTGACGAGCCCCGTCGCGCTGCTGCGCGCCGACGCGCTGAGCGAGTTGATCACCTGCGAGGGCGCCTCCCAGGGCGTCCACGACGGCTCGGCCGTGACGGCGGTCATCACCGCGAAGAACGCGAGCGTGCCGAAGAGGATCGTCACCACCATGCCCGCCCCCGGACTGCGGATCACCGCCGTCAGCGTGCGGGCCACGGCCTTGCGCGGCTTGCCGCCCCCGGGCAGCACGAACAGCCCGGCGACGAACGCCGACGCCCCCCACGCCGCCGCCGAGTCGCCGTCCATCTGCGCCAAGTAGTGCAGCCCGCCCCAGGCGCAGACGCCGAACATCGCCGCCAGCGGCGTGATCACGAGCGTCGCCAGCGCGGACTTGATCAGCGCCCACGGGGTGCCGAGCACGGCGAGCAGAGGGTCGCTCGCGCTGCTGCCCCGCACCGAGCGGCGCTCGGCCAGATCGCCCCACAGGTGCTCCCCGACGCGCAGGCACAGCACCACGACCACCATGAACACGCACGCCAGCACGGGCACCATGCGCGCGAACGCGACCACCACGACCAGCAGCACCGCGGCCAGCAGCGGATGCCCGGCGCGGTACCGCGGGCGGTCCTGCCGGGGCTCGGGCCCGTGCCCCTGGTCCGGCTGGTACGGCCGCGCACCCACCGGCGGCGGCGCCGAACCCGGGGCGGCGCCGGGCGCGGGAGGCGGCGCGGGCGGGTAGACGGCCCGCTGGTCCGGATGCGGCGGCGGGGGCGCGTAGCCGGGCGGGGCCGCGTGGCCGGGCGGCGGCCCGTACGGGGCGGGCGGGTACGCGGGCTGCGGCGCGTATCCCGCCGGGGGCGGCGCGTACGCGGGCGGCGAGTACGGGGGCGGCGCGGCGGGAGGCGGGCTCGTGCTCGGCGGGGACACTGCGGGGGGCGCGGAGGCCGCGACGGCCTTGCGCCTGCGCTCGGGCTCGGCGTACTTCACGGGCGGCAGCAGGTCGGAGAAGCTGTCCTCCCGGGCGAGCTTCTCGCGCGTGGTGCGTGCCTCGCCGGGCTCGGCGCCCTCCGCCCCCGAACCCGCCAGCACGCGACTGCCGTCGGTCAGGACCCGCGTGCCGTCCCCCAGGACACGGGTACCGTCGCTCAGGACCCGCGTGCCATCGTCCAGGACACGGGTACCGTCATTAAGAACCCGGGTGCCATCGTCCAGAACGCGGGCACCGTCATTAAGAACCCGGGTGCCATCGTCCAGAACGCGGGCACCGTCGTCCAGGACACGCGTGCCGTCGTCGGCGCCGGAGACGCCGGGCACACCGGGAATTCTCGCGGCGCCGGAGACGCCCGAAGTCCCGGGGGCCATGGTGCCCCGGAGCCTGCTCGCACCCTCGCCGTTGCCGCCCGAGCCGCCAACCCTGCGCGTGTCTCCCGCCCGTACCGGGCTCTCCTGGAACGCGGTCAGGCTCGGGTCCAGCGCCCGCGACATCGCCAGCAGGCGGCGCGCGTCCGGCCGGACGGAGGCGTCGACGGCGAACGCCGCGCGCAGCCAGCCCCGCAGCCAGACGGGGGCCTGGTCGATGTTCGCCCGGCCCTCCATGATGTTGTAGCAGACCGACTCGAAGGTGCCCGTGCCGAACGGCGGCTTGCCCGTCGCGCCGAAGAAGACGGTGGCGGCCAGCGCGTGCACGTCCGCCGCCTGCGTGATCTCCTCGTCCCTGATGATCTCGGGCGCGAGGTATCCGGGCGTGCCGACGAACATGCCGGTCTGCGTCAGCCGGGTCGCGTTGACCAGGTGGGCGATGCCGAAGTCGATCACCAGCGGGTCGCCGTCGACGAGCATGACGTTCGCCGGCTTGAAGTCGCGGTGGATCACGTCCGCCGCGTGGATCGCGATCAGCGCCTCGCACAGCCCGCGCGCCAGCCGGATCACGCCCTCGGCGGACAGCGGCCCGTCCGACAGCACCGTCTCCTCAAGCGTGCGGCCGGGGGCGAACCGCGTCACGATGAACGGCGTACGGCCGGTGAGCTCGGCGTCGATCACCGCCGCGACGCGCGGGCTGCGCACCCGGCGCATGGTCTCGACCTCGCGCGTCAGGCGGTCACGGGCCTTGAGGTCGGCGGCCACGTGCGGGTGGAGCACCTTGACGGCGACCTGCCTGCCCTCGTCGTCCAGGCTGAGGTGGACGACGCCCATGCCGCCCTCGCCCAGGCGGCGCAGCAGCTTGTATGGGCCGAGCCTGTCCATCGTCTCGCGCATCGCCTCACCCGTCATGCCCCCGTCAACCTGCCTTCGCTCGAAGCCGGCTGAGACTCTTCAGCCACTCCGTCATCTCCACAGGACTCCAGACTGCCTCTCCCGACGGCCTGATGAGCGTGGTCACCGCGTAGAAAGCCGCCGCGGCGGCCAGAACCCCGAGTACGCAGGTGACGGCGATGGCCGCCCCCTTCGAGGGGAAGACGGCCGCCAGCGTGCGGTTCATCTGCCGGCCCGGGCCCACGACGCCGGGACCGGCGCAGATGATCCACAGCGACACCGCGACCCCGCAGCTCAGGACGAGGCTGGACGACAGAGACCTGACCAAGAAGGCCAGGACCAGCGCCACCGGAACGCCGAGGATCAGCGCGTACGGTACCAGCGCGATCGTCAGCCCGATCGATTTCAGCAGCGCGCCGGGACGGGCCAATACGCCGAGCACGCCGGGCCCGCTCGACGGGCGCCCGGCGTCGTGCGCGGGCTGGGCGATGTCGGCGGCGCGCAGCAGCACGGCGCCGAGAACGACCACCACCGTCACCACCACGGGCGCCAGCACCGCGGCGGCGATCACGAGGACCAGCGCCAGCACGCTCGCCGCGCCGTACACGGGCGAACCGGCGTGCAGACCGGGCGTCCGGGCCGCGCCGGGGTCCGGCGTCGCGTCCGAGGGCAGGTGCATCGTGGGAACGTACGACGGGCCCTGCTGCCGACGGACGTGCGGCGTCCTCTCGAAGATGTCCGGCGGCTGCTCGAACAGCGCCTGCGGATACGGATGCCCGCCCGCCCCACCGGCCCGCCCCTGCTGGCCCGCTCCCTGCGCGGCCCCTTGACCGGAAACGGCCCCTTGCCCGGAAGCCGCCCCCTGCGCGGGGACCGCCCCCTGCGGAGGGCTCGCCCCGAGCCCGCGAGAGGCCCCGGCGCCGTGAGCGGGGTTCGGCCCTGTGCCCCGAACGGGCGGCGCGCCCTGCGCGGCCGAGGAGGTCATCCCGAGCCCATGAGAAGGGCCCCCCTGACCGTGAGCCCCCGTACCCTGACCGTGGGCCCCCGTACCTTGGCCGTACGGTGCGACGCCTTGCCCGTGCGTCCCCGCGCCCTGGCCGTGCGGCGACGATCCCTGGCCGTGCGGCGGCGATCCCTGCGGACGGGACCCCATCCCCTGGCCGGGCTGGTACGCCATTCCCCGGCCGGGCTGGGCCCCCGTGCCCTGTGCCGGCTGTGACCCCGTGCCCTGCGCGGGCTGGGATCCGGTGCCGGGCCCCTGGTAGGGCCCCGTACCCGGCCGCGCGGGCGCACCCGTGGCCCCGGTGGCGGGCCCGGTCCCCAGGTGGTGGCCTGACCGGGCGTCGGCCTCCTTCAGCTCCTCCGGGCGTACCCGCCGGGTGGGCACCTCGCCCTGGTCTAACGCCCCGGGCCGGGCATCCCACGGACGGGACTGCCCCGGCGGGGCGAACCGCGTCGGCATCTCTCCCTCGGCGACGGGCCCGGGCTGGGAGTCCCCGGCGCGCGGACGTACTGCGGGCGTGTCCCACTCCACCCCGACCTCGCGCAGTTCCTCCCCGGTCACGCGCCGGGTCGGCCACGGATCTCCCGGGCCCGCGCCCTGCGGGACGTCGCCCAGCAGCGACACGTACTCGTCGGCGGAACCGCCCGCAGGCCGTCCCGGACCCGCCGCACCGGTCACGGACGCCCCGGGAACGGAAAGTCCGGGCACCGCCGCGCCGGGCACCGCCGCGCCGGGAACGGACGCGCCCGGGGCCGCCGGGCCGCCCGTGACCGATTCGGGTAGCAGGGAATGGCCCGTGCGGGGCGGCTCGACGGGGGAGGCGCCGGTACGGGAAGCGCCGGTCCGAACGGGCCGGGTGCCCGGAGGCGGGCCCGTCAGCGGCTGGTCGTCCGGCGGCATCTCCGGAAGCGTGATCACCTCGTCGGGTATGCTCGCCCGCCCCTGCCCCCCACGCGGGGGGACCATCCGCGAGAGCTGCGCGGCGAGTTCGGCCGCCGTGGGCCGCCTGGCCGGGTCGCGGTGGAAGGCGGCGCGCAGCAGCGGGCGCAGCAGCGCCGGAGCGGCCTCGACGTTGGCCCGCCCGGCGGTGATGTTGTAGAAGATCATCTCCAGCGTGCCCTTGCCGAAGGGCGGCTGGCCGCTCGCGGAGTACAGCATCGTGCCCGCCCAGGCGTGCACGTCGACCTCGGGCCCCGCCTCGTGCCCCTCGATGATCTCGGGGGCGAGATAGCCGGGGGTACCGATGAACATGCCGGTCTGTGTGAGCCGGGTGGCGTCGACGGCCTGCGCGATGCCGAAGTCGATGAGGACGGGGTCGCCGTCCAGCAGCAGGACGTTGCCCGGCTTCAGGTCGCGGTGGATGACCCCCGCCGCGTGCACCGCCGCCAGCGCCTCGGCCACGCCGTGCGCCACCCGCAGCAGCGCGCCGACCGCCAGGGCGCCGTCGCGTTTGACCGTGTCGTCCAGTGGCATTCCCGGGACGTACCTGGTCACGATGTAGGGACGGCTGCCGGTCACGTCGGCGTCGAGCACCTCCGCGATGTAGCGGTTCCGCACCCGCCGCATGGTCTCGACCTCGCGCGCGAGCCTGCGGCGCGCGACGTCGTCCCCGGTCACCTCGGCGCGCAGCGCCTTGACGGCGACCTGCCGCCCCTGGGAGTCGAGCGCGAGGTGGACCACGCCCATGCCACCCTCACCGAGCCGCCGGAGCAGCCGGTAGGGGCCCAATCGGTCGTCATGATTCATCTGATCTCCGGCGGTGCCCCGGTTTCGTGTCCGGAGGAAGGTGCCTTGCTCCAATTGTCACATCTTGCTTACCGTGCGCAATGCCCATGGACATCGGCCTTCGATCGACGGCATGGCCTGCCGCCACCACGTGCACACGCGGCAGGCGCCCCTCAACGCCCGCCGGCAGGCAGCCGGACCCCCGCCGCCGACCGCCGGTTCGCCCTCCCGGCCTCACCCGGCCACGAGAGCACCCCGCGGACGTCGGCCCACGGTCTTTGACGGCACGTAGCACCATACCGGCTTAAACCCCACACATTAGTGAACCATGAGGCCACATTCCCGGTAGTACAACGGTCCACGGGGTGGCATCGGTTTCCCAAGCCGGGAAAGTCATCGTCAAGTCGCCGCTCGCGCGGGGCCGTATGCATGCGCGGGTGCGACGGGACCCTCGGGGTCACTGCGCGAGCGCGACCACCTCAGCGGTCTTCAGCCGCGCGAGCGCCTCGCCCGCGATGGCCAGCTTCGAGGCCCGGATGCCACTGCCGATCACGACCTCCGGTCGCCGCGCCACCTCGGCGTCGACCAGCACGGGCCACTCCTCCGGCAGCCCCAGAGGCGTGATGCCGCCGTACTCCATGCCGGACATCTCGACCGCGTCCGCCTGCGGCGCGAAGGACGTCTTGCGCGCGTCCAGATGGCGGCGGATCGCCCCGTTGACGTCGGCGCGCATCGTCGCGAGCACCATGACCGCCGCGTACCGCGTCTCACCTCCCCGCTTGGCGGCGACGATCACGCAGTTCGCCGAGTCCTCCAGCGCGACCCCGTACCGCTCGCAGAAGGCGGCGGTGTCGGCCAGCGCGGGGTCGATCGGCGCCACCGCGACATCGTCGGCCAGGTTCTCCAGGGCGCGGGCGACCGGATCGGCGAGCAGGTCGCGCCGGTCGCGCGCGGGCACCCATTCGAGCGTGCCCAGTGCCATGGGTCATCTCTCCTTCAGTACGCGGTGATGAAGCTCGGTCACCACCTTACGGGCGGATTCGAAGGCCCCCGCCTGCCAGGCGATGAGGTGCGTGAGCCAGTCGCCGGCGAAGTAGACCCGCCCGGCGGGGCGCTGGAGCAGCGAGAAGCCGCTCATCGACGGCCAGCGCACCCAGGCCCCCTCGATGTGCGGCTGCCGCCGCCAGGCCACCGACACCGACGCGAGGATTCCCTTGGCGTACGCGCGACCGTGGACCTTCGCGCCCTGGACCAACGCGCGGCGCAGGCGCTCGCGGTGGCGCAGCCGGTCGTACGCCTCGGCGTCCTGGGCGGTGTTGTAGTAGCCCACGACCAGGCCGCGCTCGCCGTGGAACCCGTAGGACGGATACCAGATGTGCCCGATGTCCAGGTCCGTCTCGGTGGCGCCGCCGTAGATGCGGTCCTCGACCTCCCACCAGCGGCGGCCGTACTCCAGGCCCAGCTTCCCCGCCGACAGCGGCACCGGCGTGGCCAGCGCGGACTGCACGTCGGCGCCGAGGTTGCCGGGGATCTTGGCGAGCAGGTGCGGCGGCAGCGCGGCGACGCAGTAGTCCGCCCGCAGGGAGGACCCGCCCTCGACGGTCACCTCGACCCCGCCCGGCCGGTTCATGATCTTCGTGACGCGGGTGCCCGTACGGATGCGGGCCGCGCCGACCCGCGCCGCGAGCGCGCGCACGATCGCGTCCATGCCGCCGACCGGCTGGAACATCGGCATCGCCTGCTCGTACCCGGCGTCCATGGTCAGCACCCGGCCGAGCCGCGCGCTCAGCACGTCGGCCAGCGGCGGCGGCGGGCCCAGATCCGTCCCCGTCCCCACTCCCGGATTGACCCGGTACCCCCGGCGCTCGCCGCCCGCGTACGAGTGCGAGGCGCCGATATCCCCGAAATGGGAGAGGAAGTCCAGAAGGCGTTCCTTGTCGCCCTCGGTGAGGCGCGTGTCCAGCGCCCCGGCGTCGGTGGCCTTGGCCAGCAGCTCGGAGATGTACCCGTAGGCGTCCGCGCGGGCCGTGCGGACGCGGGCGGGGCCGCGCATTCCGGCGGTGAGCACATACGCGGCGGCGTTGCCGTTGACGAACACCTCCAGGGGGACGCCCAGCTCACGGCAATAGTCGAGCGTCACCATCCACTGCGCGATCCGCGCCGGACCGGCGTTGAAGTACGTCCCCTCGCCGAAGCCGACCCGCTGCGTCTCCCCGCGCTCCCCCGGGGACAGAGCCGTCGGAGACATGTTCGGGGACATGTTCGGGGACATGTTCGGGGACATGTTCGGGGACATGTTCGGGGACATGTTCGGGGACATGTTCGGGGACATGTTCGGGGACATGTGCGCCGTCGGCGCCCCGGATGCCCCAGGCGACGCGCCGCCTGCCAGACGCCCGGCGGCCGCGCTCCCCGCGCCTCTCTCCGCCACGTGGGGCAACTCGGTGACGATGTCCCCACCGCGCAGGGTCAGGCTGCGCCCTCCTATGCGGTCGCGGGCCTCCAGCACCGTGCAGTCGTACCCGGCCTTGCCCAGCTCGTACGCGCACGCCAGCCCCGCCACGCCCGCGCCCAGCACGAGCACCTTCGCGGCCGAACCACCGCGCAACGAGAAGTCGGACCGCTGCGGCGGGACGTACGGCGCCGGCGCCGGCCCTCCCCCCGTCGGGGGCACCGGGGTCGTCGTCTCGGTGGGGGCCAGGCCGAGCACGCCCATCGCGGCGTACATCGCGCCCGCGCCGCCCGCCGCGCCGATGCCCACCAGCAGCGAGCGCCGCGTCAGCCCGTCCGCGACGGCGCGCCGCGGTAACCCCTCGTCCTCCACGAGGGTCAGCCGTAGATGCCGCTGCCGCAGGCCACCTGGCCCGCGATCGACGCGTACAGGCCGAGCAGGCCCATGATGTCGCGGAAGTCGTCGGTGGTGAACTCGGTGTGCCGGGGGCCGGCCTGCCGGGTGCCGGGCACCAGCGAGCAGGCGGCGGCGATGGCCGTCGAGTTCCACTCCACGCCGAGTGTGACCGGCAGCGGGACGACGTACGGGCGGAAGTCACCGAGGCGGTTCAGCGCCCGCGCCGCGGCCTCCCGGATCAGCGCCTGCGCGACGCTCGGCGTCAGCAGTTCGGCGGCGAACCGGTCGACGCCCCTCTTCACCGCGACCGTCTCAACGTCCCCGAGCAGCGACCGGGCCTCCTCACAGACCGCCTCGTCCCCCGTGACCAGCGCCACCGGCACCCCGAAGAACCCGGCGAACCCGGCGACCAGCGCGGTCTCGCCGACGACCTCGCCATTCAGGTAGACGTTCTGGATCTCCTTGCCCATCCAGGTGTGGTTCAGCACGCCGTGCCGGACGCCGGCGCGGGCGTGGTACCCGGTGAAGCACGCGGCCTGGAAGTCGCCCGTCAGCCCCTGCGCCATGCGCATCGGCTTGCCGGGGCCGCGGATCAGCGAGGCGCGCGGGTCGAGCAGGTCCACCCGCAGGTTCTTCGTCGAGCCGTGCGCGTCGTTGACGACCACCGCCGTCGCCCCCGCCTCGCACACCCCCGCGACCACCGCGTTGGCGTCGGCGGTCATCAACTCACAGCCACGCTCGTAGCCACGACCTCCGGCGTGCATCTCCTCGGGGTCGGTAAGCCCCGTCACGCCCTCCATATCAACCGACACATAAACCTTCATCGCGATACCCAGTTTCCCACCCCTCCACCACCACCGCCGCCCACACACCCACACTCGCCCGCCCAAAGCGCCCCAACGGCCACGACCAAGCCGATCACTACGGCCACCGTCCCGACCTCCCGCTCAAGCCACGCACCTCCCCGAGGCCACCCCGGAGAACCGCTCACCCCGGTGAATTACAGTCAGCCCGTGAACCGCTGTCACCCCGGTGAACCGCTTGACCACGGTCGCGCCCACCACGCCTCTTCACACAGCCACGCCCCCACTCGGCAGCGACCACCACAAGAGCGGACAAAAGGGCGGGAATCACACCTCTCACCAACCCAGCCCCCCACGACTGGTGATCACCGAAGACGGCGTTACCCACCGCCCCCACGTACACAAGCCCACAGCAACCGACGACGAAACCCCATCGTCTGGCCCATGCCCGGTACCTCATCTCCATAGGTCACCCCGAACTGAAATCGTGCATGCCGAAACTCAGCTCCAGAGGCGTCCGGGACCGACAGCGGAACGCACCAGTTCGATGTCCGGCGCCCGTACCAGGAATTCGGCCCGCTCACCGCCGACGACACCATGGAACACCCTGTTCCGTCTGCGCGTCACGCCGTAGACGCCAGGGGACGACATGTCGACGATGTCCACAACCGAGTCCGCCGAGAACCGCCACCGGAACGAGGAGCCTTGGAGTATCAGCCTCCCCCGCTCCCAACGCCTGCCGGAACGGTCCACGAAACGCATTTGCAGGGGAGCCTCACCTCCACCCCTGACTGATACTCCGCCCTGATATTGGCGGACCGCAACTCCACCCACAGGGCAGCGACGAACTCAAGGAAAATCTCGAAAACGAATTCGGCCAACAACCTGAAGCCCCTCAAAAGTCCAAGGCCGAGGCCACGCCCAGCCCAGCGATCGCCTACTCAACGCACAGTGAACGCACGTGGCGGGTGTCCACCTGACGGCGGTCACCACGTTACGGCGTCGGAGGCGATGCTCACGCTGGGACCGGTGGAATCGATCTGGGCGACCACCTTGGTCGCTCCGGTCGCGGATATTTGCGTAACGTCGGACTTGCCCTCACACCACAGTCCGACGCCGTGCCGAGTGGGCTCCACCAGGATGCATGACCGGTCCACCTTCGTGAGCGCCCTGGCCGGTGGCCGAGTCGTCCCCTCCCCTGTGGGGACGAGGTACAACTCCGTGGCGCGCTGGACGATCAGAGCCGACTCATCCGGCAGCCAGGCCAGATATTGGATCGACCCCTTGAACGGGATCTCGGAGTGCCGGCCGGTCTCGCGGTTCTCCACGCCGATCTGGTAACCGCCTCTGCCCCAGGGCCCCGGCGTTCTTGAGTTCTGATGCGGTATGGCGCGGTTGAGGTTTCGGCAGGTGGCATACGAAAGAGCGCGACTTCTGGTGATCTTTCA
>NZ_JBFBCI010000066.1:0-44543 GCF_040683095.1 Sphaerisporangium sp. NPDC051017
TGAACCTGCGCCTGGAACCTTTCGGCACGTTCCCATCTCCTTCGGACTGTTACCACCCTATCGGGCGGTATGTCCGGAATCTCTGGGGCACCTCACAGTCCCTTTGTGTTTTTACGGGTGTCCTCATAGCCCCTACGAGGGGTCGCAACCAAATCACTTCCCTACGCGGTCAACAAGGGACGGCGCGGTCCTCATAGCCCCTACGAGGGGTCGCAACTCGCACCCGTTGATGTGTTCCCACATCTCTCCGTAGTCCTCATAGCCCCTACGAGGGGTCGCAACATGTACTTGCGGCGAGTCTGCCCAAGGATGATGGGTCCTCATAGCCCCTACGAGGGGTCGCAACTGCGGGTAGGTCCCGAGAGCCACCGGATAGTCAACGGTCCTCATAGCCCCTACGAGGGGTCGCAACAGCTGGCCGACGAAGATCTCGAAGGTGCCGCGTGGGTCCTCATAGCCCCTACGAGGGGTCGCAACGGCAAAACGGGCGGTACTTCTCATACCAGTATGAGGTCCTCATAGCCCCTACGAGGGGTCGCAACGCGTACTCCGGTTGTCCGGCACCGAGCTTGAACTGTCCTCATAGCCCCTACGAGGGGTCGCAACGTGTGGATCTTCAGTGTGCTGGCGAATCCCGGGCCGCGTCCTCATAGCCCCTACGAGGGGTCGCAACGGGTAGACGGCCGGGCGGCGGTACTCCGTGAACGAGTCCTCATAGCCCCTACGAGGGGTCGCAACGAGTACTCCTTCACCCCGGACAGGTGGTGGACCAGGTCCTCATAGCCCCTACGAGGGGTCGCAACGGGTCGTCCAAGTCGCTCGTCCACGTCGCGGTAAGGGGTCCTCATAGCCCCTACGAGGGGTCGCAACCCGGTCCTGCTCGGCTACATCCGAGCCGTGGACAGGGTCCTCATAGCCCCTACGAGGGGTCGCAACCTGGTGGCGCGGACCACCAGGATCATGTTCCGGAGTCCTCATCGCCCCTACGAGGGGTCGTAACATGCCGTAATTCTGTACATGCGCAGCGCGACTCAGTTGCTGGTGAGGTGCGGCTTCTGGGGGGTTGGGCCAGGGTTTGCGGTAGGTTCTCGCGTCCTCGGCGGCGTCCAGGACGTCCTGCAGGGGGCCGCCGAGGCCGGCCTGCACGGCGGCGGTGTCGATCGGGCGGCGCAGTTTCGGTCCCGACGGGCGCCGGTGTAGGCGGTGCGGCCGGACCGGCCGCGGACATTCCACCGCTTGCTACTATTCGTGCGAGTAGTATCTACTGACTGGTGCTCCTGGTCGCCAGTGACCGTGTCCCCTTTTCTTTCTGGAGCGTGCGCATGGTGTCCACCTCTGCCCCACCTCTGCCACGGCAGATGGCGAACAAGGTGCCCCTGGTCACAGCGACCTTCTGGGTCATCAAGATCCTCTCGACGACGGTAGGCGAGACGTTCGCCGACTACCTCACGGTCAATGTCGGGCTCGGCCCGGTGCTGACCGATGGTCTGGTGTTCGTCGTCCTGGCGGCGGCTCTGGTCCTGCAGGCGTCTTCCCGCCGCCACACCCCGTGGATCTATTGGCTGTCCGTGGTCTTGGTGAGCATCTCGGGAACGCAGATCACCGACTTCCTCACCGACACGCTCGGGATCAGCCTGTACGTCAGCACGGCATTGTTCACGGTGCTTCTGGCCGTGGTCTTCATCGTCTGGCATCGGCAGGAGATGACGCTGTCGATCACCGCGATCAACACGCCCCGGCGGGAGGCGTTCTACTGGGCAGCCATTCTGACCACGTTCGCGCTCGGCACCGCGGCAGGCGACCTGGCCACCGAGGCGTTGAGCCTCGGGTTCCGCAACGGTGCGCTGCTGTTCGGCGGCGCCTTCCTCATCACGCTGGTGCTGTGGCGGGTCGAGGCCTGGCAGGTGCCGGCGTTCTGGGCCGCCTACATCCTGACCCGCCCGCTGGGTGCCGCAGTCGGTGACCTGCTGACCCAGGACCATTCGCTCGGTGGTCTCGGCCTGGGCGCGACCAGGACCAGCATGCTGTTCTTCGCCGTCATCGTCGTGCTGGTCGCCCGCGAGCAGGTGGCCGCGACCAGGGCCCGCCGCGCGGGCTCGCACGCCGAGGGCAAGTCGGGCAGGGCTAGCCTGGGCCGGCCCGCGGACCTGGGGTGGGCGGCCGCCGGCATCGTGATCGTCGTCGGGATCGGCAGTTGGATGTCAGCAGGCGCCGCAGCCCAACCCGCCGATTCCCCTGCGGGGGTGACGCAGGCATCGAGTTCCAAGCTCGGGGACCTGTCTTCCTTCGCCGTCATCATCGACGACGTCAACGCACTCACCGCCAAGGGTGACCTGGCTGGGGCGAAGGCCCGGATCAAGGATCTCGAGGTGGCCTGGGACGCCGCCGAGGCTGGTCTCAAGCCCCGCTCGCCGAGTGACTGGCACGCTCTGGACGGTGCGATCGACGGGGCGCTGACCGCGTTGCGGGCCGACTCCCCGAGCCAGGCGCGATGCGGGGCGGCGATGAAGACCCTCGAGACGACCCTGAAACACCTGCAGGCATGAGCCCGCACCTCTACGGCGCAAGCTACGATTGCGGTCTGTAGTAGACCTGGGGGTGGGAATGACCGAGTCGCCGCGAAGGTCAGGCAGGCGTCCCCCGGGCGTCCTGGAGCAGGAGATCCTGGATTGCCTGACCGAGGCCGGTGGACCGCTGACTCCTGGTGAGGTGCAAACCCAGCTTGGTGGCGAACTCGCCTACACCACCGTAATGACCACCCTCGCCCGGCTGCACAAGCGAGGGCTGGCCGAGCGCGAGCCCGCCGGCCGCGCCTACGCCTACCGGGTGGCCTCCGACGCCGTGGCGGCGCAGTCGATCGCCGTGGCCGCGCAGATGAGCCGTCTGCTCGGGAAGGGCAGCGACCGTGCCGGTGTGCTTGCTCACTTCGTCGCCGACCTCGGTCTCGAGGACGAGCGGCTGCTCACCGAGCTGCTGCGCGGCCTCGAAGACGGTCGCCACGGGCGGGGGAGTGCCCGCCGGACAACGGGCGAGTGAGCGGTGGCGTGGCTGGTGTGGTCACCGCTGGTGGCCAATCTCGTGCTCGGCCTTCTCGGTCCGTGGATCGCGCGAACCCTGCCGCCCGGGATGGCGGTCCGACTGGTCCCGATCGCGATGGTGATCGTGGCCATGGGCACGGGGACGGTGCTGACCACGTTCGGGTTCCTGCTATTTGCGCAGGTACCTGAGGTGGCGTGGCTCGGCAACTGGTCCGCGAGCCGGCTCGGCGCCCAACAGCCGTGGCCGGTGGCGGCCGAGGCGATGGCTGGGATATGCGCCGCACTGCTGCTCGCCGCGGGTTTGCACACGACCGCGCGGGTGATTCGCGAGCTGGTCAGATTCGCGGGCACGGCCCGGCGACTGGTACCGGGTCCCGACGGGGTGGTCATCGTGCCCGGTGCGGTGCCGGACGCCTACACGCTTCCAGCACTGCCCGGAACTCCCGCACGTATTGTCGTGACGACCGCCATGCTGCGCGCTCTGGACGGTGAGGAAAGCCGTGTGCTGTTCGCCCACGAGGCAGCTCACGTCTCCGGCCGGCACCACATCTACGTCCAAGTGGCGCACCTCGCCTCCGCGACCAACCCCCTCCTGCGCCCCACCGCCCGCGCGGTGCGGTTCGCAGTCGAGCGAGCCGCCGATGAAGCCGCGGCGCACCGGCTCGGCAACCGCCGGCTGGTCGCCCGCGCGCTGGCCCGTGCGGCACTTGCCAAGGCCGCCGCGCTGCGCGCCGATGACCTCGGCCAAGGATCCACGGGCACCTCCTCCGTCAGCCTGTCGGCCACCGGTGGACAGGTCGCCCAGCGTGCGGCCGCCCTGCTGGCACCGGCACCACGCCCGCGCCGCGCCATCGCCGTCGGACTGCTGGCGCTGACCACCATCACGCTCCTGGGCTCCTCGGTGGCAGTGGACCAACTCGACGATCGGCTCGACCAAGCCGAGCTGCCCGCGCCAGTCCTGTCATCCTCCCTGTACCGGAGTTCCGAGTCCCTCGACCTGGCCGCGCTGCCCGGCGAGATCACAGTCATCGTCGGCGCGAACGCCTAGTTCGGCGCCGTCGGCGCCGTCCTGCTGGTCCTTTCCGGGTACGGGCCGACATGACGTAGCGTGACATTATGGAACGGATGAGTGATAGTGAATGGCGGCGGTTCGTGCTGGAGGGCACGCGGACGGGGAAGATCGGGGTCACCCGTGGCGACGGCCGCCCGCACGTCACCCCCATATGGTTCACGCTGGACGGCGACGATCTGATCTTCACGACCAGTGCCACCGGCCAGAAGGCCAAGAGCATCCGCCGCGACCCTCGTGTGGCGCTGTGCGTGGACGATGAGCGGGCGCCGTACGCGTTCGTCATGATCGACGGCACGGCGACCCTCTCGGACGACCTGGAGGAGTTGCTGAAGTGGGCCACCGTCCTCGGCGGCCGGTACATGGGCCCCGATCGCGCCGAAGAGTACGGCAGGCGCAACGGCGCGCCGGGCGAGGTCCTGGTACGGGTCCGCATCGGCAAGGTGATCGCCGCCAAGGACATCGCCGTCTGAACACTTGCGGGCCGACCGGTGCGGGCCGCAAGTGTCGTCCGGAAGCCGTGGTCCGAACGCGGGGGACTGAGGACCGCGTGCGGTGGCGATGGCGGCTCCGGGGTTTGGAACTCCTCAACCGCACCCGGTGGCGCGGGAAGGGGGCGGTTTCGGGACGCGGCGGCCCGAAGGCCGGGCGCCGCGGCGCCTCCGGGATTCCGCGGGTCAGGGACGCTCGGTCTCCAGCCGGACGGTGTCCTCGACGGTCGTCTCGCGGGTCGTCCTCAGCGCGGGGTCGACCGGGCGCAGGTAGGTCTGCCGCACGCCGGGCACCCGGTCCTCGACGACGAAGGTCGCCTTGGTGTGCACCGGGGAGCCGGGCACCTGGACCTGGGGCACCACGCGGAAGTCGGCGGTGAGTTGCTCGCGGTCCACCTTGGTCAGCACGTAGCCGCGCTGGTTGTTGTAGAACTTCAGATGCGGGTTGATCCGCAGGAACGGGTGGGCGGCAGGGTCGGAGTCCGCGCCGTCGCCGCCTGTGCTGATCGAGGTGGCGACCAGCTCCGACCCGACCGCCGGGCTTCCGGGGTCGTCGTAGTCGAGCTTCAGGTCCCCGGCCCAGTGCGCGTGCACGTCCCCGGTGAGGACGACGGCGTTGCGCACCTCGGCGTCCACCCAGCCCTGGGTGATCCTCTGGCGGGAGGAGACATAACCGTCCCAGGCGTCCATGCTGGTCACCTTGGCGGGGCCGGGGTCGTTGTCGCGCCGGCCGAAGAAGACCTGCTGGCCGATGATGTCCCACTGGGCACGCGACTGGTGGAACCCGTCGATCAGCCACCGCTCCTGCTCGTCCCCGGTGATCGAGCGGGCCGGGTCGGAGGCCGCCGGGCAGTCGCGGTACCCGTCGCCGCAGGCCTGGTCGTCGCGGAACTGACGGGTGTCCAGCATGTGGAACGTCGCCAGGCGGCCCCACCGGATCCGCCGGTAGAGCTGCATGTCGATGCCGCGCGGGACGGACGTGCGGCGCAGCGGCATGTTCTCGTAGTAGGCGCGGAAGGCGGCCTCGCGGCGGGCGAGGAAGTTCGGCTGCGGGACGTCGGGCCGCTCGGGCACCTCGCCGGCCCAGTTGTTGTCCACCTCGTGGTCGTCCCAGACGACCAGCCACGGCGCGGTGGCGTGCGCGGCCTGCAGGTCGAGGTCGGCCTTGTACTGGGCGTGCCGCTGCCGGTAGCCGGCCAGCGTCTCGGTCTCCGGGCCCTCGTGGTCGCGGACGTTGCCGCCGGGGATGGTGTAGGTGTTCTTGGTGTACTCGTACTGGTAGTCGCCGAGGTGCAGCACGATGTCGGGGTGGTCCTCGGCCAGGCGCCGGTAGGACGTGAAGTAGCCGTGCTCGTACTGCGCGCAGGAGACGAACGCCATGACGAGCGGCCCGCCGAATGTCAGCGGGTGCGGCGCGGTCCTCGCCCGGCCGACGGGTGACACGTACCCGCCGAGGCGGAACCGGTACCAGTAATCGCGGCCGGGCTGCAGTCCCTCGACCTCGACATGGACGCTGTGCCCCCACTCGGGGCCCGCTACCTCGACGCCCGCGCGCACGACGTGGCGGCAGCGCTCGTCGGCGTACACCTGCCACAGCACGGCGAACGGGCGGGACGGCATGCCGCCCATGCCGTCCTCGGCCGGCGGTTGCGGGGCCAGGCGCGTCCAGATGACGAACCCGCCGGGGCCGGGGTCGCCTGAGGCGACGCCCAGCATGAACGGGTCGGCGCGCAGGCCCCGGGAGGCGAGGCTTCGCGCCGTCTCGGCGGCGGGGGCGGGCTCGGCGAGCGCCGAGGTGGCGGGGACGGCGGCGACCGCCCCCGCGGCCAGTCCGGTGACCAGGAAGGATCGTCGGTCGAGGTGCGGCACGGAGGACTCCCAAGGTGATCACGTGTGGGACATCCGTAGCCATACCGACGATCATGACCCGTCAGTTAACGCAGATGGTCATGAAAAGGGCATACGTCTCCATCGCCCCGCCCTGTGACACCGGGGACGTTCCCGTCCTTCTCCTCCTCGGCCCAAGCTCCGGGTAAAGCCTCTACCGGTTTCGTCCGTAGTGCTCCGGCCTTCAGGCCGGGGTGAAGCGGACCGTCCCGCGTAGCGGGGCATGACCGATTCGCCGTCAAGTGAACCGGCGTCCACTCCGATCAGACCGGTCGTTTCTGCTGCTCGATGTACTGCTTGAGCACGGTCAGTGGGGCCCCGGCCAACCTGCCCGGCGAAGTAGGAGCCGGACCAGAAATGATCACCCTGCAGGTGCTTGCGGGCGTGGGCGCCGAACTCCTTGCGCAGCATCCGAGCCGAAACCCCTTCAACGAGTTGACCGGCTTGGACAAGGCGACCTTGGGCGGATGGTGGACCATCAGGTGGACGTGGCCGTGCCTCGCCGTTGAACTCACGATGTTCGACCTCGAAGACGGCACAGACCTCCCGCATGATCTGTTCGCTTCGGACCGGCATCGGGCCGGTGAAGGCGCCACGCCGATACTTCGTGATGAACACCAGACGAACGCAAAATGGGCGTGGAGGTTGGAGACGACGTGCCGTCCGGTGCGCGCATCGAGGTTCGGTTTCCGTCCCGGTGACGCAATGAAACGATACGATCACGGTGTGGCGAAGGTAAAGCAGGCGCGGGCGCATGTGGCCCGCCTGGAGTTGAGCGTGGCCCAGGCGGCGGTGCTGGACGGTCAGGCGCACACCGCTCGCGCGCTGTGGAACCTGCTGCACGAGTACTTCACCTTCCGGCAGGGCCGGTTGGCGACGTTGAAGGAGTGCGATGAGGCGATCCGGGTGGCTCGTGGTGAGATCGACTGGATGGGCCGGCTGCCCGCCCAGGCGGCTCAGGCGGTGCTGAAGACCTACCGGCAGGCGTGGGTGAACTTCTTCGACCCTGATCACCCTGCGGGGCGCCCGAGGTTCAAGGCCCGGTTGAGATCCCGGATGGCCGTTGATGTGCCCCAGGCCCGCGATCTGCAGATCAAGCGGGTCAACCGGCGGTGGGGTGCGGTCAGCCTGCCCAAGGCCGGGCGGGTGCGGTTCCGGTGGACCAAGGACCTGCCCGGCGTCACCAAGGGCGGCCCGGCCGGGCGGATCACCGGAGCCCGCCTGGTCAAGGACGCCTTCGGCTGGCACATCGTGTTCCGGACCGAACGCCAGGTGCCTGCCCCGGTCCGCCACTGTGGCCCGCAGGTCGGGATCGACCGGGGAATCAACGTCGCCCTGGCCCTGTCGGACGGCACCCCGCGTGAGCACGGGCCCTGGCTCACCGGCGGCGAGAAAGAACACCTGCGCCGCCTGGAGAAGAAGTCCGCCCGCCGGCGCGCCGCCCGTACCCCCGGGCAGCGGATTTCTCATCGGCTGACCCGTACCTATGACCAGATGGCCAGGCTCCGCGCGACAGCCAAGCGCCGAGCCGTGGACTGGCAGCACAAGACCACCACCGAACTCGCCGGCACCTTCGGCGTGGTCGTGGTGGAGGATCTGAAGATCACGAACATGGTCCGCTCCGCCACGGGTACCGTCGAGCGACCCGGCCGGAACGTGACGCGGAAGGCGGGGCTGAACCGTGCCATGAGCGGCGAGGCGTGGGGCCGTACGGTCACCTTGCTGGAGTACAAGACCCGTGATCGCGGCGGGCTGGTGGTGAAGGTGCCCGCCCCGGGCACCTCGCAGACCTGCCACCGGTGCGGGCACCGCGACGCGGCCTCCCGTGACGGCACCCGGTTCTCCTGCGCCGACCCCGGATGCGGGTGGACCGGCCACGCCGACACCAACGCCGCGATCAACATTCGCAACGCCGCAGGAACTGTGGTGTCAGGACGTGGAGACCTCGGGACTGCCCGGTCTGCGAAGCGTCAACCCCCGCGCGCCGCTTGACCACGACGCGACGGGAGAACCTCCGGCCTTCAGGCCGGGGAGGAGTTCAATCGGAGTAGCCGAGCTTCGACAGGCTCGGCTGCTGCCAGCCGCTCTGCGGGATGTCACCCCGGAAGGGCGGCGTGACGACCGGCGGCACGAACGTCTCCTTGATCGCGCGGGCGTTGACCCAGCGGACCAGGTTGAAGATCGAGCCGGCCTTGTCGTTCGTCCCCGAGGCCCTGGCCCCGCCGAACGGCTGCTGGCCGACGACCGCGCCCGTGGGCTTGTCGTTGACGTAGAAGTTGCCCGCCGCGAAGCGCAGCCGCTCGGTCGCCGAGGTGATCGCGTACCGGTCCTGGGCGATGATCGAGCCGGTCAGCGCGTACGGCGACACGCCCTCCAGTTGGTCCAGCACGGTGTCGTAGTGCCCGTCGTCGTACACGTGCACGGCGAGGATCGGCCCGAAGTACTCCTTGACGAAGATCTCGTCCTCGGGGTCGGAGCCGACCAGGACGGTGGGCCGCACGAAGTAGCCGGTGGAGTCGTCGTAGGAGCCGGTGAGCACCTCGACCGAGCCGGTGGCGCGGGCGCGGTCGATGGCGTCCCTGTTCTTGGCGAACGCGCGGGCGTCGATGACCGCGCCCATGAACGTCGACAGGTCGGCGGCGACGTCGCCCACCGTCAGCGACTCGGCGGTGGCCACGAAGTCGTCGCGGATCGCCGACCAGATCGAGCGCGGGACGTAGGCGCGGGAGGCCGCCGAGCACTTCTGGCCCTGGTACTCGAACGCGCCGCGGATCAGCGCCGTGGTCAGCACGGCCGGGTTGGCGGAGGGGTGGGCGAGCACGAAGTCCTTGCCGCCGGTCTCACCGACCAGGCGGGGGTAGGACCGGTAGCCGGCGATGTTGGCGCCGACGGTCCCCCACAGGTGCTGGAAGGTCGCGGTGGAGCCGGTGAAGTGGATGCCGGCCAGGCGCGGGTCGGTCAGCGCCGCCTCGGAGACGGCCGCGCCGTTGCCGGTCACCATGTTGATGACGCCCGGCGGCAGCCCGGCCTCCTCCAGCAGGCGCATGGTGAAGTGCGCGGCGAGCTGCTGCGTCGGCGACGGCTTCCATACGACGACATTTCCCATCAAAGCCGCGGAAGTCGGCAGATTCCCGGCGATGGCGGTGAAGTTGAACGGCGTGATCGCCAGCACGAAACCTTCGAGCGGCCGGTACTCCATGCGGTTCCACACGCCCGGCGACGAGCTCGGCTGCTCGGTGAGCAACTGGCGGGCGAACGCGACGTTGAAGCGCAGGAAGTCGATCAGCTCGCAGGCGGCGTCGATCTCGGCCTGCTGCGCCGTCTTCGACTGCCCGAGGATCGTCGCGGCGTTCAGCGTCGCCCGCCACGGCCCCGACAGCAGGTCGGCCGCCTTCAGGAAGATCGCCGCGCGCTCCTCGAACGGCAGCGCCCGCCACGCCGGGGCGGCCTTCAGCGCCGCGTCCACGGCGGCCCGCACGTCGGCGGCCGAGGCGTCGGCCGTGCGCCCGAGCACTTGCGCGTGGTTGTGCGGCTGCACCACGTCGATCGGGGCGCCGGAGGCCATCCTCCGCTCGCCGCCGATCGTCATCGTCAGATCGATCGCCGGGCCGGACAGTTCCTTGACGCGGCTCTCCAGGGCGGCCCGCTCGGCGCTGCCGGGGGCGTAACCGTGGACCGGCTCGTTGGCCGGGACGGGGACGTTGGTGACGGCATCCATGGAAGACCTCACTTGGAGCGGAGTGAACGCAGGAAGAAGGCGACGTTGGCCGGGCGCTCGGCGAGGCGGCGCATGAAGTACCCGTACCAGTCGTCGCCGTAGGGCACGTAGACGCGGACCGTGGAGCCGGCGACGGCGAGCGCCTCCTGCTTGTCGGTCCTGATCCCGTAGAGCATCTGGTATTCGAAGGAGTCGCGGCCGCGGCTGTAGCGGTCGGCGAGCAGCTCGGTGATCGAGATGAGCCGGTCGTCGTGCGTGGCCACCATGGGGTAGGCCTTCCCCCGCATGAGGATGCGCAGGCACCGCACGTACGCCTTGTCCACCTCGGACTTCTTCTGGTGGGCCACCGAGGCCGGCTCGGCGTACGCGCCCTTGACCAGGCGGACGCGCGAGCCCTCGTACGACAGATCGCGCAGGTCGCCCTCGCTGCGCAGCAGGTACGCCTGGACGGCGACGCCGGTGGCGGGGAAGTCCTCGCGCAGGTCGCGCAGGATCGACAGCGTGGAGTCGACCGTGGTGTGGTCCTCCATGTCCAAGGTCACGGCGCTGCCGGCGTCGCGGGCGGCGGCGCAGATCTCGCGCGCGTGGTCCAGGGCCATGCCCTGGTCGAGGCGCTGACCCACCGCCGACAGCTTGACCGACACCTCGGCGCGCTCGCCGAGCCCGAGCGGCCGCAGCGCGTCCAGCATCGCGACGTACGCCTTGACCGTGCCGGACGCGGCGCGCGCGTCGGTGGTCTCCTCGCCCAGATGGTCGAGGGTGACCGACAGGCCGGCGTCGGTGAGGCGGCGCACGGCGGACAGCGCGTCCCCGGCGTCCTCGCCCGCGACGAACCGGTTCACCACGTGCCGGGTGACCGGGAATCCCGAGACGGCGCGGCGCGCGAGAGGGCTCCGCGAGACCGCCAGAAGCAACGAACCGAGCATGTAAACCACCCTAAATCCGCAGTTCAGTGGCTTCCATGGACATCCGCCACGCCCGGCGTCCACCCGATTCATACAGATGTATGACAATGTTCAGGTGGACCTGCAGGAAATCGTGGACGAGATCGCGCGCGTGCTGGACGCCCCCGCGACGCTGGAGGACCGCTCGCTCCAGATGCTCGCCTACGCGGCGCAGAGCGGCGACATCGACACCGTGCGGCGCGAGTCCATCCTGCGCCGCCGCGCCACCGACGAGGTCCGCGCCTACTTCGAGGGCTACGGCATCACCTCGGCCGCGGGCCCCGTGCGCATCCCCGCCGACGAGGGCCTCGGCGTCCTCGCCCGCGTCTGCGTCCCCCTGCGCCACCGCGGCGTCACCTACGGCTACCTGTGGCTGCTCGACGCCGGCGCGCTCGGCGACGAACGGCTGGCGCAGGTCGTGCCCATGGTCGACCGGGCCGCCGCCGTCCTCGCCCGCGAGGCGCGCAGCCGCCAGGACCTGGGCGAGCGCCTGCGCGACCTGCTGTCGGCCGACCCCGAGCTGCGCGCCGCGGCCCGGCTCGACCTGGCGGGGCCGGTCGCCGCGATCGCCGTGCAGAGCGCGCCCGGCGGGGTCGTGCCGCTGTGGACGCTGCCCCGCGGCGTCCTCGCCGACCCCGGCGACCCCCTCACCGCCGTCCTGGCCCCCGCCGCCCAGGCCGAGGCCGTCGCGTCCCGGGTGCTCGGCATGTACGGCACGGCCGCCGGCATCGGAGGCGTCAGGGAGGACCCCGGCGAGGCGTGGCGGAGCTGGCGCGAGGCCACCCTCGCGCTGCGCGTCGCCCAGCGGGTGCCGAGGTTCGCGCCCGTCGCCCGCTGGGACGGCCTCGGCGTCCACCGCCTGCTGGCCCGGCTGCCCGGCGCGGAGCTGGCCGACCTCGCGGCCGAGGCGGCGGCGCTGGACGGCGAGCTCGCGCGAACCGTGGAGACCTACCTCGACCGCGGCGGGCACGTCGGCGAGACCGCCGCGCGGCTCGGCGTGCACCGCCAGACGCTGTACTACCGGCTGGCCAAGGCCGAGCGGGTCACCGGGCTCGACCTCGCCGACGGCGAGGACCGGCTCGTCCTGCACCTCGGGCTCAAGGCGGCCGAACTGCTCGCGGGACCGGCCCCGCGCGGGGTCAGGGCGCCCGGTAGATCTTGACCCAGTCGACGAACATCGACACCGTGGCCGGCGTGGTCGAGTCCCGGCAGGGCGACCACTGGTTGCAGACCACGTCGTTCTGCAGGGTGAGGTGCATCGGCCGCCCCGGAGGGACGTTCGGCCCGGTGTAGTCCCACGTCTTCCTGCCGTCCAGCCAGAACGTCAGCCGCCCCGGCAGCCAGTCGACGGCCACCGTGTGCCACTGGGTGAAGTCCGCGCGCATGAGGCTCTGCGCCTGCCGCGACTCGCCGCGATGGATGAAGATGCCGCCGGTCTGCCGCGACGCGTCGATCACCTCGGCGAAGTCGATCTCGGTGTACTCGGGGCTCTGGCTGTCCGGCCACAGCAGCGTGACCAGCGAGTACCCGCGGCCGGGCTCGCCGCGGAACCGGACCTCCCAGCGGCCGTAGGTCTGCGCCAGATGGCCGGCGACGCCGCCGGAGAGGTCCTGGCCGCCGTAGAAGCCGCCGGTCATGTGCAGCATGCCGTCGTGGACGGTGGTCGCCTGCGAGGTGCGCGGGTTCACCGCGGCGCCGGGGGAATGGTAGACGTCCCACTTGCCCCGGTCGATCTGCGTGCCGTCGAAGTTCTCCACGAGGACCGGCGTGCCCCACTTGGGATCGGCCTGCGCGGACACGTCGGCGCCCGCCGTGGGGCCGGGCGCCGGCGGCGCGCTCGTGCGGGGGGAGACGGTCGCGGCCGGGGGAGCCGTCCGGTCGGCGGACCAGGGGCCACCGGGGGGAGGGGCCGGAGAGTCGATGCCCCGGGGAGGGGCGGAGGCCGTGGGCGTGCCGCCGTACCTGCGGTCGTACACGGGAGGCGGGGGCCCGTCCAGCGAGTTCCCGCCTGGCCGGCCGGCCCCGCCGCCGCCCGGGGCGGTGGGGCGGCTCGTCACCGGCGGCGCGTGGGGCGGGTAGACCGGGAGGGACGCCGTGGGCGCGGGGGACGTGGGGGAGGCGGGGGCCGCGGTGCGGGCGGCGGGAGGCCGCGATTCCCGGGACTGCTTCGGGCCCTGCTCGCCCGGGACCGGGCAGAGCGCCAACGTCGTCGCCGCTACGATCATGTATGCGCTACGAATCGACATGCGCCCATGAAACCAAGCATCCTCCTGTGATCCCAGTGTTATAGCGAATTCGCGTCTCAGTAGGATCCGGGGTATTCACCTTGCAACAGGCAGGCCCCACACTTGGCCTTGTGTCGGATTTCGAGGTACTTGTTCTGGGTTCTGGCCCCGGCGGTCAGAAGGCGGCCATCGCGGCGGCCAAGCTCGAACGCAAAGTGGCCATTGTCGAGCGGCGCGACATGATCGGCGGGGTGTGCATCAACACCGGCACGATCCCCTCCAAGACGATGCGCGAGGCCGTCCTCTACCTCACAGGCCTCAACCAGCGGGAGATGTACGGGCAGAGCTACCGGCTGAAGGAGGACGTCACCATCGCCGACCTCACCATGCGCACCGCGCACGTGGTGGGACGCGAGATCGACGTGGTCCGCAGCCAGCTCTCCCGCAACCACGTCACGATGCTGGTCGGTTGCGGCCGGTTCCTTGACCCACACAGCGTCGAGATCGCCGACGAGAACGGCAAGACCACCAAGGTCACCGCCGACAAGATCATCATCGCCACCGGCACCCGGCCCGCCCGCCCCGCCAGCGTGGACTTCGACGACCGCACGATCATCGACTCCGACGGGATGGTCCGGCTGGAGCGCGTGCCCGAGTCGATGGTGGTCGTCGGCGCCGGCGTCATCGGCATCGAGTACGCATCCATGTTCGCCGCGCTCGGCACCAAGGTCACCGTGGTCGAGCGGCGCGACCGCATGCTGGAGTTCTGTGACCTGGAGGTCGTGGAGGCGCTGAAGTACCACCTGCGCGACCTCGCGGTCACCTTCCGCTTCGGCGAGACCGTCGCCTCCGTCGAGCGCCGGGCGCGCGGCTGCGTCACCGTGCTGGAGAGCGGCAAGAAGATCCCGGCCGAGACGGTCATGTACTCGGCGGGGCGCAACGGGGTCACCGACGGGCTCGGCCTCGCCGCCGCCGGCCTGTCCGCCGACGAGCGGGGCCGCATCGCGGTGGACGAGCACTACCGCACGGCCGTGCCGCACATCTACGCGGTCGGGGACGTCATCGGCTTCCCCGCGCTGGCCGCCACCTCGATGGAGCAGGGGCGGATCGCGGGTCACCACGCGTGCGACGAGCCGCTCAACGGCATTTCCCACCTCCAGCCGATCGGCATCTACACCGTCCCCGAGATCAGCTTCATCGGCAAGACCGAGGACGAGCTGACCAAGTCGCTGATCCCCTTCGAGGTGGGGGTGTCCCGGTACCGCGAGCTGGCGCGCGGGCAGATCATCGGCGACACCTACGGCATGCTGAAGCTCCTGGTGTCCCCGGAGGACCGCGGGCTGCTCGGGGTGCACGTATTCGGCACGGGCGCCACCGAACTGCTGCACATCGGGCAGGCGGTCATGGGCTGCGGGGGCACGGTCGACTATCTGGTGGACGCGGTGTTCAACTATCCGACCCTGGCCGAGTCCTACAAGGTGGCGGCGCTGGACGCGATGAACAAGATCCGCAGGATGGCGCGGTTCGCCGACTAAGCCTTTTCGGGCTGGACCATATTGAGGGATGGCATTTCATGAAATGTCACCCGTTACCTGCTTCGTAATAAAGGCACCATATGCTGCGCGATCATGCGCCGCATCCTCTCCCTCCTCAGCGCGTGCGTCCTTCTCACCGCCTGCACCGCGGAGCCGCCACCCGAGTTCCCCATGGGCGGGGGACGGTGGACCACTCCGCTGGCCACTTCCTCTTCCGCACCCCCGTCCCCGTCCCCTCCCCCCTCGCCTTCGCCTACGGTGAGGGAACTGCCGGACAGGGTGATAGCTCCGTGGGGCCGCGAGGCCGCGCTCAAGAGCCCGCTCTACAACGCGCCGAAGGCCGCGAAGGCGCGCTGCCGGCTACCTGCGTTCAGGACGGGCGGCCTCGCCTCGATGCGGCGCTACGGGAAGGCCATGTCCTCCTGCCTGGACGGCATCTGGGCGCGTGACTTCAAGGCGGCCAAGCTGTGGTTCGTACCACCGCGGGCCGTGTTCGTGCCGCGCCGGGTCAAGGATCGCGTGTGCGGTCAAATGCCGATGAAAGGCGCCGGCGGCACCTACTGCGGCCGGGCCAGGAAATACTGGGTCCTCCTGGAGCCGTCGGACGCCTACCGGGGGCAGGAGGCCTGGGTGGCCGAAGTCATCGCCCACGAGTACGGGCACCACATCCAGTATCTGATGAACATCACCGATTACGAGCACGCCGCCTGGTACGACGCCAAGACGCCGAAGGTCAAGGACGCCCTGAGCAGGCGCCTGGAGCTCCAGGCCGAGTGCCTGGCGGGCGTGGCGCTCAAGGCCATGGGCGGGGCCGTCCCGTCGCTCTGGGAGTTCCGGACCCTCTACCAAGGCACTCTCGACGCCCAGTGGGTCCGCGACCACGGGCGGCTCGCCACGCAACTGCGCTGGTTCGAGCGCGGGTACCGCGCGGGCGGCCCCAAGGTGTGCAACACGTGGAAAGCCCCCGGCCGGGACGTCACCTGACCACGGCCCGGGGCCCTGGGCGCGGCGCGGGACGCGGGGGCGCGCCTGGCCGTGGTCGCCCCGCGCGGCGACGACGCCCACCCCGTGGCCGCGCGCCTGTACCGGGGGCTCGGGTTCGGTGACGAGGCCAGAAGCCTCTTGTTCCGCACGCCCTGAAGATCGTGTCGCGCCGCCTCAGGCGTACGCGGCGACCATGCCGGTGACGACCAGCACCAGGGACGCGCCCGCGACGACCACGCCGAGCCTGCCCGCGATGCGCCGTCCCCGCCTGACGCCGAGCGCGAACATCGTCGCGTACGGCAGCCCCGCGTACACCAGGGGCGTGAGGCCGATGAGCGCGAACTGGGCCAGCACTCCGGCGGTCCCGGTGCGCACCACGCGGCCGGTTTCGACGTCGAGCCGTGCCCGGTAGCTCTGACCGGCCCGTGAGTCCGGCGAGGCCTGGAAGGTCTTGGTCTTCAGCGCGTCGTCGTCGGGGACGAACAGGCCCTGGCAGTCGTATCGCCCCTTGCCGAGCGCCTGGCAGGACGTGACGGTCAGGCTGCCGGGGGCGCCCGCCCTGCCGGTCGCGAGCATCAGGTCGCGGGTGGAGAAGAGCACGGGCGTCAGTCCCAGGACCACCCAGCAGACGAGAAGGATGTACATGCCGACGGGCCCGGGCGTGCGGCCCTTTCCCATCGCCCAGCCGGACGCGCTCGGATGTGTCATGGCGCCCATGGTGGCGGGCCGGACTTGGAAGCGGCTTGCCCCCGGCTGGAGGCACGGACGGCGGGGAAGCGGCGAAGCCCGTGTCACGCGACGCGACACGGGCTTTCGACGGGGAGGCGAGGTCAGGCGGCCTCGACCTCGTCCCGCTCCACGGGCTCGGCGCGGCCGGTGACGTCCTCGTACACGCGGACCAACTCGCCGATGGAGCGTCACGCGCGGCATGGGCCTGTGGGTGGCGCGGAGGCTCGCCAAGGAGCTGGTCCTCCGCACGGGGTTGAATGGGACAAGTCTGACAATGCGCTTTCAAATCTGACAAATCACAATGCGCTGCGCTCTGGCGGGGTACGTCAAGAAGCATGTGGCAGCGAACTCCACGCATACTCGTCGTGGGCGGCGGCCACGTCGGCATGTTCGCCGCCCTGCGGCTCCAGCGCCGCCTGCGCCGCGGCGAGGCCCGCGTCACCGTCGCCGACCTCGACTCGTACATGACCTACCAGCCCTTCCTGCCGGAGGCGGCCGCGGGGAACATCGAACCCCGGCATGTCGTCGTCTTCCTGCGCCGCGTGCTGCCGAGCTGCGAGGTCCTCAGCGGCCGCGTCGAGAACGTGCACCTCGGGTCGCGAACCGCCCGGTTCCAGCCCGCCGCCGGGCCCGCGCGGCATCTGGAGTACGACTACCTCGTGTTCTCGCCCGGCTCGATCTCCCGCACCCTGCCCATCCCGGGCCTCGCCCAGTGCGGCATCGGCTTCAAGACCCTGGAAGAGGCCATCCACCTGCGCAACCGCGTCATCGCCCAGCTCGACCTGGCCGTCTCGACCACCGACGAGCGGGTACGGCGGCGGGCGCTCACCTTCCTGTTCGTGGGCGGCGGCTACGCCGGCGTGGAGGCCCTGGCCGAGCTGGAGGACATGGCGGCCGATGCCTGCCGCTACTTCCCCGGCGTCGCGCGGCGGGACATGCGCTGGACGCTGGTCGAGGCCACCGGCCGCATCCTGCCCGAGGTCAGCCCCGAGATGGGCCGGTGGACGGCCCAGCAGTTGCGCCGGCGGGGCATCGAGGTGCGCCTGGGGACCAGGCTCGAGTCGGCCGTCGACCATCACATCATCCTCAGCGACGGCGACGAGTTCGACGCCGGCACCCTCGTGTGGACGGCAGGCGTCAAACCCCACCCGCTGTGCGCGAGCGGGGACCTGCCGCTGGACGAGAAGGGCCGGGTCAAGGTCGACCCCTTCCTCACCGTCGAGGGCACCCGGTTCGCCTTCGCCGCCGGCGACTGCGCCGCCGTCCCCGACCTCACCCGGCCGGGGGAGACCACCCCGCCCAACGCCCAGCACGCCGTACGGCAGGCCGCCCGGCTGGCCGACAACCTCCTCGCCACCCTGCGCGGCGGGTGCCGCCGGCCGTACGCGCACCGCGACACGGGCTCGGTGGCGAGCCTGGGGCGGTACCGGGGGGTCGCCAACGTTCGCGGGCACGAGCTGCGCGGGTACCCCGCCTGGCTGCTGCACCGCGCCTACCACCTGTCGAAGGTGCCGACCCTGGACAAGAAGTCGCGCGTCCTCGCCGACTGGGTCATGGGGTTCTTCTTCCGGCGGGAGATCGTCCCGCTCGGCGCCATGCAGGACCCGCGGCAGGAGTTCGAGTACGCGGCGCGCACGGCCCGCCAGGAGGCCGCCGAGCGCGTCCTGGCCCGGCCGGGGATCCGGACCGGCTGAGGAACCTCCCCGCCGGCACCGCGCGCAGGTCGTGAACCGTGCGGGAACAGGCGACCGCCGCGCGCCTGGATCCGAACGTGCTGCCCTTTCTCGGTCAGCCGCGGTTCAGGAGGGCCCGGGCGACGTCGACGTCGGTGATGAGGATGTTGATCCAGCCGCCGCGGGCCGCGCCGCGGATCGCGGCGAGTTTGGAGGCACCTCCGGCGACGCCGATGCGGCGATCCACAGCACGGAGCTGGTCCGGGGTTATGCCGATGATGCGGTCGTCGAAATCGGCTTCGACGGCTCGTCCCTCAGCGTCGAAGTAGCGGGTGCAGACGTCGCCGACCGCTCCGAGCTCCTGGAGCTGGCGCTGGTCTTCGAGGGTGATCGCGTTGCCGGAGCGGCGGAGCAGCGGGGAGGGCTCGAGGGTGCCGATGCCGACGAGTGCGAGGGTGAGGCGTGACCAGGTCTGCATGACCTGGGCGACGGTGGGTTCCTTGGACAGCAGCTCGCGGAGTTCGCGGCTGCCGACGAGTGCGGCCGAGGGCGCGAAGACCGGTCGTGCGCCGGTGAGTTCGGCGAGGCGGCTGGTGAGGCGGGTCGCGTGCAGTTGGACCTCTGGGCTTCCCGATCCGCCGACGATCTGGACGACCTCTTCCGCGACGGGGGTGGCCTTGGCGCGCATGACGTTGACCGATTCCAGGAGCGTGGCGCTCCAGGAGGAGATCCCGATGGTGTCGCCGCCCTTGAGGGTGGCGTCGAGGTAGGTGGCGGTCGCGGCGGCGAGTGCGGGAATGACGTCGGTTCCGGCGCCTTCGGCGTCGACGACGACGGCGTCGCGAAGCCCGTACTGCTGCACGAGGGCGTCTTCGAGTTCGGAGTGCACGCCGTCGGGGGAGACGACCACGGTGCGGACGACGTTGCGGTCGGCGGCTTCCTTGAGGAGGCGGGACACGCGCGGCTGGGACATGTTGAGCAGGGCGGCGATCTCGGGTTGACGTAGCCCGCGCTCGTGGTACATGCGCGCCACCTTGACCAGCAGTCGCAGGTGGTCGGGGCTGGGAGTCGAAGCGATCACCACGTGGTGTCCTGTTCCCTCTCGTTCAGGCGGGCGCGCCGGCCGGATGACCCGGTCTGCATGGTAAACGTTGCGAAGGCCAGGGGCGAGGCGCTGTGCTGCGCCCCTGGCGGTCGGCGGCTCAGAGCTTGGCGAAGACACCGTACTGGTCGGCGTTCTCCTTGGTGATGAGCTCGCAGTCGATCGACTGCTTCTCCTGCGCCCCGGTCGAGCCGGTCTTGACGAACTTGTCGGCCTGTTCGACCGCGGTCTCCGCGCCGAGCGCGGCCGGCTGCAGCGCCGTGGCGAGCATGGCTCCGGCCTTGATCTGCGCGATGGCGTCCGGGCTGCCGTCGAAGCCGACGACGACCACGTCGGTCTTCTTGGCGGCCTTCAGCGCCGCCACCGCGCCGAGGGCCATGGTGTCGTTGCCGGCGATGACGCCCTGGATGTCGGGGTTGCGCTGGAGGATGGTCTCCATCTTGCTGAAGGCCTCCTGCTGGTCCCAGTTCGCGGTCTGCTGCGCCACGCGCTTCATGCCGGGGTACTGGGAGATGACGTCGGCGAATCCCTTGGAGCGGACGCCGGCGTTGGTGTCGGACTCCTTGCCGGTGAGCTCGACGTAGTTACCCTGCTCCTTCATCGCCTTGACGAACTCCTGGGCGGCGAGCTGGGCTCCCTGGGCGTTGTTCGACACGATCTGGGCCTTGGCGATGCCGGTCTTGTTGATCTCCCGGTCGATCAGGAAGACCGGGATCCCGGCGTCGGAGGCCTTCTGGACGGGGCCGATCGAGGCGTCGGCGCCCGCGTTGTCGAGGATGATCGCCGCGGCCTTGCGGGAGATGGCGGCGTCGATCAGTTCGCTCTGCTTGTTGGGGTCGTCGTCGTGCGAGGCGACCGAGGTCTGGTAGCCGAGGCCCTCGGCCTTGGCCTTGGAGGCGTCGGCCTCCGCCTTGAAGAACGGGTTGTCGGGCGACGGGGTTATGATCGCGATCAGGTTGCTCTTGGGAGCGGCGGCGCTGGAGGCCCCCGCACCCTCGGGCTTGTCGGACGATCCGCACGCGGTGAGCGTCAGCAGGCCCGCGGTCAGGGCCGCGGCGGCCTGGACGACCAGACGGCGGCTGGGGTGGGACATGACTACCTCCTGTTGGGCACGTCGGCATCGACGATGGATGGGAATCGTGGAGAGCCGGACACCGAATCGCGCCGGTTGGTGGGTGAAAGTGATGGTCAGGGAGCCGTGTCTTCGGGCCTGACCTTGGTCGCGCCGAGGTCGGTCGGCTCGTTGGTGGCGATGGCGACGGCCGACGCCGCGGCTCCGCGGCGCTGGAAACGCTGCTGGCTCTGGTCGAGGATGACCGCGACGATGATGACGGTGCCCTTGATGAAGATCTGCCAGAACGTCGAGACGCCGAGGATGACGAGGCCGTCGGCGAGGAAGCCGATCACAAAGGCGCCGACGAGCGTGCCGCGTACGTTGCCGCGTCCGCCGGACAGGGCGGCGCCGCCGATGACGACGGCCGCGATGGCGTTGAGTTCGAAGCTGTCTCCGGCCTGCGGGGCGGCTGAGGTGAGTTCGGAGGCGATGATGATGCCGGACATCGCGGCGCAGGCGCCCGAGATCATGTAGACGATCGTCTTGACCCGCTTGACGGGCACACCCGTGAGTTCGGTCGCCCGCTCGTTGCCGCCGGTGGCGTAGAGCCAGCGGCCGAACGGCGTAGAGCGGAGCAGGACGGCCACGACGGCCACCAGGATGACCATGATCCAGATGGCGACCGGGAGACCGAGGGGGCGGCCACCGCCGATCCAGTCGAAGCCCGTGTTGTGCGTGCTGGGCTGTCCCGCCAGGTTGGGGTAGGTGGTGCCTCCGGAGATCAGGAGGGCGGCTCCGCGCGCGACGTACAACATGCCGAGGGTGGCGATGAACGGCGCGACGTTCAGCCTTGTGACCAGGATCCCGTTGACCGTGCCGACCACGGCGCCGACGGCGATGCACAAGATGACCACGGCCCACACCGGCGGGTAGGCGATGACGCCGAAGAGGCTCAGGCGCACGCCTTTGAGGAGTTCTCCGGCGACCACGCCCGACAGGCCCACGATGGAGCCCACGGACAGGTCGATGCCGCCCTTGAGGATGACCAGCAGCATGCCGAGCGCGAGGATGCCGTTGATGGCCACGTGCTTGGTCATGGTGATGAGGTTGTCGACGGTGAGGAACGAGTCGGACAGGAGGCTGAAAACGATGATCAGGACGCCGAGCGCGATGAACGCACGCAGTTCGAAGATCGAGTTGAGCGTCTTGAGCCGACGGGCCTCCGCGGCCGCCTGACGGCGCTGCTCCAGGACGGTCGCGTGGTCGTGGGTCAGGGTGTCGGTCATGGTCACGCCTCTTCGGTGGTGTCGGCGCCGTCGGCCAGGCTCATCAGCCGGTCTCGGGTGATCTCACCCGCGCGCAGGTCGGCGACCAGGCGGCCGCGGACCAGAACGAGCAGCCGGTCGGGAATGCGCAGCGCCTCTTCGGTCTCGGATGTGGTGAACAGGACGGCCAGGCCGCGTTCGGCCTGCTCGGCCATCAGCTTGAAGACGTCGGCCTTGGCGGCGACGTCGACTCCCCGGGACGGCTCGTCGAGCAACAGCACGCGCGGGCCTGTCATCAGCGCCTTGCCGATGACGACCTTCTGCTGGTTGCCGCCGCTGAGCGAGCCGATCGGGGCGTCGGGGCCGGCGGTCTTGACGGTGACATCCGAGATCATCGACTCGACCGCGGCGCGTTCCCGGCTTCGGTTCACGAAGAGGCGCCGGACGAACATGGTCAGGGCGGCCAGGGAGAGGTTCTGCCCGACGCTCATGGTCTGGACCAGGCCGTCGCGCTGGCGGTCCTCGGGGACCAGGGCCAGTCCGGCCCGGATCCGTTGGCGGACGTTGCCGGTGAGCGTGCCGCCGTGCATGAGCACCTGCCCGGAGTCGGCGTGCAGCCGACCGGCCAGGCATTCCAGCAGTTCGGTACGGCCGCTGCCCATGAGTCCGTAGATGCCGACCGTCTCACCGGCGCGGACACTCAGCGAGACGCCGTCGACGGCGAGACGGTCGGGGTTGGCGGCATCGGCGACGGACAGCTCGATCGTCTCGAGGACGACCGGCCCGAGGTGGGGATCGCGGACGGGGAAGAGCTCGTCCTGCTCTCGTCCGACCATCTTCCGCACGACCCAGGCGAGATCGACGTCAGCCGCCGCGGCGGCCGCGACCATGGAGCCGTCGCGGAGCACGGCGACGTCATCGGCGATGTCGAGCGCCTCTTCGAGATGGTGGGAGATGTAGACGATCGCCACACCCTGGCCGGTCAGTTCGCGGATGACCTGGAAGAGGGTCTCCACCTCCGGCGCGCTGAGCGCGGAGGTCGGCTCGTCCATGATCAGGATCCGGGCCTTCTGCAGCAGCGCGCGGGCGATCTCGACCAGTTGCTGCTGGCCCAGCCGCAACTCCCCGACCGGCTGATCAGGGTCGAGGGCCTCGTCCAGGCGCCGGAGCACGGTCGTGGCCAGCGCGCGCTCGGTGGAGCCGTCGACGAGGACGCCGCCGCGGGTGCGTTCGCGTCCCAGGAACAGGTTGTCCTGGATGCTCAGGTTCGGGCACAGGCTGAGTTCCTGGTGGATGATCGAGATACCGCGGTCGGCCGCGTCCCGCGCACTGCCGAACTCGACCACCTGCCCGTCCAGCTCGACGTACCCGGTCGTGGGCGATTCCACCGCGCTGAGGATCTTCATCAGCGTCGACTTTCCCGCGCCGTTCTCGCCGAACAGCACCGTCACACGTCCCGGAGCGATGTCGAGGGAGACGCCCTTGAGCGCCTGCGTGCCGCCGTACACCTTGGTGACGTCGACGGCCCGCAGGACGGGCGCGACCGGGGCCGTGGTGATGCCGGGGCGAGGTGTCGTGGTGGTCATGACACGGCCTCGATGGAGATCGGCGTGATCGTGAGCACGTCGGCGGTCAGCGGGGTCATCGCTCCCACGACCGTGATCTTCTTATCCTTGAGCGAGGCGACGTCGAGGGACGCCAGGACCTTGGACTTCACCTGGTCGTTCAGGGCGGTACCCGCGTCGGCGTAGTCGACCTGGTTGGTGAACTGGCCGAACTTGATGAATCCGACGGCGTCCCGCAGGGCCGTGCCGTTGATGGCCGGACCGATCTGCACAGAAACGCGGGTCTTGCCGACCCCGGGCACCGTCACCGGGAGGAGGCCGCTCTCGGCCGCGCCGGCGGTTCCGGTCAAGGTGACCGCGTAGCTGTAGGGTCCGGTGCCCTCGCGGTTGCCGTACTGCGTGCCGGCCGCGTCGGCGCCGGCCGCGATCGCCTTGTGCAGCGTCACGATGTCGACGGCCTTCTGCCGGATCGCCGGCACGACCTTCGGCTCGTAGGTCTGCGCGCCGTAGCCGGCCGGGTCGAACTTTCCGGTCTCCTCGGCTCGCGGGGCGCTGTCGGAGCGGTAGGTCGTGCCGGCCAGCATCGCGACGACCAGGAGCGCGAGCGCGATCAGGCTGCCGCGGCCGAGAGTGAGCCGGCCGTGGCGGTCCGGAGTGTTCCAGCCGGATCGCGGTTCCTGCGCTGTCGTCATGACATCCTCTCAATCGCGTGCGCGCCGAGGTCGCGGGCGGTCCTCAGAACCGCATGCCACCGTGCGACGGCGGTGCCGCGCCGATCGTCGCTCCAGGCCGGAGTGAAGACCTCCAGGCCGCTGTCGGCCCGCTGTTCCAGGTCGCCGGTGGTCCAGAGCCCCAGGCCCAGACCGGCGAGGTCGGCGACACCGGCGGCCGACAGTTCGTGGTGCCGGGTACGGGCCACCTCGACCACGCTGAGGTCGGCCTGCAGCTGCATCAGCGCACCGCTACGGGTAAGGCCGCCGTCGGCGAAGACCCGATCGGCATCGGGCATGCCCGCCAGTACGTCGTCGACCTGATGCGCCACCGATTCCAGCGCGGCGCGGGCGAGCTGTGCCCGCCCGGTGCCGAAGTCGAAGCCGGCCAGGACCGGCACCGCCCGGGAGTCCCACCACGGGGCGCCGAGACCACCGAAGGCGGGTACGAGCGTGACGTCACCGGCGTCCGCTCCCGCCGCCAGGTCGACGAGCACGTCCATGGAGATGCCCAGCAGTTCGGCGAGCCAGGTCAGCGTTCGCCCGCTGGAGCGGATGTTGGCCTCGCAGGCGAAGGTCGGCCGCCCGGTGGACCAGGCGATCGTGTCGCACACGGCGCCCGCCGGACCGCGCGTCCCGGCGACGGTCATCACCGATGACCCGGTGCCGTAGGTCGCCTTGACCACGCCCGGTCTCCAGCCCGCGTGCGCGAACAACGCGGCGTGCGAGTCTCCCAGCACCGCCAGCACCGGCACCCCCGCGGGGAGCGGGGCGAGATCACCGGTCTCGCCGAAGGGCCCGGTCGAGGGCACCACGCGGCCCAGCGCCGCGCGGGGAACACCGAAGATCTCCAGCAGTTCCTCGTCCCAGTCCCCGGTCTCGAGGTCCAGGAGCTGGGTCCGGGAGGCGTTGCCGATCTCGGTGACGAAGCTGCCGGTGAGCGAGGTGAGCAGCCATGCGTCGACGGTGCCGAGCCGCAGTTCGCCGCGTTCGCTGCGTTCGCGTGACGGGTCATGGCGGTCGAGCAAGGCCGCCATCTTCAGCGCCGAGAACATCGGGTCGAGCGGGAGCCCGGTCCGGCGCCGGACCAGGTCCCCGTACCCCCTGTCGATGAGCTCGGCCGCCCGGACCGCGCCTCGCTGATCCTGCCAGCTGATCAGCGGCGCGACCGGTCCGCCCGTCACCGCGTCCCACAACACCACCGACTCGCGCTGGGTGCTCAGCCCGATCCCCGCCACGGCCCGGGCGTCGAAGCCGCGCAGACAGGCGGCGACCGCGTCGCGGACGCTGCCGAGCAACTCCCCGGCGTCCTGCTCCGCCAGTCCGGGCGCCGGATGGCTCTGGGACACGGGCACGCTCGCGCGCGCGACGAGCTCTCCGGCGGCGTTGACCAGCAGGGCCTTGGTGGAACTGGTGCCCTGGTCGATGGCGAGGACGAGCGATTCCATCAGACTCGTCCCAGGGCCTCACGGGCTGCCGCGGCGATGCCCGCGGCGTTGAGACCGAAATGGTCGAGCAGGAAGGACGTGCTTCCCGTCGGCGCGAACGTGGGCACGCCCAGCATGCGGACCGGGACGGGCCGGTTCTCCGCGACGACCCTGGCGACCGCGGCCCCCAGGCCGCCGGAGACCAGTCCCTCCTCCACCGTGATGATCGCTCGGGTGTCCTGGGCCGCGGCGAGGACCTCCGCCACGTCCAATGGTTCGACGAACGTCATGTTGACCACCCGTGCCGCCAGACCCTGTTCGCGCAGCGACACCGCGGCTTCGAGAGCTCGGGAGACCATCGTCCCGATCGCGATCAGGGTCACGTCGCCGCCGTCGACGAGCCGGGTCGCCCGGCCCGTCTCGAACGGCGTGTTCGCGGGAGTGACCGCCGGCACCTTGAAACGAGGGATACGTATATATGAGGGACGGCCGCTCTCGACGGCCCAGCGGACCGCGCTTCGCGTCTCCAGCGGGTCGGCGGGGACGACGATCTGCAGCCGGGGAACGGCCCGCATCCAGGACAGGTCCTCGATGGAGTGATGGGTGGGGCCGAGCTCGCCGTAGGCCATGCCCGGGCTCTGTCCGCACAGGACCACGTGCCGGCCGCTGTAGGCGACATCCGCCTTGATCTGCTCCATGGCGCGTGCGGTGAGGAACGGCGCGGCGGCGGACACGAAGGGGATGAAGCCCGCGTTGGCCAACCCCGCCGAGACGCCGACGAGGTCCTGTTCGGCGATGCCGACGTTGATGAGCCGGTCGGGGAACTCTTCACGGAACTTGACCAGGTTGCTCGACCCGACGGAGTCGTTGCACACCGCCACGATTCGTTCGTCGGCGCGGGCCAGGATGGCGAGCTCGTCGGCGAAGTCGGCCCGGCAGTCGAAGGTGGGGGCCTTCTCGGCCACGGCGGTCATCGGCTCAGCTCCTCGAGCGCGAGGCGGACCTGCTCGTCGGTGGGCACCTTGTGGTGCCACTCGACCCGGTCTTCCATGAACGACACGCCCTTCCCCTTGACGGTGTTGGCGACGACGGCGACGGGCCGGCCCGTCGACGACGGCGCGAACGCCTGCTTGATGGCCTCGTGGTCGTGGCCGTCGATGACCCGGACCTCCCAGCCGAAGCTCGCCCACTTGGCGTCCAGCGGCTCCAGCGACTTGGTGTCCTCGGTACGGGCGCCCTGCTGCAGCCGGTTGCGGTCGACGACGGCCGTCAGGTTGGCCAGCTGGTAGTGGGCGGCCGTCATCGCCGCCTCCCAGTTGCTGCCTTCCTGCATCTCCCCGTCACCCAGCACGACGATGGTGCGCCAGGTCTCGCCGCGGAGCTTGGCGCCGAGCGCGCAGCCCGTGGCGACCGGGAAACCGTGCCCCAGCGGGCCGGTGTTGGTCTCCACCCCGGGCACCTTCACCCGGTCCGGGTGGCCGTTCAACGGCGACAGCGGCGCCATGAACTCCCTCAGCCGTCCCTGCGGGAAGAACCCGCAGGACGCCAGCGTCGAGTACAGGGCCGCCGCGCAGTGCCCCTTGCTCAGCACGAACCGGTCGCGCAGCGGGTTGGCCGGAGCGTGCGGGTCGAGCTTGAGGGTGCCCCACATGGCGGTCACGAGCAGGTCGGTCACCGACAGGTCACCGCCGACGTGCCCCATCTGAGCCGCCTGGATGGTGGTGAGAACGTCACGCCGGATCCGGGTGGAGATTTCGGCCAGCTCCGGAGCCGCCTGCGCGGGAGAGGCGGCACGAAGGCGAGCGCTCTTCTCGACGTACACCGCGGCGGCGTCCTCGTCGAGCTGGAGCGGCCGGGGCGCGACTTCCAGGGTGGTCATGCGGACTCGCTTTCCGCAAGCGCCCGGTAGAGGGCTCGCTTCGCGATGCGCTGGGCGCCGAGGGCGTCCTGCGCGGCCTGCGCCTCGGCGAGTTCCTCGCGGTCGAGGTGACCGAGCGCGTGGTGGAAGGCACGCATGGTGCGGATTCCCGCGCGTGCCGCCTCGACGGAGTCCTCGCGGAACGGGAACTGGTCGAGCTGCCAGACGCCCTGCCAGCCCGCGTCGCGCAGGGCGAAGAAGAACTCGAAGGTCTCCAGCAGGTGTACCGACCCGACGACCATGTCGTCGTCCCAGCCCCGGAAGTTGTCATTGACGTCGATCGCGAACAGCTTGTTCCGGGCGATCGCCATCCGTGCCGCCTCTGCCGGTGTCTCTCCGCCGTACAGGGAGTGGCCGAAGTCGAGCAGAACGCCGACGTTGTCCACCCCCATGTCCTCGATCGCGAGCAGCGTGCGTGCGACGGAGGAGAAGACCATCCGGTTGCGCGGCTCACGCGGCTTGTACTCGATCGCGAACTTCAGGTCGGGGAACGCCCGCGCCAGCTCCCGAACGGCGCCGACCGACTTGTCCCACAGGTCGGTGTAGTCGGCCTGGAAGGGATAGTCATAACCATCCTGACCGGGCCACAACTTCACGTAATCGATCCCGAGCTCGCGTCCGACCTCGGCCGAGGCCGCCACCAGGTCGATGGCGTCCTGGCGAACGGCGGGGTCAGGGTTGGTGAACCCGCCCTTGGCGAACTTGCCGGTGTAGATCTCCGGCGTGACGGCGATGGCGCGCAGGCCCTGCGCGGCGAGTGCGTCCTTCACCTCGGCGGTACCTATCCCACCGGGAGGGAAAGGCCAGTTGAGGTCGACGACCGACAGATCCCCGACCGCTCCGGCGAGCTCGATGGCATCCAGCACCGTCCGCGGCTCGCCGTACCCGTCGGTCGCGTACCGGTCGACGTACGTCGCGAAGTGCCAGATGCCGGCCCCGAAGACCGGCTCACCCTCATCTTGAATGTTTATGCGATCACGATCAGACATGCGTGCAAGTTACGGGAGGATTAAAGCGAGTGTCAAGGATCCGAGGGATGCCATCGCAGGGCTTCATCGTCACCCTGCGTGCCCGGTGAGGTCCGTTGTCATGAGCCTGGGCTTGGGCGTTCCCTCGCGTTGATCGCGAACAGTGATGAACCAGACCTCGCCTGCGCGGGCCGCGCCGGACGGTGCGGGTCGGGGGGGTCCGGAGTATGCCTGGTCGGAGGGGTGATTCGGAGCGATCCCCGGGGCCGGCGGGTGTGACCGGGCGACGCTCGATGTGGGGGCCGCCCGTTGCCGGATCGACGGGATGCGACAGGGCGAAGCCGACATCCGGGTACGATCCACCGATCTCCAAACCCTTGACATTTGTTTCCGGCTGGTTAATGGTTCATCTCAAGTCGGGCCCGCATAAACATTCACCCCCCGTTTCGCGGAGAGATCCCCCTGATCGTGCGGGTGAACTCGGGCCACCAAGGAGGGTTCATGCACGTAACACCCCAGACAACCGCCAGACGCCCCCGGCGACGAGGGCGGCGTCTCGTCACCTTGATCGCGCTCGTGGGAACCATGGTCTCGATGGGCGGCGCCGCCTCCGCATCGGCGACGCTGCTGGATCCTCCGCTCGGCGTCGAGCCCCGAGGCGGCAACGGGCACGGTGACAAGCCGCGCGTCATCCTCATGCACGACCCGGAGTTGGACGACCAGAACACGCTCATCCGCTACCTGCTGTACAGCAACGAGTTCGACACCGAGGGCCTGGTCTACTCGAGCAGTGGTGTGCACTGGGCCGGCGACGGAAAGGGCACCAAATGGTTCGTGCCGGGGCGCGAGTACACCCGGTTCGGACTGAACCTGTGCCCGTGCACGTCATGGCGGTGGAAGCAGGGCGAGCGCTTCATCGATGACGCGGTGGACATCTACGCGAAGGTCTACCCCAACCTGCGGGTGCACGCCAGGGGCTACCCGTCCCCGCAGGAGCTGAAGTCGAAGATCCTCACCGGCAACATCGAGTTCGACGGCGACATCTCCAAGGACACCGCCGGATCCGAGCTGATCAAGCGGTCGCTGCTCGACGATCGGCCCGGCCCCGTCTATCTGCTCACCGGCGCGGGTCAGAGCACGATCGCCCGGGCGCTGAAGTCGATCAAGGATCAGTATCAGAACACGCCACAGTGGGCCGCCATCTACAAGAAGGTGTCGCAGAAGGGGATCATCCAGTCCTTCGGCGACCAGGACGGCACCTACGCCGGTTACATCAAGCCCAACTGGCCGGACCTGGAGTTCCGGCAGATGTCCACCAGCATCTGGGGCTATGGCGCCCGGGGTGCGGTGCTCCCGCAGGACGCCAAGTACCTGTCCGCCGAGTGGACGAAGGCCAACGTGTCCGGCGTCGGGCCGTTCGGTGAGTTCTACCGGGTCTGGGGCGATGGGAAGCAGATGGTCCCCGGCGACATCTTCGACTTCTTCGGCTTCTCCGGCCTGACCACCGAGCAGCTCAAGGCGATGGGCTATGTGGTGTGGACGGCGCCTCAGGAGAAGGGATCATGGATCTCCGAGGGTGACACCTCGATCTACATGAACCTGCTCGACAACGGTCTGCGTGGTTATGTCGACGCGAGCTACGGCGGCTGGGGCGGGCGCAACGGGGCGGATGTCAACGCCTCCGGCACGCCGTCCACGTCCTACGCCGCGAGCCGCTGGTTCGGCGCGGCCCAGCAGGACTTCGCCGCCAGGTTCAAATGGAGCGTCACGCCGAAGTACTCCAAGGCGAACCACGAACCGACCGTCAAGGTGGCCGGGCCGCTGGACCGGACCGTTTCGCGCGGCCAGTCGGTGGTCATCAACGGGCTGACCGTTGACCCGGACGGCGACCAGCTGACCAGCACGTGGTGGCAGTACACCGACGCCGACACGTACCCGGGCACCGTCGCGCTCACCCAGAAGTCGGCAGGGCGGCAGCTGAACAGCGTGCGTCTGCAGGTGCCCGAGGACGCGCTGCCCGGCCAGACGATCCACCTGATCCTGCAGACGACCGACAACGGCTCGCCGGCGCTCACGTCGTACCAGCGCGTGGTGCTCACCGTGAAGGGCTGAAGCCCACCTCGGCCCGAACGCCGATAGCACTCGCGGGCCGGGTTCGATGAGCCCCGGGTGATCGCGCAGCCGCGACATCCCCTCATCGAGCCCGGCCGTGCGCCGTCATCCGCTCGCAGCGCCGAGCCGGCCCGGCCGTAACCCATCAGTGGCTTTCGGTGGGCTGCCACGGCTGGGTGGGTGCCTGCTGGGGCAGAGACTTGTGAGGAGGAGGGCATCGTGCTGGCCGAGCGCATGGGGGGATTTCGTGGTGATACGTACCGATAAGTGGTGACTAGCGCGTTGCATCGTCGCCCCTGTCGTGGGGATGTGGCACCACCGTGCCGGTCGATTCGGCACGGCGGGCAGGCCGGCATGCGGACCGTGGATGTCAGGAGTCGCGCGGGACCACCAGGCCGGATTCGTAGGCGAGGACCACGAGTTGGGCACGGTCGCGAGCGTGGAGCTTGGCCATGGCTCGGTTGATGTGGGTTTTCGCGGTCAGCGAGCTGATCACCATGCGGTCGGCGATCTGGTCGTTGGACAGGCCCTGCGCGACGAGGGCGACGGCCTCGCGTTCGCGGTTGGTCAGTTCCTTCAGCCCTGTGCCGATGCCGGTGTTGAGCGGCTGGGTGATGTACCGGTCGATCAGTCGGCGGGTGATCGACGGCGCGAGCAGGGCGTCGCCGCGCGCGGCGACGCGTACGGCATGCAGGAAGTCTTCCGGCACGATGTCCTTGACGAGGAATCCGGCGGCGCCGGCGCGCAGCGCGTTGAAGACGTATTCGTCGAAACCGTAGTTGGTCAGGATGACCACATGCACGCCGGCCAGAGTCGGGTCTGCGGCGATGCGCCGGGTCGCCTCGATGCCGTCGATGACCGGCATCTGGATGTCGATGAGCGCGATGTCGGGCAAGTGTTCCCTGGCGAGGGCCAGGCATTCCTTCCCGTTGGCGGCCTCGGCCACCACCTCGATGTCGTCCTCGACGTCGAGGAGCGCGCGGAATCCGCTGCGGATGAGCGGCTGGTCGTCGACCAGCAGGACACGGATCATGTGGTTCGATTCATGGGTAGTTCGGCCTGGACGGTGAAGCCGCCCTCGCTGCGCGGTGCCGCCCGCAGGCGACCGCCGAGGGCGGTGACTCGTTCACGCATCCCGAGCAGCCCGACGCCGGGCACCGGCGCGGTGTCCGGAGTGGCCTTGCCGTCGTCGTCGACCCGTATGACCAGGGCGTGGGGACGGTAGTCGATCCGGACCGACGCCGTCGCGGCGGCGGCGTGACGGGCGACGTTGGTCAGCGACTCCTGAATGATCCGGTAAGCAGTCTGGTCCACCGTGGGCGGCACGTCGTTTCGGTGTCCCTCGATCGTCAGCTTCGCGTCCAGGCCGGTCGTCCGAGCGCGTTCCACCAGCTCCGGGACGTGGTCGAGCCCATGAGGCGGGCTCTTGCCGTCGTCGCGCAGCACCTCCAGGGTCGCTCGCAGTTCCCGTGCCGCCTCCCGACCGGCCTCCCGGATCGCCAGCAGGGCCTCCGGCACCTGTTCACCCCGCTTTTGGGCCAGGTGGACGGCGACTTCGGCCTGCACCTTGATGACGGAGATCTGGTGGGTGAGCGAATCGTGCAGTTCCCGCGCTATGTGCAGCCGCTCCTCGTCGGCGCGGCGTCGCGCGGTCTCCTCCCGGGTGCGCTCGGCCTCATCCGCTCGCCGCTCGGCCTGCCGCAGTGCTTCACCCGCCGCACCGGCCGCGATCAGCCAGGCCAGCTCCAGGGCGCCTCGGGCCTGCGCGAACGCCTCGCCTGTGTCGTGCAGACCTGAGGCTAGAGCCGCGAGGGGGAGAAGGGCCAGCATGGTCACGCTCGCCGCCACCGTGATGGTGCGGTGTCCCGCCCGTACGGCCGCGTACACGGCGAACAGGTACGCGACGGCAGGCACGTCGAAACCGGCCGCCTGGTAGCCCACCGCGCACAGCCCGGTGAGGACCAGGACGGGAACCGGAGCCCGGCGGCGCGCGGCCAGCCCGAGGCCGCCGGCCGTCAGGAGCGTGTAGCCGAGCAGGTCGGCGTACGTGGCGGAGGGATGCCTGGACAGTCCGGTGACCAGCAGCGTCGCCGCCACGCCGACGGCGATCGCCCAGTCTCCGGCACCCGCCCGGACACCGGACCGTCCTGTGCTCATGCGCGCACCATAGCCGGATGTTCGCGTGGACGACTCATGCGCACGGACGATCAGCCGCCTACCGCACACGCGGTATCTTCGCGGCTCCTGCGGCGTCTGCGGCAGCCGGGCTTCGGCATCGGTGGCAGCGCGAATTGCCTGCGTTCGCAGGACGACCGGCGGTGGGTCCAGCGGACATGATCAGGCGACGTCCAGTCGTAGGGGAGAAGGAGCACCTCATGTCCGTCCGTCACCTGTTCGCCGCCACTGCGGTCGCCCTGCTCGGAGGTTTCGGGGTTGCCGCACCGGCGGCCGTGCACGTCTCGGTGCAGCCGGCCGCCGTCAGTGCGTACGCGTTGACCGCCGGGCGTCTGTGGTCCTTGGTGGCCGTGGTGCTGGGGCTGGTCGGCGTGGTCCTCGGCGGACTCGCCCTGGCCCGCTCCGCCGGTCGTGCCGGCACCGGAAGCGGGAGAAGGGGGGCCGGCGTGGCTCTGGTGGCGGGACTGGCCGGCGTGGTCGTCGGTGGTCTGGTCGTGGCCGCCGCCGATGGAGGTCCCGGCACCGGCGGCGGAATAGTGGGGGGCTTCGTGGCCCTGGTGGTGGGGCTGATCGCCATGGTCCTCAGCGGGCTGGCTCTGGCCCACTCTCGCCGTACCGGCTGACCTGCTGACCACAGCGGATACGAGCCCGCGTTCGACCGCCGTTCGGCGGTCTGGGGCGGCACCGCTGTCGGTCCCCGGCAGCCGGCTCAGCGGGGAGCACGGGTTTGATCGAGGCCGGAGTGCGGCTCTCTTCCGCAGCGCGATCCCGGCGACCGGCGTATCGGATGCCGATATCGTCGATCGTTTCCCCTAGGCCGCTATATAGGCCGCACGCCGTCATGTCATGAAGCGCGGGTCGTGATCACCCTGCGCAGACCGTAGGCGGCGGCGCCCGCGGTGAGCACCGCGGCGCCGGTGACGACCGAGGACAGTGGCAGGGAGAAGGCAAGGACCAGGCATCCTGCCAGGCCGATGGCGGGCACCACTGGCGCGGGGCGCCCCTCGGCCGGGGTGAGGGTCCAGGCGGCGGCGTTGGCGATGGCGTAGTAGACCAGCACGCCGAACGAGGAGAAACCGATCGCGCCGCGCAGGTCCGCGGTGCCGGCCAAGATCGCCACGACCGCGCCGATGACCAGCTCGGCGCGGTGCGGAACGTTGAAGCGGGGGTGGACGGCGGACAGGGCGTGCGGCAGGTGCCGGTCCCGGGCCATCGCCAGCGTGGTGCGGGAGACGCCCAGGATCAGCGCCAGCAGTGAGCCGAGTGCGGCGACCGCGGCGCCGGCGCGCACCAGCGGCGCCAGTGCGGCCGGCCCGGCGGCGCGCACGGCGTCGGCCAGCGGTGCGCCGGTCTCGGCGAGGCCGGCGGCGCCCAGCACGGCCAAAGCCCCGATCGCGACCGCCGCGTACACCATCAGGGTGAGGCCGAGCGCGATCGGGATCGCGCGGGGGATGGTGCGGGCCGGGTCGCGGACCTCCTCGCCCAGGGTGGCGATGCGGGCGTAGCCGGCGAAGGCGAAGAACAGCAGGCCCGCTGCCTGCAATACCCCTATGGCGGTGGCATCGGATGTCACATCCAGCCGTGCGGGGTCGGCGGCGCCGGAGGTGAGCAAGGCGAAGGCGACCGCGGCCAGCAGGGCCACCACCACGGCGACGATCCCTCTGGTCAGCCAGATCGTCTTGTGCATCCCGGTGTAGTTGAGCGCGGTCAGCGCCACCACGGCCGCCACCGCGATGGCGTGCGCCTGCTGCGGCCACACGTAGGAGCCCACGGTCAGCGCCATCGCCGCGCACGAGGCGGTCTTGCCCACCACGAACCCCCACCCGGCCAGATACCCCCAGAAATCCCCCAGGCGCTCCCGCCCGTAGACGTAGGTGCCACCTGAGGCGGGATAGCGGGCGGCCAGCCGCGCCGAGGATGTCGCGTTGCAGTAGGCGACCACCGCCGCCACCGCCAGCCCGAGCAACAACCCTGAGCCGGCCGCGCGCGCCGCCGGCGCGAAGGCGGCGAAGACACCGGCGCCGATCATCGAGCCCAGCCCGATCACCACCGCGTCGGCCGGCCCCAGACGCCGCTCCAGCCGCCCTTGCCTGGCGGGAGCCGGTGTGCCGACCATGACGACCTCCAGCGAATTCGGTTCCCGATATCGGCCAACGATACCGATGGCGGGCCGGCAGGGCTCCCTCGGGGGAACGCTCTGGCGGTACACGGCTGTCGTGACGGCGGGCCGGAGTGGATGCCGTGGCGGCCGACGCGGAGAGGGTCGTCCCGAGGCGGCGTCGCGCGGGCGGGTTCTGCGGTCCATGAGCGGCCCGGCACCGCGACCCTGTGGCGTGGCGCCGTAGACGGCGGACCGCGGATACGACCAGCGGTAGCATCGGATGCCGATATCGGTTTCGTCACACATCGGTGCGCCGAAGCGACCGCACGGCCGAAGAAGGGGGGGCAGGGGTGCGCGAGTTCCTGCGCGGCGCGGTGCGGCTGCACATCCTGCACCACGCCGCCGAGCAGGAGATCCACGGCGCGTGGATGTCCGAGGAGCTCAAACGCCACGGGTACGCCATCAGCCCCGGCACGTTGTACCCGACCCTGCACCGCCTGGAAGCCGAAGGACTGCTGGTCTCCGAGCAGCGCACCGTCGGCGGACGGGTGCGCCGGGTCTACCGCGCCACCGACTCCGGCCGCCAGGCACTGGCCGAGGACCGCGCCGCCCTCGCCGAACTCGCCCGCGAGCTCCTGCCCGGCGAGCGGTGACCTCCGCCCTGTCCGTGCTCCGGCTTTGAGGTTGGGGACGGACTCGCGAGATGGCCCGCCTCCACTCGTTGCCCACTCTTAGGAAAGACTCGAACATCCCTGGAAGCCGTCGTTTGCGCCAAGCGGAACAGGGCCACCTGGATCAGGTCTTGAGCCGTCGGAGGAGGGGAAAGTCCGGCCCACGGTTGTACGACGGCGGGGATCCTCAGGGGCGGGAACTCAGATGGGCCTGGATGGCTTCCATGACGGCTTGCGGGGAGGTCGAGCGGCTGAAGGTGGCGACGACGACCTGGTCGTCCCCGGCCTCTTTCGGCTGCTCGAGGTGGCGGAAGGTCGCGATCACGTAGCCGAGGGCGTGGTCGAGTGGGCCTGAGGGGTCGTACATGCCGCCGGCGCGCAGCCACCCTCGTAGGACCTGGTTGTGGGCCGCGACGACGGATGCGGCCATGAGTTCGGCGCGCAGGTCGGCGTCGGGGGTTCCGGCCAGCCATGTGCCGATGAATTCGCGGAACAGGCGCTGGTAGCGGGCGACGCTGGCGATCTCTCGGTCGCGGAGTGCCGGTACGCGGCCGACGAGGCGGTAGCGGCGCAGCGACACCTCCGCGTCGTCCACGTAGTGGGCCAGCACGATGCGGACCGCGTCGGTGACGGCGACGATCGCGGTGCCGGCGGTCGAGGCGCGCAGGCGGGCGTCCACTGTCGCGAGCAGGGTGTCGTGGTCGGGGAAGATCGCGTCTTCCTTCGAGCGGTAGTAGCGGAAGAACGTGCTGCGACTCACCCCCGCTCGGGCCGCGATGTCGTCGACGGTGGTCTCGTCGTACCCGTTCTCGTCGAAGAGCGCCACCGCCGCCTCGGCGAGGCGGTGACCGATTGACGGAGTGCCCATGGGGCCATTGTCGCGGATCCAGGGTTGTGGGTCTTCGCGAGACTGAGTATTTTAATGTTGAAACTCAGTCTTACGCCGAATGTGGTGATTCATGGAACCGCGTGGCACCGCGGCCAGCCTGACCGGCCTCGAAGAGCGTCTGGATGAGGCGATCCGCACCGCCGAGAAACGGGCGGCCGCCAAGCAGCATGCCAAGGGCAGGCTCACCGCCCGCGAGCGGATCGAGCGTCTGCTCGATCCCGGGTCGTTCGTCGAACTGGACGCCCTGGCCGTGCATCGCAGCACGTCCTTCGGCATGGAACGTCATCGCGTCCCCGGCGACGGAGTGGTCACCGGGCACGGTACAGTCGGCGGCCGGACGGTCTGCGTCTTCTCCCAGGACTTCAGCGTGTTCGGCGGGAGCCTGGGTGAGGTGTACGGCGAGAAGATCTGCAAGGTCATGGACTTGGCCATGAAGATCGGGGCGCCGGTCGTCGGCATCAACGAGGGCGCGGGCGCGCGCATCCAGGAAGGCGTCGTCTCCCTCGGCCTGTACGGCGAGATCTTCCGCCGCAACGTGCGCGCCTCGGGCGTGATCCCGCAGATCTCCTTGATCATGGGTGCCTGCGCGGGTGGGCACGTCTACTCGCCGGCTCTCACCGACTTCACGGTCATGGTGGACGAGGCGTCGCACATGTTCGTCACCGGCCCGGATGTCATCAAGACGGTGACCGGTGAGGACGTGACCTTCGAGGAACTGGGCGGCGCCCGCGTGCACAACAGCCGCAGCGGTAACGCCCACCACCTCGCCGATGACGAGGACGACGCGCTGGACTATGCCCGCGGGCTGCTGTCGTACCTGCCGCAGAACAACCTCGACGATGCGGCCCATTTCGGGTCCCCGGCGGACCTGGAAATCAGTGACGGCGATCGTGCCCTCGACACGGTCGTGCCCGACTCGGCGAACCAGCCGTACGACATGAACGAGGTCATCGCCGCACTCCTGGACGACGGCGAGTTCCTGGAGGTGCAGGCGCTGTTCGCGCCCAACATCGTGGTCGGCTTCGGCCGCGTCGAGGGTCGGTCGGTCGGTGTGGTGGCCAATCAGCCGATGCGGCTGGCCGGCACGCTGGACATCGACGCCTCGGAGAAGGCCGCCCGGTTCGTACGCACCTGCGACGCGTTCGGCATCCCGGTGCTGACGCTGGTGGACGTGCCCGGCTTCCTGCCCGGCACCGAGCAGGAGTGGAACGGCATCATCCGCCGCGGGGCCAAGCTGCTGTACGCCTACGCCGAGGCGACCGTGCCGCTCGTCACGGTCATCACCCGCAAGGCGTACGGCGGGGCCTACGACGTGATGGGCTCCAAGCATCTGGGCGCGGACGTCAACCTCGCCTGGCCGACCGCGCAGATCGCCGTGATGGGCGCGCAGGGCGCGGTCAACATCCTGCACCGCAGGACGCTGGCCGCGGCCGGCGACCCCGAGACGCTGCGGGTGGAGCTGGTGCGTGAGTACGAGGACACCCTCGCCACGCCGTACCTGGCGGCCGAACGCGGTTACGTCGACGCGGTGATCGCGCCGCGCGAGACCCGCCGCGAGGTCGTCCGAGCCCTGCGAATGCTGCGCGGCAAACGTGACGCCCTGCCGCCCAAGAAGCACGGGAACATCCCGCTGTGACCGGGCCGCAGATGACACAGGTGCTCCGCGTGATCAAGGGCACGCCGCTGCCGGAGGAACTGGCCGCGCTGACGGTGGTGCTGCTCGCGGCGCATGACACCGGCCCGGTCACGCCGCCGGCGCCGTCCGGCTGGCGTGATCTGGCGCGCCGGCACGCGTTGCGCCGCCCCCTTACGACCGGTCCCCAGGGATGGCGGGAGTCGAGATGGACCTATGGAGGACTTCTGTGAGCGGTTCCCTGCGGAAAGTGCTGGTGGCCAACCGCGGCGAGATCGCCGTCCGCGTGATCCGGGCCTGTCGGGACGCCGGCATCGCCTGCGTGGCGGTGTACGCCGAACAGGACCGCGACGCCCTGTTCGCGCGCATGGCCGACGAGGCGTACGCGCTCGGCGGCGCCACGCCGGGGGAGACGTACCTGGCCATCGAGAAGATCATCGAGATCGCCGGCCGGTCCGGCGCCGACGCGGTCCATCCCGGATACGGCTTCCTCGCCGAGAACGCCGGATTCGCCCAGGCGGTCATCGACGCAGGGCTGGTATGGATCGGGCCGCCACCGTCGGCGATCACCGCACTCGGCGACAAGGTCCAGGCGCGGCACATCGCGCAGCGGGTCGGAGCCCCTCTGGTCGCGGGGACCCCCGATCCCGTCTCCGGGGCCGGCGAGGTGCTGGCCTTCGCCGAGGAGCATGGTCTGCCCGTCGCGATCAAGGCGGCGTACGGCGGAGGCGGGCGCGGGCTGAAGGTCGCCCGGACGATGGAGGAGATCCCGGACCTGTACGAGAGCGCCGTACGCGAGGCCGTGACGGCGTTCGGCCGGGGTGAGTGCTTCGTGGAGCGCTACCTCGACAAGCCCCGGCACGTGGAGACCCAGTGCCTGGCCGACGCGCACGGCAACGTGGTCGTTGTCTCCACCCGGGACTGCTCGCTGCAGCGCCGCCACCAGAAGCTCGTCGAGGAGGCGCCCGCGCCGTTCCTCACCGCCGGGCAGGAGGCCCTGCTGCGCGACGGTTCCAAGGCGATCCTCCGCGAGGCCGGTTACGTGGGCGCCGGGACGTGCGAGTTCCTCATCGGTCAGGACGGCACCGTGTCCTTCCTGGAGGTGAACACCCGGCTCCAGGTGGAGCATCCGGTCACCGAGGAGGTCACCGGCGTCGACCTGGTGCGGGAGATGTTCCGGATCGCCGCGGGGGAGGAGCTCGGCTACGGAGACCCGGAGCCGCGCGGCCACTCCATCGAGTTCCGCGTCAACGCCGAGGATGCCGGGCGCGGCTTCCTGCCCGCCCCCGGCGCCATCACCCGCTGGCGTGCCCCCTCCGGACCGGGTGTGCGGATGGACGCCGGATACGAGCAGGGCGAGACGGTTCCGGGCTCCTTCGACTCCTTGATCGCCAAGCTCGTCGTCACCGGTGCCACCCGCGCCCAGGCGCTGCAACGGGCCCGCAGGGCGCTGGCCGAGTTCGAGATCGACGGCATGCCGACCGTGCTGCCGTTCCACCGCGCCGTCGTGCAGGACCCCGCGTTCACGGGCGAGCCCTTCACCGTCCACACCCGATGGATCGAGACGGAGTTCGACAACACGATCGCCCCGTACGACGGTCAGCCCGGCACGTCTGCCGACCCGGCGGAACGCGAGCGGATCACGGTCGAGGTGGCGGGCAAGCGCCTGGAGGTCGTACTCCCCGCCGGCCTCGGCGCCGGCTCGCGTAGCGGCGACGGTGCGAACCGGCCTTCGGCCCCGGGCGTCCGCCGTCGCGGCGGCACCGGTGCGGCGAAATCCGCAGCGAGCGGAGATTCCCTGGTCAGCCCCATGCAGGGGACGATCGTCAAGGTCATGGTCGCCGACGGCGACGAGGTCGCCTCCGGCGACACCATCGTCGTCTTGGAGGCCATGAAAATGGAGCAGCCGCTCACCGCCCACAAAGTCGGCATCGTGGTCGGCATGTCCGCGAAGGTGGGGGCGACGGTGTCCGCCGGCGCCGTCGTCTGCGAGATCAAGGACCAGGCGTGACCGGCCCCGGCCTCCCTCGAGCGTGGAGGCTGAAACCGCAGGTCCTGCCCAGAAAGGGCCGGGAGGAGCAGCGGACGTGACTCTCTCTCAGACATTTCAGTCGGGCGCGGAGTTTCCTCCCGCGACGCGGGAGCGGTGGCGGGAACTGGCGGAGGAGGTTCTCCGCAGGTCGGGCCAGGCGGCCGAGTCGCCGGAGCGGGCGCTGGCGAGCGCGACCTACGACGGCATCACCATCGCCCCGCTGTACGACCCCATTGATCTCCCCGCGGTGCCCGGGCTTCCCGGCCTCCCCCCGTACGCCTTTGGGGGCCGTAGACTCGGCGCCGCGTGGGAGGTACGGCAGCGGCACGAGGTCGCCGATCCCGAGGCCGTCATGGCCGACCTGGAGAACGGCGTCGACTCGCTCTGGCTCGCCGTTGCCCCCGAGGACCTGCCCCGGGTCCTCGACGGCGTCCACCTGGACTGGATCTCGATCGCGCTGGACGCGGGTGGTCGTACTCGGGAGGCGGCGGACGCGCTCCTGGCGCTGGCCGCCGGACGCGGCGTCCCCGCCGCGGCCCTGCGGGGCTGCCTGGGGGCCGACCCATTGGGCATTCTCAGCCGCTGCGGCACGGCACCCCACCTCCCGCAGATGGCCGAACTCGCGCGCCGCTGCGCCGACGACCTTCCTGGCATGCGCGCGGTCGTCGTCGATGCCACGCCGTACCACGAGGCGGGTGCCGGCGACGCGGAGGAGCTTGGATGTTCGATCGCGACCGGCATCGCCTACCTTCGGACGCTCACCGCCTACGGGCTCGGCGTGAATGAGTCCTTCGGTCAGCTGGAATTCCGGTACGCGGCGACCGCCGACCAGTTCGCCACGATCGCGAAGCTGCGCGCGGCCCGGGTGCTGTGGGCGCGAGTCGCAGAGGTGTGCGGCGGGCCGCCCGGTCAACTCCAGCACGCGGTGACCTCGGCGGCGATGGTGACGAGGCGAGATGCGTGGACGAACATGCTGCGCACCACGCTGGCGTGCTTCGCGGCGGGAGTGGCCGGGGCCGACGCGGTGACCGTGCGGCCGTTCGACGACGCGGTCGGCCTGCCCGACGGCTTCTCCCGCCGGATCGCCCGCAACACCTCGGCATTGCTGGTCGAGGAGGCCCGGGTGGCCAGGGTGAGCGACCCGGCCGCCGGGTCCTGGTATGTCGAACGTCGCACCGCCGACCTGGCGGAGGTGGCCTGGCAGTGGTTCCAGGAGATCGAGGAGGCGGGCGGGATGGCCGACGCGCTCGCGTCGGGGCTCGTGGCCGGCAGGATCGCCGCCACCCGGGCGAGCAGATCGCGCGACATCGCCCGCCGGAAGGCGCCGATCGTCGGCGTCAGCCGGTTCCCTGACCTGTCCGAGGCGCCCCCTGCGCGCACCCCCACGCCACGGACCCCCGAGGGAGCGCTGCCGAGGATCCGTTACGCCCAGGAGTTCGAGGACCTGCGTGATCTAGCCGACGACCGCCCATCCCGGCCGCAGGTGTTTCTGGCCGCCATCGGCTCGAGGGCGGGCGAGCACGTGGCGCGGGCGTCGTTCGCGGCGGACGTCTTCCACGCGGGCGGCATCGAGTCCATCACCTCCAGACCGGCCACCGATCCGGACATGATCGCGGACGAGTTCGCGGCGAGCGGTGCCGTGGTGGCCTGCCTGTGCTCGAGCGACCAGATGTACGACGAGCACGCGGCGACGGTTGCCGAGGCTCTCCGGAAGGCGGGCGCGGTCAGGATCTGGCTGGCCGGCAGGGGACGGTACGACGGCGTGGACGGGAACCTGTACGCGGGGTGCGACGTGGTCGACGTGCTGCGGACGACGCTCGCGGATCTGGAGGTGGGCGCGTGATTCCGGACTTCCGCGGTGTCGGCCTGACCGGATCAGGCCGACCGGACATACCGTCGATGACTGGCGAAGGCGCGTGGGAGAGCCCGGAGGGCATCCCGATTGCGCCGATGTACACGCCCGCGGATCTTGAGGCGCCGGCCGCGGCGGGGGAGTACGACCCACGGACCTACCCCGGGATCCCGCCGTACGTGCGCGGGCCGTATCCGACGATGTACGTGACCCGGCCGTGGACGATCCGCCAGTACGCGGGGTTCTCGACGGCGGAGGAGTCCAACGCGTTCTACCGGCGCAACCTCGCCGCCGGGCAGAAGGGCCTATCCGTGGCGTTCGACCTGGCGACGCACCGGGGGTATGACTCAGACCACCCTCGTGTGGCGGGCGATGTGGGCATGGCGGGCGTGGCGATCGACTCGATCTACGACATGCGCGTCCTGTTCGACGGCATTCCGCTGGACCGGATGAGTGTGTCGATGACGATGAACGGCGCCGTGCTGCCGATCCTCGCGCTGTACATCGTGGCCGCCGAAGAGCAGGGGGTGAAGCCGGAGCAGCTCACCGGGACCATCCAGAACGACATCCTTAAGGAGTTCATGGTCCGCAACACCTACATATATCCGCCCGGCCCGTCGATGCGGATCATCTCCGACATCTTCGCCTACACTTCGGCCCACATGCCGCGCTTCAACTCCATCTCCATCTCCGGCTACCACCTGCAGGAGGCCGGGGCCACGCTGGACCTGGAACTGGCCTACACCCTGGCCGACGGGGTCGAGTACCTGCGCGCCGGGACCGCCGCCGGCCTCGACATCGACGCGTTCGCGCCGCGGCTGTCGTTCTTCTGGTGTATCGGGATGAACTTCTTCATGGAGGTCGCCAAGCTGCGCGCGGCCAGGCTGCTCTGGGCGGGCCTGGTGAAGGACTTTGGGGCCGGAGACCCGCGGTCGCTGGCGCTGCGCACCCACTGCCAGACGTCCGGCTGGTCCCTGACCGCCCAGGACGTGTTCAACAACGTGGTGCGCACCTGCGTGGAGGCGATGGCGGCCACCCAGGGGCACACCCAGTCGCTGCACACCAACGCCCTGGACGAGGCGCTCGCCCTGCCGACCGACTTCTCCGCGCGCATCGCCCGCAACACCCAACTCGTGCTGCAGCACGAGTCGGAAACCACCCGGGTGATCGACCCCTGGGGCGGCTCCCACTACGTCGAGACCCTCACCCGGCAGCTGGCACGCAAGGCGTGGCAGCACATCGCCGAGGTGGAGGAGGTCGGCGGCATGGCCAGGGCGATCGAGGCCGGGCTGCCCAAGGCGCGCATCGAGGAGGCCGCCGCCCGCACCCAGGCCCGCATCGACTCCGGTGCCCAGCCGGTGATCGGCGTCAACAAGTACCGCACCGACGCCCAACCGGAGGTGGAGGTGCTCAAGGTCGACAACACCGCCGTACGCGCCCGGCAGGTCGAGCGGCTGCGCAGGATCCGGGTCGAGCGCGACCCAGAGGCCGTGCGCGCCGCGCTGGACGCGCTCACCCGCGGGGCGGCCTCGGACGGAAACCTGCTGGCCCTGGCGGTGGACGCGGCCCGGGCGCACGCCACGGTGGGGGAGATCTCCGAGGCGCTGGAGAAGGTGTTCGGCCGGCATCAGGCGAGCGTGCGGACCATCTCCGGCGTGTACCGGCAGGAGATGGGCCCCGGGGCCGACACCGTCCGCGAGGCCTGCGACCGCTTCGCCGAGGCCGAGGGACGGCGCCCGCGGATCCTGGTGGCCAAGATAGGCCAGGACGGCCACGACCGGGGCCAGAAGGTGATCGCCACCGCCTTCGCCGACCTGGGCTTCGACGTGGACGTGGGCCCGCTGTTCCAGACCCCGGCCGAGGTCGCCCGTCAGGCGGTCGAGGCCGACGTGCACATCGTCGGCGTCTCGTCGCTCGCCGCTGGGCACCTCACGCTGGTGCCCGCGCTACGCGAGGAGCTTGCCGCCGTCGGCGTCGACGACATCATGATCGTGGTGGGCGGGGTCGTCCCGCCCGGCGACGTCCCCGCGCTGTTGGACGCCGGGGTCGCGGCCGTCTTCCTGCCCGGCACCGTCATCACCGATGCCGCCCTGGACCTGCTGCGGCAGCTGTCGGCCCGGCTGGGTCACGACCTTTCCACCCGGTGATCCTGTCAAGCGCCGCTTGCATCGAATGGCCTGGATCGTGCGAATTGGCCATCACGTCGAAATTCTTCATGAAACGGAGGGCTCGTGCTCTGGGTGTCGATGGTCGGGCTCGGTGGGACCGCAGTGGCGGTCGTGCTGGCGGGCTGGCGCGCGTTGTTCCTCTACCGGCTCGCCACCAGCGGCCAGCCGGCCCCGGAGCGCGTCGAGTACGCCGGGGCGAACGTGGGCGCGGAGATCAAGGCGCAGTTGGTCGAGGTGTTCGGCCAGCGCAAGCTGCTGAAGTGGACGCCGTCCGGCACGGCGCACTTCTTCGTGATGTGGGCGTTCTTCATCCTCGCCACGGTCTACCTGGAGGCGTACGGCGCGCTCATTCAGGGCGCGATCACCGGCAGGCCCGACTTCCACATTCCGTTGATCGGGACCTGGCCGGTGCTGGGGTTCCTGCAGGACTTCATCGCGGTCGCGGCGCTGATCGGGCTGATCGCGTTCGCGGCCATCCGGCTCAGGAACTCGCCGAAGAAGCTCGGCCGCGGCTCGCGGTTCTCCGGCTCGCACCTGGGCGGCGCCTGGCTCATCCTGTTCATGATCTTCAACGTGCTGTGGACGATGTTCCTGTTCCGCGGCGCGGC
>NZ_JBFBCI010000067.1:0-43907 GCF_040683095.1 Sphaerisporangium sp. NPDC051017
CCGGGGGATGCGATGGCGTCCTGCTGCTCCCGGGACATGGCGTACCAGCGGGCGTAGGTCTCCTGCACGACGTCCTCGGCGTCGGCCAGGGAGCCCAGGAGCCGGTACGCCAGATTGATCAGCTGACGCCGCTCGCTCATGATCACGGTCAGGCTCGCATCGGGCCGGCCGTGTCCTGGCTCGGATCGGGTGGTCATGATGTCGACGGCTCCCTTGGTCGTGTCTGCCTTCACCAGACCGACGAGACGACGCCTCTGAATGTGACGTCGGCGCGTCGCCTCACATTCCCGGCGGCTGTGTCGTCGGACTACTGAGACACCAGCCAGTACGCGGGAAGGCTCGGCGACCCGGCCGGCATGCGGATCACCGTCGAAACGCGCGTCGGAACGCGTGATCGTCCCCGCGGCCGGCCGCTCGGTGACGGAGACCAGCCCCACCAGGTCGCAAGCCTCAGAGCACCGCTGAGATTCAGAAGGGAAGACCTCGCAATGTCCATACCCTCGACACCCTCGACACCCTCGACGACCGAACTCGACGACCTCAAGTCGCGTCTGCCCGACCCCATCCCGCTCTTTCCCGAGATCACTGCAGTCGCGGGAGGCATGTCCAAGGCCATCGGCAACGGGTTGATTCCGCAGACCACCATCGGCCTGGTGCAGCTCCGCGCCGGGCAGATCGTCGGCAGCACGTACCACACCGTCCGGCAAAGCGACGACCTCCGCAAGACCGGGGAAACAGAGGAGCGCATCACCGCCGTGTCGTCATGGCGGGACGCCCCCTACTTCACCGACGCCGAACGGGTCTCGCTGGAGCTCGTGGAGGCCGTCCTCACCCCGAACCCGTCCGGGGAGCGCGTCCCCGACGAGCTGTACGCCAAGGCATCCACTCACTACGACGACAAGGCGCTCTGGACGCTCACCCTGGTGATCGCCCAGATCTGCTTCTTCATCCCCGTCGCCCTGATCGCCAAGCCGATCCCCGGCAAGCCCATCGGGAAGAACTACAACAAGTAACCGCCCAACAGGCTCAGGGTGAGGACACGCGCTCGTGCCTCACCCTGAGCACGGCCGGCCTGACAACGCCGCCCCTGGCGCTTCTCAGTCGTCGGTGAGGCGCCAAGGGGACTGCGCGTGGGTGGCGCGGGTGCCGGTCTGGACTTGGACGGCGTAGGCGGGGCGATCGTGGCCAAGCACGGCGCCGAGGTAGGCGTGGCCGGTCAGATGACACCAGGCGGGCAGGTCGATCGGGGCGGCCGGGTCGCTCGCGATCAGGTGCACCACGGCGCCGGGGGCGAGGCCCTCGACCAGGCGGCGCAGCTCGATGAGCAGCGCGACACAGCGGCGGTCTCCCCCGTCCAGCACCACCGGCCCGTCGCCCCGCTCACCGGTCATGCGGCGCTCGGGTGGCGCCCTGGCTCTCGGTTCTGTCCTCCAGTGCGGCGGCTTCGACGCTCACGTCGACGTCGCAGACACCGCCGACACACGTCGGGCCCTGAGCGAGAGAGACAAGACCGACTCCAGGATCCTCAGCCATGAGCAGCCTCCGAAGCAGCGCGGCGGAGGATCCCCGTCAGTGCCTCGACTGACTGCGCACCCGACAGACCGTATCGTTGCGCGATCACGATGAGGGGCACGCCGGTGAGCCCGAGGCGGAGTGCCTCTGCTCGGTCGCGTTCGAGCGAGTCGTCTCTCTCGTCGGAATCCACCACGGCTCGTGCAAGCGAAGCATCGAGACCCGCGTCGGCAGCCAGTCGAGCCAGGGTGTCCGGGTCGGCGAGATCGGCGCCTTCGGTGAAGTAGGCGCGGAAGGCGCGGTCCAGCATCTCGGACCGCCGCCCTTCCTCCTGAGCCCAGGAGAGAAGCCGGTGCGCGCGGCGCGAGTTCGTCGGGAGCATGCGATCCCAGTCGTAGCTGATCCCGTACTCGCTTCCCAGCCTGTTCAGATGCGCCTGGCCCTGTCGGAGAGTCGCCTCGTCCATCCCACGTTCTTCGCGAAGGAATCGTTCCTTGTCGATGCGATCCGGTGCATCAGGTCCAAGCTGGAAGAAGTGGTACCGGACGTCTACCGGTACACCGGCCTCGGCGATGGCTGCGTCAAGCCGGCGCTTGTTCAAGTAGCACCAGGAGCACTGCACGTCCACCCAGACATCGACAGCCACTCGGGCCGTAACCGCACTCTTCACGATGGCTCCGTTCACCTATCCTGTAAGTGGGGAGATACCCCACATCTCCTACTATATGGGGAAGTTCCCCAATTGCAACGGAGACGCGCATGCGAGCAACACAGCGGGCAGACGCCATCAGGAGCCGCGCGCGGATCATCGCCGCCGCGCGGGTGGTGATCGACCGAGACGGTCCAGCAGTGTCCCTCGACCGGATCGCGCGCGAAGCAGGCGTGGGTTCCGCAACGCTCTATCGCCACTTCCCGACTCGCGCTCACCTGCTGGGGCAGGTCTTCTCCGCGAAGGCAGGCACACTGGCCGAGTACGTGGAAGAGCTCGGACGCAACAAGCCGACATCGTCCGCTCTGCGGGCATGGGCGCACCGGCTCGTCCAAGAGGCCATCACGGACCGTGGACTCGGCGCTGCGTTGTTGAGCGCAGGACTGGAGCCGGTAGCGGATTCACAATGCCGTGGACGCGTCGTCGACGCGACACGGCAGCTGCTTGCTCTTTCGCCGGTCGCACAGTCGCTGGCTCCCGGGGTGACTGCCGAGGATTTCGTCGACGTCGCGACGAGTGTCGCGATCGTTGTCGACGAAGACGTCGTGCGAGGCCTCAGACTGATGGACCTGTGGCTGACCGGCGTCGCCCCGGGGCTGCCACCTGCGCCATAGCCCGGCTCTCCGCCTAAGCCGCCCGGTAGATCCGGCTCCTCTGGCACTGACCGAGGTCTGGTCCTGCAACCCCGCCGGGCGCGTCGTGGGTGTCCTGTGCCGCACGGAGCATCGGCTCCGCGCCCTTACCTCTCCGGGGCGACGATGCCCGACGAGGGACTGTGAGAACAACGGCTCTGTCGCAGGTTGATTGATTTGCTTGGACAGACCCGCTCCACGAGGGCGGCGGACCCGGCCACCAGCGCCTCCAATGTCATCGGGGCGGCCCGCAGCTCCCAGCAGTGCTCGGTCTGCGGGCACGTGGACAGGAAGAACCGGCCGGACCGGGAAACGTTCTGCCGTACCTCGTTGCGGCTTCGCTGAGAACGCCGACGTCAACGCAGCCCGCGACATCGCCTCACGCGGTATGGCGGGATGGGCAGTGAGTCACGCTGCCTGACGCGGACCGGACCCTCGAAGCCTTCGGCGGCGAGGAGCTGCGAGCTCGGTCGTTCAGTTCACGGCCGAGAAGCCGACCGGTGGAAGTAGTGGCCCTTGTCGAGGTCGTCGATGAGACCTGGCTGGACCGGCCGCCACCCGAACCGCTCGCGGGTCAGGGCGCTGGAGGCGGGGCTGTCGGTCGCGAGGAAGTGGGCGAGCCAGGTGAAGTGCTCGCCCGCGTCCTCCGGGGGGACCGAGACCACCGGCAGGTCCAGGTGGCGGCCGATCACCTCGGCGACGGCGCGGATCGGCACGCCCTCGTCGGCGACCGCGTGCAGCACCGATCCCGCCGGGGCGTTCTCCAGCGCCAGGCGGAACAGGTGCGCGGCGTCGAGCCGGTGGACGGCGGGCCAGCGGGCGGACCCGTCGCCGATGTAGCCGGAGACGCCCTTGTCCCGGGCGATGCCGGTCAGGGTCGCCATGAAGCCGTTGTCCCCTTCGCCGTGCACCGTCGGGGGGAGCCGCAGGACGGAGGAGCGGACGCCGCGCGAGGCGAGGGAGAGCGTGAACTCCGCGGTGGCCATACGGGTCCCGGGACCGCCGGCCAGGCCCGCGTCCGAGGATCCTCGTCCGTCCCCTTCGGTCGCCGTGCGCCCCGACGCGAGACCGAGCAGACCGGAGGCGATGACCAGCGGCCGGCCGGAACCCGCGAGCGCCTCGCCGAACGTCTCGACGGCGCGGCGGTCCGCGTCGGCGGCGCCCTGGAAGTCCCCCGAGAAGGCGATGTCGTGCTTGAACGCGAGGTGGATCACGCCGTCGGACGCGGCGGCCGCGCTCCGCAGGACGTCGAGATCGTCGAGGGTGCCGCGCCGGACCTCCGCCCCGGCCGCGGCGAGGGCTTCGGCCGAGGCCTCCGAGCGTGCCAGGCCGATGACCTGGTGGCCCACGCCGATGAGCTCGGGAACGACGGCGGAGCCGATCCAGCCGGACGCCCCGGTGACGAAAACGCGCATGAGAAGACCTCCCGATGAGCCGGCCCGTCCTCGGACGGGAACGCGGGCCGACTGATGTCAGTTGCTGTCATCAGCATAGCCCTGATGTCAGCCACTGTCATCCACTACGATCGGACCATGGGTCGATGGGAGCCGAACGCGCGGGGCCGGCTCGAGCGGGCGGCGATGGAGCTCTACAGCGAGCGCGGGTACGAACAGACCACCGTCGCGCAGATAGCCGAGCGGGCGGGGCTCACCGAACGCACGTTCTTCCGGCACTTCGCCGACAAGCGCGAGGTCCTCTTCTGGGGCTCGGGCACGCTGCAGGAGCACATGGTCAGCGCCGTCGCCGGCGCGCCCGGCTCCGCCGCTCCGATCGACGCGATCGCCGCGGCCATCGAGGTCGCCGGGGTCCAGCTCCAGGAGCGGCGCGAACACGCCCGGCGGCGTCAGGCCGTCATCGCCGCGAACGCGGAGCTTCGCGAGCGCGAGCTCATCAAGCTCGCGACGCTGGCCTCGGCGCTCGCCGGCGCGCTGCGCCTGCGCGGCGTCCCGGACCCGGCCGCGAGCCTGGCCGCCGAGGCGGGGATCGCCGTCTTCAGGGTCGCCTTCGAACGCTGGATCGGCGAAACCGACGAGACCGACGAGCCGGACCTGCCGCGCATCATCCGGGAGTCACTCGATGAGCTGAAGGCCGTGACCGCCGGTAAGTGAGGCCCGGGACGGAATGCCGGGCACGGACATCGGGCCGCCGTACATGACCGTCCCGCACGGCCCGTCATGCAGGACCGCCCCGCACGACCACCCTGCATGACGGCCCCGCCCTCGCCGAGGCCTCTACGAGCCGGGGGCCGGCCGCGTCTCGCGCCGGCGCCTTGGTGGGACTCCGGCGCCGGCGAAAGGGGCGCAGTTAGCAGAACATAGCGTAGCCGCCTAGTTACGCTGATGCATCGACGCAGTACAACAAAGCGTGTAAGCCGCCCGGACGGCTTGTCCCGGATCGTTCACGCCCGCGAGCCCGAGCCACCGCACCTCACCACCGGCGTTCGCCGTGCCCTCCTGCAGTCCCCCACGACCCCGAAGGCAGGTGCTGTGAATCCCGTTCCGCGTGCCGAGAAACCCGAGCCCCCGCCGGGAACCTCCGATCCCGAGCCCGCCTCGACCACGACGCCGGCGGCGGCCGCTCCCCCGGCCCCGCTCCCCGCGCCCGGGCGGATACGGGCGCGGGTGGTGGGCCTCATGGGCCCGGCGTTCGTCGCTGCCGTCGCCTACGTCGACCCGGGGAACTTCGCGACCAACGTCGAGAGCGGCGCGCGGTTCGGGTTCCTGCTGCTGTGGGTGGTCCTGACGGCCAACGTCGTCGCCATGCTCCTGCAATACCTGTCGGCCAAGCTCGGCATCGCGACCGGGCGCAGCCTGCCCGAGCTGTGCCGCGAGCGGTATCCGCGCCCGGTCGTCTGGGGGTTGTGGTTCCAGGCCGAGATCGTGGTCATCATGACCGACCTGGCCGAGTTCATCGGCGGCGCGGTCGCGCTCAACCTGCTGTTCGGCCTGCCCATGCTCCACGGCGGCATCCTGATCGCGGTGGCGTCCTTCGTGGTCCTCGCCGTCCGCTCGGCCCGGCACCGGCGGTTCGAGGCTGCGATCACCGCGTTGCTGGCCATCGTCGCCGGGGCGTTCCTCTACCAGACGCTGAGCGCGACCGTCGCGCCTGCGGATGTGGCGGGCGGGCTGGTGCCCAGGTTCGACGGACCGGCCAGCCTGCTCCTGGCGGCCGGGATCGTCGGCGCGACCGTCATGCCGCACGCCGTCTACCTGCACTCGGCGTTGACGCAGGAACGGTTCGCCGGGGTGCGCGAGCCGGAGCGCGGCACGCTGCTGCGCGCGCAGCGGCTCGACGTGGTGCTGGCCATGGGTGTGGCCGGGCTGGTCAACATGGCGATGCTGGTGTCGGCGGCGTCGCTGCTGCACGGCACCGGCGCCGAGCCGACCCTGCACGGGGCGTTCTCCGCCTTCGCCGAGGGGTCCGGCCCGCTCACCGCGCTGCTCTTCGGCATCGCCCTGCTCGCCTCAGGGCTGGCGTCCTCCAGCGTGGGCGTCTACGCCGGGCAGATCGTGATGCAGGGGTTCCTGCGCCGCCGGGTGCCGCTGTGGGTAAGAAGGCTGGTGGCCGTCATCCCCGCCCTGGCGGTGCTGGCCTTCGGCGTCGACCCCACCCACGCGCTCGTGGTGAGCCAGGTCGTGCTGTCGTTCGGCATCCCGTTCGCGCTGGTGCCGCTCGTCCTGCTCACGCGCCGCGCGGACGTGATGGGCGAGTGGGCGAACCGGCGCGCGACCACGCTCGCCGCCGCCGCGGCCTCCGTGGTGATCATCGCGCTGAACGTCGTGCTGGTCACACTGGCCGTGCCCTCCCTGTGAGCGCGCGCGCCGGGTCGTCCAAGGTGCCGGCCCATGGACATCAGGCGGCTGCGCGAGGGCGATGAGGACCGCTTGCGCGAGGTCAGGCTGAGGGCGCTCACCGAGTCGCCCTCGGCCTTCGCCCACTAGCCGACCCGCGTGCCGGCCGCCGGGGCGCTGAGTCCGTCGCCTTTACGTTGTAGATTTCCGAGCTGCCTGCACCTCCGTTCGGCAGAGGGCGGGCATGCCTAGCTCGCTTTTCATGAAATATCGCGTCGCGGGCGGATTGGTGGTTGACTTCCTACTATTCCTACCTAGATAGTGGACAATGCCTTCGGCCCCCTGACCGGGCCGGAGCGTCCCGACCCCCGCCTCCCCTCACCAGGAGGAGATCCTCCGATGCCGGCATTCCCCGAGCGGCACGCCGCCGCCTCCCCTTCGCCCGCCCGTCCCGGCGAGGACGTCCTGTCCCGGCTGCCCGGCCTGTCGCGGCGCCACTTCCTCGGCGCGGCGGGCGGGGCCGCGGTGACCGCGCTCCTCGCGGCCTGCGCCGGCGAGGACGGCACGAGCGGCGCCCGACCGGCCGCCTCCGCGTCCGCCTCCGCGGCGCCGTCCCCCAGGCGCGGAGGGATCCTGCGCGCCGGCTCGCCGCCGCCGCCCACCGCCGTGGACCCCCTGACCATGTACGACGGGTCCGCGATCGCCATCGTGCAGCTCGTCGCCGACTACCTGATCTGGCTCGACAAGGACTTCACGCTGGTGCCGCGCCTGGCCGAGAAGTGGGCGCCCGAGCAGCACGGCAAGCGCTGGGTCTTCACGCTGCGGCAGGGTGTCACCTTCTCCGACGGCACCCCGCTGGACGCCGAGGCCGTCAAGGCGTCCTTCGACCGGCTGCTCGACCCGGACGGCAAGTCGGCCGCGCTCTCGGCGTTCGACACCGTGCTCAGCGAGGGCGGCGTGAGCGTGCGAGACCTCTCGACGGTCGTCTTCACGCTGGAACGCGCCTTCTCCGACTTCCCGTACCTGGTCTCGGCGGGCAACTACAACGCGCTGATCCTGAAGAAGGACTACAGGGGCGACTTCACCAAGAACCCCGTGGGCACCGGCCCGTTCCTACTGGAGTCCTACGACCCCTCCTCGGGCGCCACCTTCACCCGGAACCCCGCGTACTGGGAGCCGGGCAAGCCGTACCTCGACGGCGTGCAGATCAAGTTCTACGCCGACGACCAGGCCGACCTGCTGGCGCTGCAGAGCGGCGAGATCGACGCGCAGATCCTCAGCCGTGCCGCCCTGGCCGGCCCGCTCGACGGCACGGCCGGCATCGTCGTCGACCAGGTGGCCGGCACGGGGCTCACCGCCTTCACCCTGCGCGTGGACCGGCCGCCGTTCGACCGCAAGGAGGTGCGGCAGGCGATCGCCTACGCCCTGGACCGGCCGGCCGTGAACACCACCGTCTACGACGGCGTCGGCGCCCTCGGCAACGACCACCTGCTCGCCTCGCTGTTCCCGGCCGCGCCCACGGACATCCCGCAACGGGCCAAGGACCCGGCCAAGGTGGCGGAGCTGCTCGGCGGGCGCAAGGTCTCCTTCGCGCTGACCTACGACCCGCCCAGCAAGGACTACGCCCTGACCGTGCAGAACCAGCTCAAGCAGGTGGGCATCGAGGTCACCCTGGACCAGCGCACCTCGGCGGACTTCTACGGCGGCGACCAGGCCAAGGACACGCCGTGGCTGTTCACCGACGCCAACCTCGTGGGCTGGGCGGGCCGCGCGGTACCCAGCCAGTTCATCATCCCCATGGTCAAGAGCGGCGGGGTGTGGAACGGATCGAAGTACGCCAACCCGGCGCTGGACGAGGCGGCCAAGGCCTACGACGCCGCCACCACCGACGACGAGCGCAAGAAGCAGGCGGAGATCATCGCCAAGGCCCTCCACGAGGACGTCCCGGTGATCGTCGCGGTCTGGAGCGGCGCGGTGCGGGCGTACAACGGCGAGCGCTTCCGCGGGATAGCGGCGCATCCGTCGAGCTATGTCGACTTCAGCTCGGTCTCCCAGGTTTAGCCCGGCATGAGGCGATTCCTGGTGCGGCGCCTGGCGGCGATCCCGCTCACCCTGCTGGCGGTGTCGGTGCTCGTCTTCACGGCGACCGAGCTGATCCCCGGCGACGTGGCCCGGACGATCCTCGGACGCGAGGCGAGCGACGCGTCGGTGGCGCGGCTGCGGGCCGAGCTGGGCCTCGACCGGCCGCTCCTCGCCCGGTACGCCTCGTGGCTGGAGGGATTCGCCACCGGGCGGTGGGGCGACTCGACGCTGCTGGGCGTCCCGGTGCGCGAGCTGGTGCTGTCCCGGCTGGCGGACTCGCTGCTGCTGGGCGCGCTGGCGTTCGTCCTGCTGGTGCCGGTCGCGCTGAGCCTCGGGCTGGTCGCGGGCGTCAACCACGACCGCCCCGCCGACCGGGTCATCAGCGTCGCCGGCCTGGCCTTCGGCGCGATCCCCGAGTTCGTGACCGGGGTGGTCCTGCTGGTGGTGTTCGCGGTGCGGCTGCGCTGGTTCCCCGCCTCGGCCCAGGCCCCGCCGGACGCGGGGCCGCTCACGCGGCTCGGCCACCTGCTGCTGCCGGCGTTCTCGCTGGTCCTGCTGTGCACCGGCTACGTGGCCCGGCACGTGCGGGCGAGCACCGTCGCCTCCGTGGAGAGCCCGTACGCGCGCGCCGCCGAGCTGCGCGGCCTGTCCCGGGGCCAGGTCGTACGCCGGCACGTGCTGCGCAACTCCACCGTCCCGGCCACGAGCGCGCTCGGCGTGCAGCTCCAGTTCCTGCTGGGCGGGCTGGTCGCGGTCGAGCTGCTGTACAACTACCCGGGTATCGGCGCGCTGCTGCTGCGGTCGGCGGTCGAGAAGGACCTGCCCACCCTGCAGGCCTGCGCGATGGTGCTCGGCGTGCTGTACATGCTCATCGTCCTGGCCGCCGACGTCGTGTACCGGCTGCTGGACCCCCGGGTGCGGCTGGGGACGGCGTCGTGAGCGCGGTCGCCCTCTCCCGGGCGCGGCCGGCGACGCGCCGTCACCGGGTGGCGCTGGCCTGCGGGCTGGCGATCGTCCTGGCCTGGGCGGTGGTCGCGGCGCTGTGGCCGCACCTGGCGCCGTACGACCCGGAGCTGCAGGATCCCGCGCACCGCTTCCTGCCGCCCGGCCCCGGGCACTGGCTCGGCACCGACCAGTTCGGGCGCGACACTTTCTCCCGGATGCTCGCCGGGGCCCGGCCCGTCCTGCTGGTCGCCCCCGCCGCGACGGCGCTGGCCGTGGTCGCCGGCACGCTGGTCGGCCTGGCCGCCGGGAGCCGCGGCGGGCTCGTGGACGAGATCGTCATGCGGGTGCTCGACGCGGTCGTGGTCTTCCCGGCGATCATCGCGGCGGTGCTGTTCGTGGCACTGGCCGGCCGGTCGGTGACGGTCGTGGTGCTGGTGATCGCGGGGTCGTTCGTGCCTATCGTGGCGAAGAGCGTGCGCGCCGCGACGCTGGTCGAGCGGGAGAAGGCCTACGTCGAGGCGGCGCGGCTGCGCGGGGAACGGGCGCTCACGTTGCGGGAGATCCTGCCCAACGTGCTGCCCACCGTCCTGGTGGAGGCGACGTCGCGGTTCGGTGACGCCATCTTCGCGGCGGCCACGCTGTCGTTCCTCGGGCTCGGGCAGCCGCCGGGCTCGCCGGACTGGGGGGCGTCTGTGTCGGACAACCGGCTCTGGCTGCAACCGGCGCCGTGGACCGTGCTCGCGCCGGCGCTGGCCATCGCCTCGCTGGTCGTCGGGATCGCGCTGGCCGCCGACGCCCTGCGCGGCCGCTGGGAGGCGTCGTGAGCACAGCCGGGAACACGTCCGGGAACATCGCCGGGGACACCCGCGAGAGCGTCTCCGGGATCGCGGGCCTGGCCGTCGAGGACCTTTCCGTCACCTACCGGACGGGGCGCGGCGAGGCCGCGGCCGTGACCGGGGTGTCGTTCCGCGTCGCGCCCGGGGAGACGTACGGCATCGTGGGCGAGTCCGGCTGCGGCAAGACGACGCTCGGCCGGGCGCTCGGCCGCCACCTGCCGCCGGAGGGCGCCGTCACCGGCGGGTCCGTGCGCCTCGACGGCGCCGACGTGCTCGAACTCTCCCCCGCCGCGCTGCGGGCCTGGCGCGCCACGTCCCTGGCCGTCGTCCACCAGGAGGCGGGCGGCTCGCTCGACCCGACGATGCGCGTCGGCGCGCAGCTCGCGGAGATCCTGCGGGCGCGGGGGCACGGCCGCGCCGAGGCGCGCCGGGAGGTCCTGCGGCTGCTCGGCCGGGTGCTGCTGCCCGACCCGGCGTCGATCGCGCGGCGCTACCCGCACCAGCTTTCCGGAGGGCAGCAGCAGCGGGTCGTCATCGCCGCCGCGCTCATCGGGCGACCGCGGCTGCTCGTCCTCGACGAGCCGACCACGGGACTGGACGCGACGGTCGAGCACGAGATCCTGGAGCTGATCGGGCTGGTGCGCGCGGAGATCGGCGCGGCCGTCGTACTGATCAGCCACGACCTCGGGTTGGTCGCCCGGCTGTGCGACCGCGTGGGGGTGTTGTACGCCGGGCGGCTGGTCGAGGAGGGCCGGGCGCGGGACGTGCTCGCCGCGCCCGCCCACCCCTACACGGCGGCGCTGCTGGCGGCCGTGCCCCGGTTCGGCGAGTCGCGGCGGGACCGCGAGCTGACGGCCGTCCCCGGACGGCCCCCGGCTCCCGGCGACGCGCCGCCGGGGTGCGCGTTCGCCCCGCGCTGCGCGCTGGCCGACGACCTGTGCCGACGGACCCCTCCCCCGCTCGAGGCCAGGGGCGCGGGGCACGTGGCGCGCTGCCATCACTCCGCCCGCCTGCCCGAGCCGCGCCTCGCCGGCTCCCCACCCGCCCTGGCGCCGGCCGGTGAGCCCGGCCCGCCCCTGCTGGAGATCGGCGGCCTGACCAGGAGGTACGGCAGGACGGCCGTGGTGGACGACGTGGACCTCACCATCGGCAGGGGCGAGGTGCTGGGGCTGGTCGGCGAGTCGGGCAGCGGCAAGACGACACTGGCGCGCGCCGTCGCCGGGCTCGGGCCGCGCGGGTCCGGAACGATCCTGCTGGACGGCCGGCCGCTGCCGGCCGCCGTGGGACGACGGGACGGGCGGGCCAGGCGCCGGATCCAGATGATCTTCCAGAGCCCGGACGCCTCGCTCAACCCGAGCCACACGGTCCGCGTGATCCTCGCCCGCGCCCTGCGCAGCCTGCGCGGGCGGGCGGCCCCGGAGGACCTGGCGGCCTCCGCCGGGCTCGACCCCCACCTGCTGGACACCCGGCCCGCGCGCCTGTCCGGCGGGCAGAAGCAGCGGGTGGCCATCGCGCGGGCCTTCGCCGGCGAGCCGGACCTGGTGGTGTGCGACGAGCCGGTCTCGGCCCTGGACGTGAGCGTGCAGGCGGGGGTGCTGCGGCTGCTGTCCGAGCGGCAGCGGGCGACCGGGACGTCCTACCTGTTCATCTCGCACGACCTGGCGGTGGTCGGCTACCTGGCCGACCGGGTCGCGGTCATGTACCGGGGGCGGATCGTCGAGGAGGGCCCGGCGGAGCGCGTGCTGCGCGGCCCGCACCACCCCTACACGTCCTCGCTGGTCGCCGCGTCGCTCGCCCGGTTCGGCGAGGCTCCGGCGCGCCCCGGCCAGGACCCGGCAGGCGCCCCCGCCGCGCCCGTACGCGCCACCGGGTGCCGGTACGCGGACCGCTGCCCGTCCCGCGTCGACGGGTTGTGCGACGCCGAGCCCCCGCCGCTGCGGACGGCCGGGGACCGCCACCGCGTCCGCTGCCACCTGGACCCGCGCGACCTCCCCCGCGCGCCCGCGAACGCCGCCCCGCACCCGCCACGCGACGAGGAGGAGTTCTCAGCCCCCGACCCCTGACATCCGGCCGACCACACCCTGGAGGCGCTTTGTCCTCGAACCTGCCCGTATCCGACCACGAGTTCGCGGCCCTTCCCGGGCTCGCCGAAGACCTGGGCCTGCCCGCGCCGGCCCCCCGACTGGTCCAGCGCCGCTGGGTCACCACCGTGAGCGGCGGCCACGTCAGCGGGGTCACCTGGGGCGCGGATCCCCCCGAGGCGGTCCTGCTGCACGACGCCCGCCGCGGCGCGCGGTCCTTCGACCGGCTGCTGCTGCGCCTCGGCCGGCCCGCCCTGGCCCTGGACCTGCCCGGCCACGGCCGGTCGGGACGGCGCGCGTCCGGCGTCTACGCGCCGCGCAGGATCGCGCCCGCCGTGGCCGAGGCGATCCGCTCCTTCGCCCCCGCGGCCCGGGTCGTCCTCGGCGAGGGGCTGGGCGCGCTCACCGCGATCGCGCTGGCCGTCCGCTCCCCCGGCCTGGTGGGCGCGCTCGTCCTGGTGGATACGCTGCCCGGATCCCTCGGCGCGCCCGCCGTGGACGTCCCGGACCGCCTCGCCTCGCGGGAGGAGGCGCTGGAATGGCTGCGCAAGGCCAGGCCGGACGCCTCCGAGCGCGACCTGGACCTCGACCTCCGGCACGAGGCCGTGGAGGAGCCCGGTGGCGCCTGGACCTGGCGCCACGACCCGCGCGCCGGCGCGGCGCCCGACGACGAGACGCTGTGGGAGCCGCTCGCCGGTCTCGCCGCCCGGGAGGTGCCGATCGTCCTCCTGCGACCGCCGTCCGGCGCCCGCGCGGGCGAGACGGCCGTGGAGGAACTCCTGCGCCACGCCCCGGCGGCCCGCATCGTGACCGTCACCGAACCCGAACTCGCCGGACACCTACGCGACGTCATCGACACGACCCGAAGGAGCGCCTCATGACCGCCCGCATCCCCGTCATCGACCTCGACCTGGCCCTTTCCGGCGACGCCCCCGAGGAGCTGCTCGCCTCCGCCCGCGAGGCGGCCGAGCAGGTCGGGATCATCCAGGTCGTCAACCACGGCGTCCCCGAGGAGCTGATCGACGAGTTCCACGACCGCGTGGGCGCGATCCTGGCCCTGCCGCGGGAGCGGAAGGCCGAGCTGGCCAGCCCGACCGGCCACCCGTACCGGGGGTGGCGGCAGTGGCCGGACGACTTCGGGCGGCTGGAGCTGGAGCGGTACATGATCGGCCAGTTCGAGACGCCCGAGGAGGCGGTGGCGGCCGGGCTGCGGCCGGAGTACGCGGCCCTGTACGCCCACCCGAACGTCTGGCCGGCCGGGGACCCGGGCCTGCGCGAGCTGGCCAGGCGCTACCACGACGCGTCGGTCGGGGTGGCGGAGCGGGTGCTGGCGTTGTACGCCCGCGTGCTGGACGTGCCGGTGAGCACGTTCCCGGTGTCGGGGCGGCCGTACCACACGAGCTTCGTCGTCAACGACTACCCGACCTGGACCTACGGCGGGAACGCGGACGCCTCGGAGGTCGCGGACGCCGACAAGCTGCTCCTGCTGGAGCACGCCGACGGCTCGGCGCTGACCGTCCTGCACCAGCGCGGCGACTACGCCGGGCTGCAGGGCCAGGCGCCCGACGGGAGCTGGGTGCCGGTGCCGATCGTCCCGGGCGCGCTCCAGGTCTTCTCCGGTTACATCCTGACGGCGTGGACCAACGGGCGGCTGCGTCCCGGCCGCCACCGCGTCGTCGCCGGGGGCACCGTGACCCGGCGTTCGACCGGCGTCTTCTGGCACCCGAGCCTGGACTCGGTGATCGAGCCACTGCCTCCCTTCGCCGGCGAGGACTCCGACTTCGAGCCCTACCTGCTGTGGGACCAGGCGAGCCGCCAGGTCGAGGAGTACCTGCAGGTCTTCGGCAGGCCGGACCAGATCGCGGCCTGGCGGGAAGGCCGTCCCTACGTCGCCCAGCTCGCGGAGGCCTAGATCATGCCCGTGTCCGACACGTTCACCTCGGAGCCGAGCGAGCGGTGGGTCCGGGCCGTCAAGGCGGGCGTCACCGTCGTCGACAGCCGCCACCCCGTGCTGGTGTGGGAGTCGGGCCGCCCGGTGCCCGGGTACGCCTTCCCCGAGGCCGAGGTGCGCACCGACCTGCTGCGTCCCGCCGCGAACCCGCCCTCCGGCCTCCACGAGGGCGCCACGGTGTACCTCGACCTGACGGTCGGGGACGTGACCGTCCCGAACGCCGCCTGGGTGTACCCCGGCCTGCCCGGCCATCTCGCGTTCGAGTGGCGCGGCGACTCCGGCGAGGTGTTCGACCACTGGTACGAAGAGGAGGAAGAGATCTTCGTCCACCCCCGCGACCCGTACAAGCGGGTGGACCCGATCCCGAGCTCGCGCCACGTGCGGGTCGAGATCGAGGGCCGGGTGGTCGCCGACACCCGCGCCCCGGTGCTGCTGTTCGAGACGGGGCTGCCGATCCGCTACTACATCCCGCCGGCGGACGTCCGGTTCGACCTGCTCGAGCCCACCGGCAGCCACACGCGCTGCCCGTACAAGGGCGTGGCGTCCTACCGGTCGCTACGCGACGCGGGACCGGCCGTGCCGCCCGACGTGGCGTGGGCGTACCCCGACCCGATCCCGGCGGCGGCGCGCATCAGGGACCACGTCGCCTTCTACAACGAGGCCGTCGACATCATCGTGGACGGGGTGAAGCTCGCCCGGCCGGTCACCGTGTTCAGCGAGCGCCTGGCCGCGTCCTGACGCCCGATGACCGCCGCGGCGGGCCCCGTGCCCGTCGCGGCGGCCGTGCGTCTACGCGACCGGGACATCGGCGGGCACGCGCACGGCGGGGAACATCGCCGGTCGGCGCAGCCGGAAACCGAGAGCCTGGTACAGGCGGATCGCGGTGGTGTTGAAGGACGCGGCGTGCAGGAACGGGATCTCCCCGCGGCTCCGGATCCCGGCGGCGACGGCGAGCACGAGCCGGGAGCCGAGCCCCTGGCCGCGGAACGCCTCGTCGGTGCACACGGCGCTGACCTCCGTCCACCCCGGCGGGTGCAGGCGCTCGCCGGCCATCGCCACCAGCACGCCGTCGCGGCGGATGCCCAGGTACGTGCCCATCTCGAACGTGCGCGGGGCGAAAGGGCCGGGTTTGGTGCGCGCGACGAGGGCCAGCATGTCGGGCACGTCGCCGGGGCCGAGCACGACCGCCTCGGGGTCCGGCCTGCCGGTCACGTCCTCGCCGGACAACTGGACGCCGTCCAAGCTGTCCACGACCTCCCAGCCGTCCGGGGGCGTGGCCGCGACGGCCGCGAACGGGACAAGTCCCCCAGGACCGGCCAGCGCGGCCATGTCCTCCCAGTCCGCGACCTCGGGCGTCGTCGGCAGCGCCACGAACGGGGAGACCTCGGCCGGGTAGCGCAACGCGTTGCCGCGCCGCTCGGCGAAGTGCGCGTGGGGCCCCGTGAGCGAGGCCCACGCGGGGTTGTCCAGCGGGTGCATCCGAACCTCTTTCCACGATATTCCGGCGGGAATAACAGGGAGAATCCGCGCCACGGTCACCGTATTCCTCCGCCGCGCGGGCGTCTCGGGGGCCCGGGCAAATCTGTGGTGTCCCATCCCTCGCACTCGGGGGCGTGCAGGGAGGCGGCGGGTGGGCAAGGACGTACCGTGGCCGCGTCCCGCGCGGGCACGTCATCCATCTTCCCGAGGACTTCCCGAGGAGGCCGAGTGAACGGATCGTGGTGGCAGGACGCCGTCGTCTACCAGGTGTACCTGCGCTCCTTCGCCGACACCGACGGTGACGGCGTCGGCGACCTGGAAGGGCTGCGCCTGCGCCTGGGCTACCTGCGCGACCTCGGCGTGGACGGGCTCTGGCTCAATCCCATCTATCCCTCGCCGGGCGCCGACCACGGCTACGACGTGTCCGACTACACCGACATCGACGCCCGGTACGGCGGCCTGCCCGCCTTCGACCGCCTGCTCGCCGACGCGCACGCCCGCGACCTCAGGGTGCTGATGGACCTGGTGCCCAACCATTGCTCGGCGGCGCACCCCTGGTTCCAGGCGGCGCTCGCGGGCGACCCCGCGGCCCGAGAGCGGTTCATCTTCCGTCCCGGCGACCGGCCGCCGAACAACTGGCGGTCGGCCTTCGGCGGCCCCGCCTGGTCGAAGGCGGGGGACGAGTGGTACCTGCACAGCTTCGACGCCGGGCAGCCGGACTTCAACTGGCGCAACCCCGAGGTCGCCGCCTACTTCGAGGAGGTGCTGCGGTTCTGGTTCGACCGCGGGGTGGACGGCATCCGCATCGACGTCGCGCACATGATGTTCAAGCACGCCGACCTGCCCGACTGGCCGGACCACGCGGAGTACAACATCCTCGCCCAGAACCAGCCCGAGGTGCACGACGTGCTGCGCCGCTGGCGCAAGATCGCCGACGGGTACGGCCGCGACCTCACGCTGGTGGGCGAGGTCTGGGTGCCCACGATCGACGACCTGGCGCTCTACCTGCGGCCCGACGAACTGCCCCAGGCGTTCTACTTCGACCTGCTGCTGTGCCCCTGGGACGCCGCCCGGTTCCGCACCTCGATCGGCGGCGGCCTGGAGCAGATCGCCGCCACCGGCGCGACCCTCACCTGGACGCTGGCCAACCACGACGTCCACCGCACCGTCAGCCGGTACGGCCTGGTCTCCTACACCGACGGCCCGCCCACGCGCCCCCGGGGCACGGTCGACGTCGCCCTCGGGGTGCGGCGCGCGCGGGCCGCGATGATGCTGCTGCTGGCCCTGCCGGGTTCGGTCTACCTCTACCAGGGCGAGGAGGCGGGCCTTCCCGAGGTGCTCGACCTGCCGGACGAGGCCCGCCAGGACCCGACCTGGCTGCGCTCGGGCACGGCCGACTACGGGCGCGACGGCTGCCGCGTCCCGCTGCCGTGGACCGCCTCGGGGCCGTCCTTCGGCTTCTCCTCCTCGGAACGGACGTGGCTGCCGCAGCCGGACTGGTTCGGTGAGTTCGCCATCGAGCCGCAGATCGGCCGGCCCGGGTCCACCTGGGAGCTGCACCGCCGGGCCCTGGAGATCCGCCGGGGCATCGGCGGGCCGCTGGAGTGGATTCCGGCCGATCGCCGGGACGTCGTCGCGTTCCGGCGGGGCGATCTGGCCAGCGTCACGGTCTTCGGCGACGAGCCGTACGCCGTGCCGTGGGGCGAGCCGCTCCTCGCCTCGGCCGACGCCGGGCCGGGCACGGTCGCCCCGTCCTCCACCGCCTGGTTCAGGGTCTGACCTCCGGCCGCCCGGTCCTCGCCCCGGGCGGCCACGCGGCGAGGCCGACTCAAGCTGGTGTCCGGCGGCCCCCGGGCCGGACGAACATGACGGCGGTGGCGTCCATCTCGTCGTCCTCCACGACGCGGGCGGCCAGCCCGTCGCCCCGGGCCATCTCGGCCAGCAGCGGCGCCTGGCGCTCGCTGGTCTCCACCAGCAGCACGCCGCCCGGAGCCAGCCAGCCCGGAGCCTCGGCGATCACCCGCCGCAGGACGTCCAGCCCGTCCTCGCCGCCGTCCAGCGCGACCCTCGGCTCGTGGTCGCGGGCCTCGGACGGGAGCAGGCCCACCGCGCCGGTCGGGACGTAGGGCGCGTTGGCCATCAGGACGTCGACGCGGCCCCGCAGCGTGACCGGCAGCGGCGCGTACAGGTCACCGGCGTGGACGTGCCCGCCCACGACGGCGAGGTTGTGGCGGGCGCACTCCACGGCGACGGGGTCGATGTCCGCCGCGTGCAGTTCCACCGGGCCGAGCGCCGCGGCCAGCGCGACGCCGAGGGCCCCCGTGCCACAGCACAGGTCGACGACCACCGGCCGCCGCGGGATCGCCCCCGGCGCGTACGCGGCCCGCCGGGCGTGTTCGACGGCCTGGGTGACGAGGAGCTCGGTGCGGCGGCGGGGGACGAAAACGCCGGGGGCGACGGTCACGCGCAGGCCGCAGAACTCGGCCCAGCCGAGGACGTGCTCCAGGGGAAGCCCGGCCACGCGGCGCTCGACCATGCCGGCCAGGTGCGCGGGTGTGCGGGCCGTCTCGACGAGCAGCCGTGCCTCGTCCTCGGCGAAGACGCAGCCGGCGGCCCGGAGCGTGGAGACGATCACTGCTTCGGAGGGCTCGGGGAGTCCGGGAAGCTCGGGAAGTTCAGGAAGAGAAGCAGGGGAAACCGACATGTAAGTCCTTCGGAGTGCCGATGGGCGCTCCGTCGGGCCGGACTACTGCCGGTGGACCGCACGGCCGTGAGGCGAGAGCACCCAGCCTGATCTGGCGGTAATGGGTCTCACCTCCCCGGTAGGTCCGTCGCTGGAAACGCACATTACCCGAGCCGGGGCTCCGTCCGCATCTCGGGGGCCGGCGGCACCCGCAGGACGAATCGGGCGCCGCGCGGGCCGTCCTCGATGGTGAGGGTTCCGCCGGCTGTCTCGGCGACTCGCCGGACCACGACGGGCAGGTCGCCGCGTGATGGTCCTGGGGCGCGGCGGGTCAGTGGGGGTCACGGCCGCCGAACGCGGCGTCGCGGTCGTGTGCGCGTACCCGGAGCCACGCCGCCAGGAGGATCACGACCGTGACCGCGCCGAACACCACGTCTCCGGCCAGTTGCTCGGCCGGGGTGCCCGCGCCCACCTCCGGGACGTTCGGGAACGCGGCCCACACGTACGTGAGGGCCGCGCCCGCCGCCAGTGCGAAGCGGTGCCGCGCGCCCCAGCTCCGCCGCCGGGACCAGCGGGACACGACGAGGGCTCCGGCGACCACCAGCGCGCCCCACACCGCCACGCCGGCCCACTCGTACCGATCGTCCGCCACGAGCACGGCGGGCCCCCACCACAGGCTGGTCACCGCCAGGGCCGCCGCCCCGGCCGCCCACGCCGGCGGCGCCTCCCCCGCGACCCGGCCGAGCCGGAGCCGGCGCAGGCGCAGCGCCGCCGCCACCAGGCCCGCGATGACGACCCCCGCGCCCGCGAACTGCGCCGGCGAGGCGAGGAAGCGCTCTTCCTCGTAGGTCGCCCAGAACACCAGGGCCGCGTCGAGGACGAACACCGCGGCGACGACGGCGAGGCCGGCGCGGCCCAGCCACGGGACGGTGTCCCGGCGCGGGACGAACGCATCGGCGATCGCGATCGGGACGCAGATGCTCCAGATCGTGTGCAGCGACAGGATCGTCTGGACGGCCGCGACGCTCGTCCCCAGCGCGGGGATGTAGGACGCGGTGTGCAGGTAGTCGTGCCCGGCGTAGGAGTCGTTCCACAGCAACTGGTCGACCGGGCCCTCCTCGATCACCGCGTACGCCGCCGCCAGCAGGACGATCGACGGCCACCCGCCACCGGTCCGGCGCGCCACCTCCCGGACCAGCAGCGCGCCGGTGCCGTACAGCAGGGCGTAGAAGGGCAGCACGATGATGCCCGAGAGCGGGACGTTGCCGAGGACGAACTCGCCGATCAGCGGCGCGAGGAGGAACAGCCCGGCCGCCGGGGCCAGGCGCCGCCACCACGCCGGCCCGCCGTCCGCCGTCACGACCCCGCCCGCTCGGCGGCCACGACCACGACCACGCCCAGGGCCGCGAGGATCAGGTTCGCGAAGATCTCATGGCCGGACAGGAAGGCGACACGGGGGATGACGACGCGGTTGAAGAAGTTCAGCACCACGCCGAAGAAGGGCTGGACCCACAGGTGGTCGATGATCCCGCTGACGCCCTGGAGGATCATGAAAAGCCCGGCGAACTGGATGGGTTTGCGCATGCTCCGACGCTAGGAACCGCGGGCCCGGGCGCGGATCGGGCTCGGGGATCTCGCGCGGTGACCGTCGTCGCGTTCCGGTGGCGGCGCCGTGGACGAAAGTCGCGGCCTGCGACGACTTCCGTCCATCCCATCCCGGCCATGGCCGCCGGGTTCGGGCGAGGACGCGACGAGAGGCCGCCTTCCATTCGAATTGGACCTTGCGGTGGATGACCGTCATACCGAACCGGCCTGAGGGTCGGCGCGATCGCGCCCGCTCATTGCCACGACGGGACCCGGTGCGGCACGCTGCGAGCAGGCCCCGGCCCGTTCGCCCCCGGCACCGGCGGGAACGCGAGGGAATGGCCCGTTCCCCACAGGCACGCGCCCATGTCCCGCCCTGACGCCACCCTCGACCGGTGCCGGGTCCCCGCGACCCCGCCACCGCCCGCGCGTCCGGTGTGACCGCGCTCGGTGAGTTCGGCTCAGGGGTTGCGGATGCGGCGGCCGGTGATCTCCACGGGGTCGATCCGGATGTACAGCCGCCGCTCGCCGCCCGCCCACGGTTCGACGGCGGCGGCCTTGGCGGCCGTGAGTTCGTCCTCGCCGGCGATCCGGTGCGCGCCCCCCTGGACGAGGACGCTCCACCCCTCCCGGGTCGACGTGTCGATCCGATCCACCTCGAAGGCGACCTTGAACTCGACGCCCCGGACCCCGGTGTCGAGCTGTTCGTCCATCGGGCCGCCGAACGCGGTGCGGAACAGCACGCCGCCCTGGTGCGTCGTGTAGTTGACGGGGAGCACCAGCGGCCCCGCCGACGTGCAGAAGCCCACCCGGCCGACGCCTCCCGGGGAGATCAGCGTCATGCACTCCTCGGCGCCGATCTCCTCCGGCACGGGCGCCCCGCTCCGGTCGTCCATGCGCTCCCCCTCCGCGACATCCTGCCCGGCCAATGCCCTGGCCTGGGAAAACCCCGTCCTCTGACGCCCTACCCGGCCACGACGCGCCCACAACTCCCTCTCCCGCCCGGCGGCCCGCCTCCCCGGTTCGCGGAGGTGATCTTCGCCACGCGGCGCGTTCCCGGTGGGCCGCGGCGTGGGAGGCTGGGCCGCGTGGACGACGTCTGGGATCTGATCATCGTCGGAGGCGGTCCCGCGGGGTCCGCGGCCGCCCTGCGCGCCAAGCGGCTCCGGCCGGACGCGCGGGTGCTCCTGCTGGACAAGGCGGACTTCCCTCGCGACAAGGCCTGCGGCGACGGCATCGCCGCCCACGGCCGGGACGAGCTGGCGCTGCTCGGCGTCCCCGACCTCATCGACGACCACCGCCCGGCCCGGCACCTGGAGGTCATCTCCCCCGGCGGTGCGCGCGTCCACGCCACCGTGGCCCGGCCCAACTACGTCGTCCCCCGCATGGTCTTCGACGCCCGCCTGGTCGAGGCCGCACGCGAGCGCGGGGTGGTGGTGCGCAGGCACAACGTCCGAGCGCTGCACGTCCAAGGCGACCGCGTCGTGCTGGACGGCACACCGGCCGCCGACGGCCCCCGCCCCGCGGACGACACGCCGGCCGCCAGGGACGGCCGCGGTTCCCCTGGCCTCGGGGACGGTTTCAGCGGGCTCGCCGCCCGGGTGGTCATCGGGGCCGACGGCGCGAACTCCGTCGTCCGTCGCCTCGCCGGCCTGCCGCCGAGCCCGGAGCGGCACACCGCGATCGCGGTACGCGGGTACGCCGACGTGCCCGCCGACGACGACGTGCAGTTCATCGCGATGCAGCGGGACGGCTGGCCCGCGTACGCCTGGTCGTTCCCGGTCGGCGACGGGACGGCCAACGTCGGGTTCGGCATGCTGCTGCCCCGGCTGCGCGCCACCGGCCTGCCCGGCCGCCAGGTGCTGCACGGCCGCCTGGCCGAGCTGCTCCCCCACCTGCCCGCCCGCGACCTGCGCGCCCACCACCTGCCCCTGTCCCCCGGGCGGCCGAGGCCGGGCGCGGGCCGCGTGCTGCTCGCCGGCGACGCCGCGGGCCTGATCAACCCGCTCACCGGTGAGGGCATCTACTACGCGCTGCTGTCCGGTCGGCTGGCGGGCGAGGCGGCCGTCACCGCGCCCGGGGACCCGCTCCGCGCGTACCGGCGTGGCCTGCGAGCCGCCCTCGGACGCCACCTGCGCACCACCGACCTGCTGTCACGCGCCGCGCAGTCCCCCGGGTTCATCGACGCCGCCATCGCCACCGCCGCCCGCCGCCGCGAAGTCTTCGACCTCCTGGTCGACGTCGGCCTGGGCGCCGGCACCGTCCCCCTCCCCCTGGCCTACGCGGTCGCGCGCCGCTGGCTGTCCGGCGCCCTCACGAACGCGCGCTGACGCGGCGGGCCCCGGGCCTCGCCTGTTTCGCCATGACAGGTGCGCGGCGGCCGCCGCCGCCAGGGCGAGCAGGACCGCCGCGAGGTTCGCGCCGGATAGAACGGCGTATCCGTCCTGTGACGGCTGCGAACCTGCACTCGCATTCGGCTCTGTACAACAGCGGCTCGATCCGCTGCCAGGCCTTATCAGTCAGCTCACCACGCCTCACCACGAGGGATCATCTAACCGCACCCACCTTGATCATTTATCAGACACGCTCTAGGTCGCGATTTCGCACCGTCGGCCAGGTGCAGCTCCACCGCGTGGCCGGGTCATCGACTTGAAGCGAGTTAGAGGCTTCATTTCACAGTGGCGGCATCATGATGAAGGGACATCTAATGTGCTACGGCATCGACGCCGTCAGCGTCCCCGCGGGCCGCCGACTGGAGTTCAACACCGCGATGGTCCACTTCTTCCTGATCAAGAACGGCATTGACATGTTCGCCTTCCCCACCCCTGCCACCGCCACCTGACCTCAACTTGAGTAATTTTCAGACCGGCGTCGTCAGAGTCTGTCACCGTGCCGCGGCTATGAATTCCCGAAAATGAGTAATACCGGGGCCTTCACGGCGTATCTAATGGGTGAGGGGGCCCGCCCTGGGGGCCCGTATCGCGCGCCTCGGGCCGTCCGCGTCAGCGATCTTGAGGAGAGTAGTCACCGTGTCGCATTCTCCGGAGCCTGTCTACAATTATGCCCCTCCGAGGGCATTTGCCCTTCCGAGGGCATTTCCCTTCTACATCACGTGCGACGTGTCCCACTCGATGCACGCCCCCCGCGAGGACGGCAGGCAGACTCCGTTCGACATCCTTTCCAACTGTGTCGGGGAGCTGCTCTTTCAGCTCGAGGCCGGTGATCCGGGGGTGAGCGAGGCCGCGCATGTGTCCATCGTGGCCTTCCATGACAGGGCCGACGTGGTGCTCCCGCTCACCCGGCCCTGTGACGCGAGCAACATCCCCGCGCTGCCGAAGGGTGGTCAGACCAATTACGAGCAGGTGTTCCTGGCCCTGCGGCACCTCATCCAGGCCGACTGCGCCCGCCTGGCCGGGCAGTACCAGCTCAAGACCCCGGTGGTCTTCTTCATCACCGACGGCGAGCCCTTCGTCGGAAATGGCCGCCAGCCTGCCGAGGTCTGGCTGCCCGCCCGTGCCTGGCTGACCGACCCCGCGTTCCCGCACCGCCCGCACATCACGGCGATGGGCTTCGGCCAGGTCACCGAGCAGACCCTCTGCCAGGTGGCGACATCCTTCCGGAACAACCCGTTGGCGTACGTCGCGGACGAGTCGATCCAGGCGGTCAAGGTGGTGGCGGCGATAGCCCAGGCGGTCCAGGACAGCATTGGCAGCTCGATCAGGAGTTCCGACTTCGTGATCCCGATTCCGGCCGGCATGCGCCGGCTCTCGTGCGGAGGCTCCTGATGGGCCCGCCGGGCCGGGTCCGTACCAGCGCGGTCGCCGCCCTCGTCATCGGGTTCGCCGTCGCGGGCTGCAGCGGGTCCGGCGACTCGGGGCGGCAGATCATCGTCAACGCGCGGGCGGGAGAGCGTGAGCAGCTCGTCGCCGAGATCTACGCCGCCGCGCTCGACCGGGCCGGCGCCGACGGCGTCGCCAAGAAGGTGGCCGAGGTCGCGGACTACGCCAAGCAGCCGGACGACGCACGGGTCGCCGTCGACTACGATCTCGACGTGCTCGCGGCCGCGTCGCCGGCCCCGTCGACGCCGGACGACCAGCGACTCCCCACCGCCCTCCCCGGGCACACACTCGTGGGCAGGGCGGCGATCCAGAGCAGCGCGGTGCTCGCCGTGTCCCCCTCGCTGCGGCGGGACGTCCGGACGATCGCCGAATTCGCGCAGAAGTACCAGAACGACACGGCCCGCGTCACTGTCCTGATCCCGCCAGAGTTCGGTGTGTTCAACCGGGCGCTGACCGACCGGGGACTCGCCGTCAGCAATCAGGCCGACCAGGCCGCCTTCGACGCCGCCCTGACACGGTCCGGTTTCATGGGAGGCGCGATCGTCCCGGCCGGCTCGAAGAAGGGGAACCTCGTCCCGCTCGAAGACCCGGACGATATCCTGCCCCCCCGGACGCTGAGCGTGTTCGCCGGCGACCAGGTCGCCAAGGCGGATCCGGAGGCCGAGCGGGTGCTCCAGGAGGTGACGGACACGCTCACCTCGCAGGTCGTCGACCGTCTGCTCACCGAGGTGAAGAACAACGGGAAGAGGCCGGCCGACGTGGCGAGGGACTGGGCGGGCGACAACGTGCCGACGTCGTCCGGGTTCCCTCTGGCACAGATGATCCTGGCCCTGTTGCTGGGCGGGGCGGTGGCGTTCACCGCGCTCTACCGCCTCGGCTGGCGTCCCGCGACGACCGCCGTGCGTGGGGGGAGGCAGCCGGACGTGGCGACAACCGATGCGCCGCAGTCCGCTGCCACGCAGGACACCCGCGTGGTCGTCGGCCCCGAGCCCAGGCGGATCGCCGTGCACCTGCCCTGGAGCACCACCTCGGCCGATGCCGGGCTTGCGCTCGACGGAGGCCTGGTCAAGGGCACGACAGTACGCGCCGCCACGGTACGGGGCCGCACGCACAGCTTCCGCGGCGAGACCCGGCAGGACGCATACGGCGTGCGGCTCAGCAGCGACGAGCGGTGGGTCATCGCGGTCGTGGCCGACGGCCTGGGCAGCGCGCGCCACGCGGAGATCGCGTCCACGGTCGCTGTCAGGGCCGCGCTGGACGGCATCGACTCCGCTCTGCGGTCCGGTGAACGCCCGCAGAGCTGGGACTGGAAATCCGTGTTCGCCTACGTGTCCGACACGGTCCGGCGGACCACCGAGTCCCTGGGCGCGCCGCGGCCTGGCACGAATACCGAACGCGTCCCTTCCGCACGGCCCGGGACCACTCTGACCGTGGCCGTCCTCCCTTCGGAGGGAGAGGGGCAAGCCGTGTGCGCCGCCGTCGGCGACTCCCCGGCCATCCTCGTCACCGGCGGCCAGTGGCAGGCGTTGGCGGGCGCGGGAGGAGGCGGCGACAACGTGACGGCGGCGATCCCGGGCGACCTCGCCGACATCCAGGTCCAGGTGTTCTCGTGGCGCGCGGGTGACCTGCTGGTGCTCAGCAGCGACGGCTTCGCCGGGGGCGTCGCGGGCGGCCGGACCCCGCTGACCCAGCGGCTGTCCCAGACATGGCGCACGCCGCCGAGCCTGGTGGACTTCGTCCGGGAGGTCGACTTCCGCCTCTCCACCTTCGACGACGACCGGACGGTGGTCGCGATCTGGGCCGGACGCCACGATACGGCCGTACCATGACGGATCTTCCGATGATCGTCCGCATGGGCGAGCTGACATTCACCGGGGAGGGGCCGGTGCTCCGTGACGGAGGGCAGACGGACGGGCTGCGGCTCTGCATCGCCCCCGACCAGCGCACCTACCTGTTCAAGAGGTACAAGTCCGAGACCGCCGACGAGGTGCGCGTCACCGCGCTGCACTCCATGATCCGCTGGCGCAGAGAGCTCCCGGACGAGGAGCGTGCGGTGCTGGACGAGAGGTGCGCCTGGCCGATCGCCGCCGTGGGCACGCCCGCCAGGGCCGAGGGCATACTGATCAGGCTCGCCGAAGGGTCGATGTTCGAACAGCGGACCTCCGGCTTGGGCGAGACGACCGAGACGCCGCGTCACCTCGACGAACTCACGCGGAGCCCGGACCGTGCGAGGCGGATCGCGCAACGGTACGAGGTGAAGAAGGCGTACTACGAGCCGCCGTACAAGCTGGCCGTGCTCGGTGAGCTGCTGGACACCGTCACCTGGCTGCACCAGCACGGGTACGCGGTGGGGGATCTGCAATTGCGCAACGCCGTCTTCACGATCGATCCGCGTCCCAAGGCGTACCTCCTCGACTGCGACTCCTGCGTGCCGCTCCTGGGCGAGGGCGCGATGCCTCCCGTCGACCCGGAGCAGTGGAAGCTTCCGGTGGAGCAACGTGGGGTGCCCTTCGACGTGACCTCGGACTACTACAAGTTCGCCTGGGCGGTGGTGCGCTGCGTCCAGGAGACGGTCGAAACCTGGCAGCCGGATCCGGTGGTCCTGCGGAGGGTCATGCCGTCGGCCCTCGCCGACACGCTCATCGAGTGCAGCCGTACCCTGCCGCCGCCCGGTGTGCGGGAGCGACTCCGAGAGGCGGCTGCGGTGTGGCCGAGGATGGTCATCGGGGAGCGGCTCTACGTCAACGTGGACGGCTTCATCAAGAAGCCCTGGCCCACGGGCGAGTCGGCCGTGACACCGGCGGCCCCGATCACTGCCACGCCTCCGGGGCCGGCCACGCCTTCGGTGCCGATCACCTCGGCAGGTTCGGCAGGTTCGGCAGGTTCGGCAGGTTCGGCAGGAAAAGTGAAGTGGGCGGTCGTGGCGGGGGTCGTGCTGATCGTTCTCTTCTTCCTCATCATCGCCCTGGGTAAGTGACCTCGTTCAAGGGGAGTGAATCAAATGCCAAGCACCAGCCGTGTTCCGGGCGTCATGACCGGATCCCCCGCGGAGTAGCCGATGTTCCGCCACCTCTCGACACTCGCCGTGTCATTGGCCGTGTTCCTAAGCCCGGTGCCACCGTCCCCCACGCCGATCGTGCCCGGCGGCTGTGAGCCACCCGACGTACGGGGTCAGGAGCTCCAGGTGGCGAAAGACACGCTTCTGAGCGTGCCGGGCGCGGACATCGACGTCCAGGTGATTCCCGAGACCCTCCTGCCGACCTCGACGTCCTACGTCATCGACTACGTGGTGGAGAACTGCCCGCCGGCGGCCCAGGGCATCAACGGCAACATCCCGGACGACGTGGTCTACACGGTCATCCTCGAGGTCGGCCCGAAGGTCCCCGATGTGCAAGGCCTTTCCCGCGCCCGCGCCGAAACCGACCTCGACGCCGCCGGCCTGGGCAAGGACCCGCAGCCGGCGAGCGCGAGCGCCGACTGGAAGGTCGCCGGACAGGATCCGCCCGCGGGCCGACTGGTGAGCTTCGGCACGACCGTGCGATTAGACCTGGTCTCCCCGAATCCGCCCTCGCCCGAGATCACCACTCCTGCACCCGTCAAGTCGCCCCAAGTGACCGTGCCGCCGCTGATCGGACTCGGCCCGGCAGCGGCCAGGCGGCGGCTCTCGGAGGTCGGCCTGGTGCTCCGCGTGGATCCCGATTCGCCCGAGACGGGAGAGATCGGCAGTCAGGATCCCGCGGCCGGTAGCCAGGTCCCCGAGGGCGCGACCGTGACGGTGTCACTACGGGAGGCGGTGACGGAGCCGCCGCCGAACCCGGGCGGCGGTGGAGACGGGGGCGAAACGGGCCCTGCGGTGACCGACAGTGGCTCCTCTTCGCCGCCGGTCCCCACAGGGATCATATGGGTCATTCTCGTGGGACTGGCCATCCCCCTCGTCCTCGTCGCCCGGACCCTGCGGGCCCGCCGTCCCGTGCCAACGAGCGACCCGCACCAGGCCCAGTTCCAGTCCCCGTCCCAAACCAAGCCGTATCCCCAGTTCCCATCCCAAACCCAGCCCCAGCAGGTGCCGTCGATCCACTGCGATCCGCACCCCGATCCCGCCCCACGCCTGGAGATCCGCCTGACCGGCTCTCCCCCGCCGGGCGCGGCCCCGTCCGCCCCGGTGCCGGACATTCGGGTGGAGCTGTTCGCGGACCCCGGCCGCCAGGAACTGAGAGAGGTCATATCGTGACAGTTCACATCGAAACCGAGCCGGGCACCGCTGATCTCCTGCTCTTCGCGGACCCGAGGAACGCGGCGGCGGAGCTGTCGCGGGTCCTCGACGCGCGCCGCACGCTCGAGCGGGTCGAGGACGGCGCCCAGCGGGCGGGCTCGGTCTTCCGCGACGCGCTCAACGGCAGGGTCGCCGAAGCGGGCGGCGAACTGCTACGCGGCATCGACCTGGGTGCGGTACTGCTCGGCGGCTGGCAGCGGTACCGGGAACTGAGGCTGGCCGCACGCAGGAGCGTCGAACAACCCGGAAGCACTGAAATGGTGCGGCTGGCCGGACACACGATCACGTCGAAGCACGCCCCCTACGTCGACGTGTACGTCGAGGGCCAGCACGTGGCCCGCGTCGACTTCGGCATCGACCTGGAGTTCGACATCGTCCTGCTCCAGGCGAGCATTCGCAACGGTCGCCTGATGAGCCTGCGCACGGGCGACTGCACGGCGAGCATAACGTGGAGCATCGAGGGCTTTCCTGTGGCCCAGAACACGGCGAGACTCACCATGCCGCTCCAGCTCAGGCTCGGTGACGGGATCCTCCTCTATGGAGCGGACGCACCGCGACCATGACCGCGTCACCGTACGGCATCGAATCCGCGGAGGGCGCCGGGCATAACGTCGGCGGCACGACGCCCCACCTCTACTGCAGACCCACCTAGCCCCGTTTTCCGCACATCGCCCATCACTGACCTGGGTCGATCACTCACAGTGCCGGATCGCCCAAAGCGCCTGACCAGCGACGGCCGCGTCGTCCGCGCCCCCGGCAGGTGCTTCCTGCCGTGACGGACGGCGGCCCGCCAGCTGGGTCAACCGCGCCGGGACCGAGCGGACGTACGTAGCGCCGCCGCCATCAGGGTGGCGAGCAGCGCGACGTCGGCGACCAGAGCCACGCGCTCGGTGACGCCGCTGTACTGACGCGCGCCGAGCAGCCACAGCGGGTGGCCCACGGGAACGAACGTGGCCAGGAAGGCGGCAACGCCGAGCATGCTCGCCACGCAGAGCAGCCGGACCAGCGGCATCGCGGGCAACCTGCGGGGATCGGCCTTGGAACGGCGGGCCAGCCGCAGCCCCGCCAAGGGGAGACAGAGAAGCCCGGCCAGCGCGGCGTAGCGGTGCAGCGAGTCGTGCCATGCGGGCGGGGCTCCGGCGGACGTCATCGGGAAGATCGCGGCCACGATCAGGGTGCCGCTCCATCCCCCGACGAGCGTCCAGGTCAGGCGGTCCGCTGGGGCCCGCAGGCCGTCCAGCGCCAAGGCGACGCAGACGGCCGCGAAGGCGAGCGACACCATGCTGAGACCGACGAGGCGGGTGCCGGGGTTCGTGAAGATCAGCTCGCTGAACGTGGGACGGATCAGGTCGATTCCGCCTCTGCGGCCCAGCTCGCTGGCGACGGCGGTACCGACCCCGCACGCGAGCCACAGCCCTCCAGCACGGGCGAGCATCCGTGCTAGCCGGTCCCCGACAGCGGGTTCGGCGGTCTGGGCCGGGCCGGCGATCCGGATCCGGCCCGTGATCGAAGTCGGGTCGGAGGTCTCGGTCGGGTCGACGAACGGAGTCCAGTTGACGGTCGGGGTCCGACCGGCGGTCCCGGTCGGGCAGTTGATCGTAGTCCCGGTCGCAGGCTTGGCCGACCTACTTCCGATGGCAGGTTTTGCGGACACGTTCCCGGCCGCGAGCCTGGCGGGTCCGTTTCCGGCCGCAGGCTCGGTCGGGCCACTTCCAGTGGCAGGGGTGGCGGACGCGGTTCCTGCCGAGGGCTTGGCCGTCACGGTTCCGACGGTCCTCCCGATCGGAATCACAGTGGCCCCCTCAATCTCGGCCACCGCGGTCTCGGGCGCGGGGGTGGTCTCACGCGCGGGGGTGGTTTCGGGTGCCTGGCTCGCGGTGGCTGAGGAGGGCGGTTTGGTGGTGTTCATGTGCCCAGGCTGGACGGTACGGCCGCTGGTTCGCGTCGGTAAGCCGGTCGATTTCCGGACTGGCCCTTTCCTCCCGCCGGAAGGCGAATCCGCGACCTCGCGGTGATGCCCAGGATCACTCCGTAGAGCGATGTGGAGGGCCTTCGGGTCGAATAGCGTGGGCCGATATGAATAGCACGGCGGCCGGGGATGGGCTCGGTGGGGTCGCCCCACAGTCCGGTCTCGGCGCGTTGGCCCCAGAGGTCGGTGTCGATGGTTTCACCACCCAGGCCGGTGTCAGTGGATTTATGCCCCAGGGCGATGCCAGCGGATTCACCGCCCGGGCCGGTGTCGGCGGGTTCACCGCCCGGGTCTCGCGGGCGGTCTGGTACGTCCTGGTATCCGGGCGCGACCGCGACCTGCCGCCGTCCGCGTGGGGCACCGGACGCAGGCGGTACGCGCAGCGGGTGCTGCTCGTGGTGGCGGTGGCGGCTCTGTTCAGCGGGGAGATCGGCAACGGCTGGCTCCCCGACCGGGGCGGCGCGCTCGTCCCGGTCGTCATCCTGCTGCACATGGTCCCTGTCCTGCTCATGCGGCGCCTGCCGCTGACGGCCTGGCGGCTCACCGTGGCGGGCACCGTGCTGACCATGGCCCTCGCGGCGATGCTCGCGCACGGGGACGCCGGGTACCCCATCGGTTCGCCCTGGACACCCGGAATGCTGCTATACCTCCCGGTCGTGATGATGGCGGTCGCGCGCGCCCCGCTGCCGTGTGACATGGCCATCGCCGGGTTGAGCCTCGCCCTGGTCCTCCCGGCCGGGCTGATGGCCGGGGCTGGGCCGCTGTCCGGGGCCGCTGCGGCGGGGGTTCTGGCGGTGGGCGCGGCGACGCTGGCCGGCCTCGGCGTCGGGCGGCAGGACCGCATCGAGCAGCGGCTCGACACGGTGAGCCGGTCGGTGGCCGAGGAGCAGGTCAGGCGGGCCGTCCTGGAGGAGCGGGCCCGCATCGTCGGCGAACTGCACGACGTCATAGCCCACCATCTGTCCCTCATCGCCGTGCGGACGGAGACCGCGCCGTACCGGCTGGCGGCGCTGCGGCAGGCCCCGCAGGACGATCCGGTGCGCGCCGAACTGGCCGCGGTGGGCGACGCCACCCGCCAGGCGCTCAACGACACCCGCAGGCTCCTCGGCGTGCTGCGCCGGGACGACGACGAGGTGGAACTCGCGCCGCAGCCCGGCCTGGCCGACATCGAGGACCTGGTCGCCGAGGCCGGTTCCTCCAGCGCGCCCGTGACGCTGACCGTGTGCGGCGCCCCTCGGACGGTGCCGTCCACGGTCGGCCTGGTCCTCTACCGGGTGGCGCAGGAGGCCCTGACCAACGCACGTCGCCACGCCCCCGGCGCGCCCGTCCGGTTGGAGCTGCGGTACTCGGATGACCAGGTGCGCGTCGAGGTGGACAACGACCCGCCGCCCCGTCCCGCCCGGACGGCGGGGCCGGGCCGCGACCTGGTGGCCCTACGGGAGGAGGCGGCAGGGCCTGGTCACGGCCTGGCGGGCATGCGGGAGCGAACGGCCATCGTGAGCGGCGAGTTACGCGCGGGGCCGCGGCCCGACGGCGGGTTCACCGTCAGCGTCGCGGTGCCGCTCACGGGCGAGCGAGGTGGCACGTCGTGGTGACGCGGGTGTTCGTCGTGGACGACCAGGCCATGGTGCGCGAGGGGTTCACGTTCCTGCTGGACGCGCAGCCGGATCTCTCGGTGGTGGGGACGGCCGGGGACGGCGCGGAGGCGCTGGCGAAGATCGCCGAGCTGAGCCTGCGGGGCGAGCGGCCCGACGTGGTGATGATGGACATCCGCATGCCCAAACTGGACGGCCTGGAGGCGACCCGCCGCCTGCTCGCGCCGTCATCCGGACAACTGCCGCCGCCACCACGGCCGACTGCGGACCAGGTCGAACCGGACCGGCGCCTGGCAGTGTCGTTCCGGCACGTGGTGGGTGCCGAGCCGTCGTATGACAAGCGGCCGCTCAGGGTGCTGGTGTTGACCACCTTCGATCTGGACAAGTACGTCTACCAGGCGCTTCGGGCGGGGGCGAGCGGGTTCCTGCTGAAGGACGCCACTGCCGGCGAGTTGGTCAACGCCGTGCGCGTGGTCGCGGCGGGGGACTCTCTGCTGGCCCCGGGCGTGACGAAGCGGCTGATAGCGGACTTTCTCCGCGCCGACCGCACGACGCCGCCGGTCCGCCCGGAACGGCTGGCGGAGCTCACCCCGCGTGAGACGGAGGTCCTCACTTTGGTCGCGAGAGGGCTCACGAACGCGGCCATCGCCGCCGAGCTGGTCCTGTCCGAGCACACGATCAAGACTCACGTCGGCCACATTCTGGGCAAACTAGGCCTCCGTGACCGCGTCCAGGCCGTCGTCCTGGCCTACGAGACCGGCCTAGTGAAACCGGTCGCGGCGAACGACCCGCCACGCCTGCCCGCGTGAACGCCTGCCCGCGTACCTGCCGGTCGTCGTTCGTGCACGCCTGCCGCATGGTCTCGCGGAAGCCGTGAACCCGATCGAAGCGGCGGCAGACCGGCGAGGAGAAGCCGTCGAACGCCTCACCCTCTACCGGCAACGTTCGGGCCGTTCATTGACCGCGGCCTGGCAGCCGCCGCACACCGCATTAACTGCTTGGCAGCCGCCGCGCACCGCATTAGCCTGAGGGACGGGGAAGCCAGAATTTAGGTAGATCCCCCCATTTGTCGCGACTGGCAGTGGATTTACCGTTCCCTGTGAACGGCTCTCACTGAAGGAAATCGTGACCTATCTCGGTACGGGAACCATCTGGTCGCTCTGACAGATGGTTTCGCACGTGGGGTCCCAAAACGGAGCTTCACCGAAGCTACTGCATGCCACTCCGACCATTCACATGCCTGATCTCCTCCTCTCTGACCAGCAGTCCTTTCTGACCAGCAGTCCTGGAGCTCACCCAGTGCCTATCGACAGCCACCACGACGTCGTCGTGGTCGTCGGCCGGCTATCCGCCATACCGAAGTTCGTCGCCATACCGAAGTTCGTCGAACCGCGGAAGCGGCTCAGCATGGCCATCGAGGTCGAGGCGGCGGAGATGGCCGCCCGCCCGTTCCAGGCGATCGGGACTTCGCTCGCGCCTGACCGCACTTTCATCGCGCGCCTCGGCAAGCCCGCACGCCCGCGCATCACCACACCGAAAGGCAACTAAAGCAATGACCGCCACCGTCAACGAGCGGATGCGCGACGGCGTCGACACCACCCCCCTCTTCTCCACCCTGGACGCCGATGGTGGGCCGCCGCTCGGGGCATCGATCGGCCGGGGTCCGTCCAGATGGTCGGACGCCGATCACACTGAGGGGGTCGGTACATGTTGACGATCCGGCTGCTGGGACCACCGGCCATCTTCCGGGACGGCCGGCCGGTCCGTCCGCCCAGGGGCCGCAAGGCATGGGCTCTGCTCAGCTACCTGCTGCTGGCGGAGCGGCCACCCAGCCGCAAGCGCCTTGCCGAACTGCTCTTCGGGGACGCCAACGACCCGCTGGGAGCGCTGCGGTGGACACTCGCCGAGCTACGCCGGGCGTTCGGCCTCCCCGACATGCTCAACGGCGACCCCTTGGTCACAACGCTCGATGAGGATGTCGTGGTCGATGTCCGCCGGCTCACCGACAAGCACACCGCCCCCGCCGCGCTCCTGGGCCTCGGTGGCGAGCTGCTCGAAGGCGTCAGCTTGGCCTCAAGCCCAGAATTCGAGTCGTGGCTGCTGGTGGAGCGGCACCGCGTCTCGGCCACGCTGGAGGCGCGGCTGCGCCACGCGGCGGTCGCCCTGCTGGCAGCCGGCCTGCCACGCGAGGCGATCGCGTACGCCTCGCGTGCGGTGGCCTGCAACCCGCTCGACGAAGGCAATCACGAGTTGCTGGTCCGGACCCTTGCGGCGGCGGGGAACCGAACCGCGGCCCTGCGGCAGATCACGGTATGCCAAGACATCCTGCGACGTGAACTCGGCATCGAGGTCTCCGCGGCGCTTCGAGAAATGGCGACCGCGATCCCGGGCTCCCCCCGGGGGCTGCCGCTGGGCGGCCGGGCGGCGGCCTCCGCCCAACTCGAAGCGGGCAGCGCCGCCATCGTGGCGGGCGCCGTCGACGTCGGCCTCCAGTCCCCGCGCCTGCCCGTGGCGAGCGGCACGCTGAGCCGCTGGTCTCGTGATCCGGCCCGCAGTGAGGACTGGAGGATCCTCAATGTCCTGCCTCAACGCACAAGCCGAGGCGCACTCCGCAGATGACGTGGTCCGGCTCGATGAGTCCGGCGGCGATTCGTACCGCTCGCCGATGCGGGGATCCTGACCGGGCACTACACGACGCTGGATTGGATCGGGCACTGGACGCCAATATCATCACTGATCGTGGAGCTGTGGGAACGCACCTCGGTATTGGACGTTCTTGATGATCTTCTGCGAGGCAGCTCCGGGGGTGGTCGCATCGCGCTCGTTGCGGGCGAGGCCGGCCTGGGGAAGTCCTCGCTCGTCACCGAGTTCGCGAGGAGATGCGGCACGCGAGCCCGCGTGCTCTGGGGCGGTTGCGATCGAATGGTCACGCCGCGCGCGCTCGGCCCTCTGCATGACATCGGCCGGCAGACGGGAGGACTCCTCGCCGACCGGCTGAACGCCTACGGGGCTCAGGAAGAGATCTTCACGGCGTTCCTGGACGAGCTCACCGGGCCGCGGCAGCGACCCCGGCCGGTGGTCGTGGTGGAGGACGCGCACTGGGCCGACGGGGCCACGCTCGATTGGCTCGCCTTCCTCGGCCGGCGTATCGGCCGACTCTCGGCCTTGCTGGTGGTGACCTACCGCGACGACGAAGTGGGGGTCGAGCACCCGCTGCGGGGCACTCTCGCGTCCTTGCCCAGCACCATCGTGCGACGGGTGACGCTGCCGCCGCTGTCGGAGGCGTGCGTGGCCGAACAGGCGCGCCGGATGGGACGAGACGCCGGAACGATCCACAGGCTGACCGGCGGAAACCCGCTACTGGTCACCGAGTTGCTCAAGACCGATGGCGATGCGGTGCCCGAGGCCGTGCAGGATCTCATTCTGGATCGGCTGCGAGCCCTGCCGTCGCCCGCACGGGAGCTGGCCCAGCTGGTGGCGGTGATTCCGACCCGCGCGGATGCCGCCATCGTGGCCGGCGCGTCGGAACTCGTAGATCTTTGCATCGGCGCCGGGGTGCTCGTACCGGCCGGCGACGGCGTGTCGTACCGGCATGAGCTGTTACGCAACGCGGTGGAGGACTCGCTGTCACCGGCGCGGCGGGCCTCTCTGCACCAGCGGGCGCTGGGCATCCTGAGTCAGGTCACCGGGATCGACCCGTCCCGGCTGGTCCACCACGCGAGGCTCGCGGGAGACTCCGCCGCCGTACTCCGGCACGCGCGGACCGCGGGAGCGGACGCGGCCAGGCAGGGCGCACACCGGGAGGCGGCCGCGCACTACCAGGCCGCGGCGGCGACCGCCGACCGATTACCGGAACCGCAGCGGGCCGAGTTACTCGAAGCGTACGCGGTCGAGGCCCACCTGACCGGGCTGTACAAGGAAGGTCTGCAGGCGCGGCAGACCGCCCTGGCCATCCGGGAGGCGCTCGGACAACCGGAAGAAGCCGGGGAGAACCTGCGCTGGATCTCCCGGCTGGCGTGGCTGACCGGGCGCGCCGCGCTGGCCTGGGAGACGGCGGCCCGGGCCGTGACCCTCCTCGAAGCCGGGCCCCCGAGCCGGCGGCTCGCCATGGCATACAGCAATCAGTCGCAGCTCTACATGCTCGCTTACAAGTTCGACCAGGCCGTCACATGGGGAGAGCGGGCCCGCGAGCTCGCCGAACGGCTCGGCGATCTGGACACCGCCATCCACGTGACGATCAATGTGAACACCGCCCGGCTCGCCGACGGCGACACCGACGCCTGGACGGCGATGGAACAGACACACGAGAGGGCGGCCGCGCACGGGTTCTTCGAACACGGCGCTCGCGCGTTGAGCAATCTGGGCAACATCGCGGCCGACGAGCTCGCCCAGTATGCCGCGGCGGCCTCGCCGATCGATCGCGTGCTCGAATACGCCAAGCGGCACGACCTCGATGGGTGGATCCACCACATACTCGGGACGAGAGCCAGGATCCGCATGGAACGCGGCGATTGGAGCGGCGCCCTGGCCGATGCCGACGCGGCGCTGAGGCGAATGGGTCTGCTCGGCGTCGGCGCGGTGTGGCCGCTCATCGTACGTGGCCGGATCCAGGCCGCCGGCGGCCACCCCGAGGCGCTGTCCACGCTCGACGAAGCGGCACGCCAGGCGGCGGGGATCCGCGACGCACAGTTCGTCCTCCCCGTCGCGGCAGCCCGATCGGAGTACTTCCTGTGGTACGGCGACGTCGAACGCGCCCAGGAAGAGGCCCGTCGCGGGCTGGCCCTGGCACTGTCGGTGAGCCGCCAGCCGTTCGTCATCGGGAGGATCGCCTACGCCCTGTGGCGGGCCGGTGGCACCGATCCGCTCCCGGCCACCATCGCCGCGCCGTACCAGATGATGATCACGGGCGACTGGGACGGCGCGGCCAAGGAATGGGCTCGGCGCGGCGCCGTGTTCTTACGGGCCAAGGCGCTCTCGGGCGGTGACCGGAGCGCGGCGGTCGAAGCGCTACGGATCCTTGACGGGCTCGGCGCCACCGTGGCCGCCGAGCATTTGCGGGCGGAGCTGCGCGTGCGCGGACTCTCCCGGATTCCGCGCGGTCCCCGGCGGGCGACCGCCGCCAACGTGGCCGGCCTGACCGCGCGGCAGGTCGACGTGCTCGCGCTGCTCGCCGACGGGCTGTCGAACGCGCAGATCGCGCAGCGCCTGACGCTGTCGGCCAAGACGGTCGAGCATCATGTCTCCGCGGTACTGCACAAGCTCGGCGTGGCCAACCGCGCACAGGCGGCAGCCGCCGCACACCGCATGAACCTGGGGGATGGCGAAGCCGGAAGAGACCCACGCTGAGGCCACCGCTCCACGATTCCGTCCGGCGCACGGCGGTTCGCGGTCACGATGACAGCTGCGGGCTGTCCGCCGGGTGGTCGACCAGCTCCTGGTGGAGCCGGTCGAGCAGCAGGAACGCCTCGTCCACGCCCGTCCGGTCGCCGGTCAGCAGCAGGTCGAAAAGGAGGCCGCGGGTGGCGGCCAGGCTCAGCCGGGCGTACGCGCGGGCCTCCGCCGGGCCCATCCCGCTCCGCAGGCAGATCTCGGTCAGCGGGGGCAGCCAGCCGTCGATGAGATCGTTCCGCAGAGCCCGCGCGTACGGACGGTCCTGCATCGCGTGCGCCGAGAGCTCGAAGAACAGACGCCCGTAGACCAGGGCGGCCTCGACCACCTTCTCCCGGAAACGCAGCCAGGTCTCCCGCAGCGGCGACTCGTCCCCGGCCAGGTCCGCGAGGCTCGCCCGCTGCCGCGCCTCGACCGCTCGTACGACCTCGGCGAGCAGCCCTTCCCGCGATCCGAAGTGGTGGATCAGCACGCGGTGGCTGGTGCCGAGGCCGGCCGCGATGGAACGGAGGCTGGCGTCCCCGATCCCGTTGGCGGCGAAGTACTCGATCGCCTGGGCCAGCCACTTCTCCCTGGGGGTCACGCCCGCTCGCTGCGCGCCTTGAGGCCCTGGGCCTCCAGCGCGAGGTAGCGGGTGGTGAGCTTGCCGGTCAGCCGCGCGATGAGCGGGCTGAGCGGCCCCTCCTGGTCGATGGTCGACCGGGCGACCGTACCGTCCGGGGTCGCCTCCACCCAGTGGCCTCCGGTGACCCGTACCCCCGGGCTCCTGCTCACCCAGACGAAGTACTCCCCTTCCACCAGCTCGGTCACCTCCCAGACCGCCGTCCGCAGCTTCGGCTGCTTGATCTTCGCCCGGGACCCGACCTTCAGCGGCCCCGGCTCGGCGAGCGCCACCGACGTGACGGTCTCGGCCCATTCGGGCCAGCGTTCCACGTCGCTGAACACCTCCCACACGCGCTGCGGGCCGGCGGCGATCGTGATCGCAGATTCAAACCGCATGTACCAAATGGTACATGCGCCGGCAGGGGACGCCTCCGTCCTCCACCACGAGAGCGTCCGGGTCTGCGGGGCAGGGAGCCCTCCGGAGCCGGCACTCCGGGGCTCCCGTCCTGCACACCAGGACGCTCCCGTAGCGTCTGTCCAGGGTCAGAAGTCGAACTCACCTTTCTTCGCCCCGTCGATGAAGGCGTCCCAGACACTGGTGCTGACCACGAACGGAGCCTTCTCAGGAGCCTCCGTATCCCGCAGCCCCACCCGCCCGCCGGACAACGGAGCCACCTCCAGACAGTCACCCCCATTTGATCCGCTCTTGGTGGCCTTACGCCAGGCCGCGGCTTCCAGCTCGTCGCTCAGGTCCATAGCTTCTCCGCCTCTCTGATCAGCTCGATCGAAACATGCTGAGGCAACGCCTCGGCTCGAATCGTGTCGTATCGGCTGTGAACAGCCCGAACATCTTCTAACCGATCCGTCACATGTCCGTGAGTTGCCGAGTCGATATATACCGTATCCGCACCATCTGGTAGTTGCGCGATGACAAATCCGCCCAGGAGCCCAGTAGTGGCTCCGACAGCCAAGGGCACGATTTGGATACCGATGCGGGGGGACTTGACCGCCTCCAGCAGCCGACCCAGTTGTTCGCGCATTACATCCTTACCACCGATCGGGCGGTGAAGGATGCCCTCGTCGAGCACAGCACGGAAGAGCGGGGCGCCATCGCTCGCAAGGATCGCCTGTCGCTCCAACCGTCCCTCGACGAGTTTTTCTACCTGTTCGTCCGTGATTCCCGGCTCCCCTCGGATGACGACTCGCGCGTAGTCCTCTGTTTGCAGCAGCCCCGGTACGTACAACGGTTGCCAAGTGTGCAGGGTGTGGGCTTCCTGCTCGATACCGAGCCACCCGCGAAACCAGCCCGGAGTCACTTCACCAGTGAGCTTGGCCCATAGACGGAGGAGCGCACCGTCCAGTTCCAGCGCGCCGTCACAGCGTTGCACGAAGTTCCGGCTTGGCGTCCGCTGACCTCTTTCGACGAAACCGAGCAGGCTCGGACTGAATCGAATCAGCTCAGCCAGTCGCTCTTGCGATAAATCAGCATTTTTTCGGTGTTTGCGCAGCTCTGCGCCAAAGAGGATCAGAGGCTTGATGTTCGGGCCAGGCTCGGGGGTCGCGGACATTTCAACTCCGTCCGATAAGAGATCACTACACCGCCCGCACACCTAACACGGAATCGCCACAGACTGTCCGCCAATGTGCGGGCCTTTCGATGCACAACGTAGCCGCTTGAAGGCAAGCTGTGAAGTGGATCGAGAAAGTCAAGGCAAGCCGGGCGATTAGTCCTGTTCATTCACCAATGCTCGGCACGACCGTCTTTTAAGTCGTCAACAAAGTCCGGATAAGAGGTGACAGGTGGGCGTCGCAAATACGAAAAATTCCGACACAGACTGCCGGTTCCGTGGGCGAGTTCGAGTTGGGGCGGCGGTATGACGGGCCGCGACGAACCGATACGCCGACAGGGGCGGCATCGGCGAGGTGGGCCTGCCATCCACGTCGAGCCGCGGCGGTGGGACCCGGCCGAGCGGGCCGAGGCGAGGCACGTGGATCTGACCGAACCCGTCTGGTGCGTGTGGTACGGCGTCGGGGCGCGGCACTTCTACGCCGTCGCCACCTGGACCGCCCCGAAACCCCTGCTCGTCAAGGCCCGCACCACCGACGAGCTGCGTGACCTGATGCGCGAGGCCGAGCGGCCCGCGCCCCCTTCACCCCCGCAGTCCCCGCACTCCCCAGGAGCCACCGTGGCCCGAGCCGATGACGACGCGCGTACCGTGAGCTGGGACCTCCCGCAGGATCCCGCGATGGTCGGTAAGACCCGCAGCATGATGCACGACGTGCTGCGTCTTTGGGCGTTGCACGCCCTGGCCGACGACGTGGTGCTGGCCGCCGCAGAGCTACTCGCGAACGCGATCAGCCACGGTGAGCCGCCCGTGCGGGTCTCGCTGCGGGACGAGGGTGGCGAGCTCGTCATCGAGGTGGCCGATCACGGGCCGGGGCTACCCCGTCGTCTCGACCTCGGGGCCGAGGCCGTACATGGTCGCGGCCTGACGATCGTCGACGCCCTCGCCGACCGATCGGGCGTCATCCCTTTCCCGGAGTCCCCGGGGCAAGACCGTCTGGGCTCGCTGGGGTCTGCCCCGCCCCTCTGACAGTTGAACGGGGTCAGCGTGAACACAGGCGAGACCGCCGCGAGCCGACGTGCATCGCGGGCGCACCGGATCAGCCGAGAGGTAGTCTCCCTGCCCATAGCGAGAACATCGACTTCTTCGGGCTCTTCGAAGTTAATCGGGATTGAGGCATCCACGGGCTCGCCGGGTGGTAGCGCATCGGGTCCGTAATCGCTGGTTCTCCGGGTTGCGGAAGCCGTAGGCCGGCCTCGGGGAACATCGGTACAGCGGTTATCGGTGAGAACGATCATGGGCAGCTAGCACAGTGATCCACTTCGCCGCTGTGGTTCGGTGAAACGACTCCGGGCCTGCTCCAGGGCTGGTTACGGTCCGGCTCGTGCCGGTGGAATTTCTGAGTGATGAGCAGGCTGAGGCGTACGGGACATTCGCCGAGGAACCGACGAGGCCCGAGCTGGAGCGGTTCTTCTTCCTGGACGACGTGGACCGGGATCTGATCGCCCTGCGGCGGACGAAGCATCACCGGCTCGGGTTCGCACTCCAGATGTGCACGGTGCGGTACGTCGGTCTGTTCCTGGAGGACCCGCTCGCGGTGCCGTGGCCGGTGGTCGAGCACCTGGCCGCGCAGCTTGGCATCGAGGACCCGTCGGTGGTCAAGGTACGTCGAACGGCGTCAGACGCTGTACGACCACGCGTGGGAGATCCGGGACACCTACGGCTACCACCTCTACGAGGACGCCGAGAGGGGCCGGCGGTTCCGTACGTTCCTGCATGGGCGGGCGTGGACGCACGCCGAGGGCCCGAAGGCGCTGTTCGACCACGCGGTGGGCTGGCTGCGCCGTCACCGGGTTCTGCTGCCCGGGGGTCGGTGCTGGCCCGGCAGGTGTCGGAGGTGCGGAAGGTCGCGGAGAAGCGGCTGCACGCCACGGTCGCGGGGGCCGCCCGCCGTGCGGACCCCGTGTTGCCGGGCGACCTGGTGGTGACGCTGAAGACGCCGGAGGGTTCCCGACTCTCGGAGCTGGAGCGGCTGCGCCGGCCGCCGACACGGACGACATCGGCCTTGCGGAACAGCGGTTGCCGCCAATCCGACGATCATGGACTTGAGTCCGGTCGTGGGGCGCGGTTATGCGGACAGTCGCTGGAGCCATTCCGTCAGAAGTTGCTGTTCGGCCTGGCTGAGGGCCTTCTGGCCGGGCAGTGCTGCGCGCAGGGCACGGGCAGCGCCGCCCGGCCCCGGTTCCTCCACAGCCGGTTCCTGGGTGGTGATGGTGGTGATCATCGATTCGCGCAGGGCGACAAGGAGCGCGGGGTCTCGCTCGGGCTCGGGGACGGACTGCCAGGTCAGGACGGCGCCGCTGGCGGTGGCGTGGACGATCTGGGCCGCGAGTCCCTCTTCCACGCGCAGGAGCCCCGCGCCGGCGATGCGACGGATTCGGTCCATAAGGAGTTCGAGGCCGATCCGGAACACGGTCGTGGACCGGGCGGGCTCGCCGTACATCAGTGTGTACAGCGCGGGGTTGGTCAGTCCGAACTCGACCACGGTGTCCCAGCCGTCGCGCAGTTCCTTGACCGGGTCCTCCGGTGTGGGTTCGATCTGCTGCTTGGCTGCCAGGAACCGGGTGAAGCCGTGCTCGGCCACCGCGTCCAGCAGCCCCTTCTTGTCGCCGAACAGCCGGTAGAGGGCCGGCGGCTGCAGTCCGGCGGCGTCGGCGACCGCCCGGGTGGTGACCGCGTCGCGGCCCCCGCGCTCCAGCAGGCCCGTCGCGGCGTCGATGATCCGGCAGCGCGTCTGCTCTCGCGCGACGGCGCCGGGCTCCGCGGCGCCCCGGGTGAGGGTCGGTTCAACAGGCATAGAAGCAACGATAGCGGCCTCGGAACTGAGGTGCTATCGATGTTATCGGCTTCATGTTGCCGTCGAAAATATCAGCGGTATCGTGGGTAGAGTTCCAACGGAAACAGAAGAACGAGGAGAACTGACATGTCCGACCGTTTGCGGATCATCGGGGTGGAAGAGACCGTCGTCGTGCCCGCCGTCTACGAGGCGTACCAGCGGGCCGGATCGCCGCAGATCTTCTCGCGGGGCTTCGGGGACAGCCCGATCGCGAAGAACCTGCACGACGTCGGTGAGCAGCGGCTGGCGCACATGAACGATCAGGGAATCGATGTCGCTGTACTGTCCCTGTCGACTCCGGGCGTGCAGGACCTGCCGGAGGCCGACGCCGTGGCGGTGGCGCGCGAGGCCAATGACCAGCTTGCCGCGATCGTCGCCTCCCGGCCCGACCGCTTCCAGGCGTTCGCCGCGATTCCCACCCAGTCGCCGGCCGCGGCCGCGGCCGAGCTGGAGCGCGCCGTGTGCGAGCTGGGCTTTCCCGGAGCCATGCTGTACGGCCGCACCGGGGACAAGCCGGCCGACCACCCGGACAACGACGAGCTGTACGCGATGGCCGAGCGCCTCGCCGTGCCGCTGCACTTCCACCCGCAGACACCGGTCCAGCCCGTCATCGACGCCTACTACTCCGACCTCCCCGAGCCCATGGGCCCCGTACTGGCCGGAGCCGGACTCGGCTGGTACTACGACCTCGGCGTCCAGTACCTGCGCATGATCTTCTCGGGGGTCTTCGACCGGTTCCCCGACCTGCAGGTGATCGCCGGGCACTGGGGCGAGGTCGTGATGTTCTACCTCGACCACACCGGCTTCTACGGCGAGGCAGGCCGCCTGCGCCAGCCCCTGGCGGACTACTTCAAAAACAACTTCTGGGTCGCCGGCAGCGGCACCAACAGCCCCCGCTACCTGCGCTGGACCGCCGAAGTGATGGGCACCGACCGGATGCTGTACTCCACCGACTACCCCTTCACCTACGGCTTCCGCCCCGGCGGCTTCCCCTACGTCGACACCAGCAACGGCGAAGCCCGCTCCTTCCTGGAGAACTCACCGTTCACCGACGAGCAGAAGGCCGACATCGGCCACCGCAACTGGGAACGCCTCACCGCCCGCGCCAAGCGCCCGACGGCCTGAAGCGCCACCTACAGTGGCCGGCCGGGACGCCACCGCGCGCTCCGGCCGGCCCTCGCGGCCCCACCGAGGCGGACCTCGGCGCACGCCGGATCCGCGGCGAACGCGGTCCCCACCATCCCCGCCTGACGGCTTCCCGCGCTCTGGGGCCAGGACAGTCGCCCCCCGTCTGTCGGCAAACGATCGTTTGCCGACAGACGGCCGACGCGTCCAACGAACCCATGCAATCCGGGGGTTCGCGGCGGCTCGAATCCAATCAGATCCGATGGTGATTGCTGGTCGGGTAGCCGGGAGGAACTTCCCCTCCCGGCCCCCACGGATCCCGGCGTGAACCTCTCGGTTCACCGGGCTCTTGTCATCTTGTTCGCCAGG
>NZ_JBFBCI010000068.1:0-42385 GCF_040683095.1 Sphaerisporangium sp. NPDC051017
GAACCTGCGCCTGGAACCTTTCGGCACGTTCCCATCTCCTTCGGACTGTTACCACCCTATCGGGCGGTATGTCCGGAATCTCTGGGGCACCTCACCCGACCCTCCCCTCACACCACCGGACATGCGGGCCCGTATCCGGCGGTTCGTCAGGCCGTGAATCTGAGTCTGTACCAGGTCGAGTAGAGACCCTTCAGGCCAAGGTCATCCCAGTGGATGCTGGGCAGCGCCCATTTCCTCCAGGGGACTTTCACCCCAAGCGATCGGCCATGCTGGGCGCACAACAACGACACCCGCCGTGCGAACGCGGCGGGTGTCGTGGTGATCGCGAAGGGCGGGGGCTAGGTGCTGGAGGTCTCGGAGACGTTCTCGGAGGCCTCCGCGAGTTCTTCCTTCGAGGGGACGCGGTGGACGACGACCGTGCTGATGCGGTTGCGGCGGCCGGCGGTGGTCTCGGCGGTCAGGCTGAGCCCGTCCACGGTGGCCCGGGAGCCGGCGATGGGGACGCGGCCGAGGGCGTGCGCCAGCAGGCCGCCGACCGTGTCGACGTCCTCGACGTCCAGCTCGACGTCGAACAGCTCGCCCAGCTCATCGACGGAGAGCCGGGCGGTCACCCGGGCGCCGCCGTCGTCGAGCCATTCCACGCGCGGCGCCTCCTGGTCGTACTCGTCGGCGATCTCGCCGACGATCTCCTCCAGGACGTCCTCGATCGTGACCAGCCCTGCCGTGCCGCCGTACTCGTCGATGACGATCGCGAGGTGGATCTGCCGCGCCTGCATCTCGCGCATCAGCTCGTCGATCGGCTTGCTCTCCGGCACGTACGTGGCCGGGCGCATGAGCGAGCCGACCTTCTCCCTCTCGGTGTCGCCGGCGCCGTTGGCCTCGTGGACGCGGCGCACGATGTCCTTGAGGTAGGCGATGCCCACCACGTCGTCCTCGTTCTCGCCGACCACCGGGATGCGGGAGAAGCCGCTGCGCAGGGCCAGCGACAGCGCCTGCGACAGGGTCTTGCCCCGCTCGATGAACACCATGTCGGTGCGCGGGACCATCACCTCGCGGACCAGCGTGTCGCCCAGCTCGAACACCGAGTGGATCATCTGCCGCTCGTCGGGCTCGATGACCCGGCGCTCCTCGGCCAGGTCCACCAGGTCGCGCAGCTCGGCCTCGGAGGTGAACGGGCCGTCGCGGAAGCCCCTGCCAGGAGTCAGGGCGTTGCCCAGCAGGATCAGCAGCTTGGGAAGCGGCCCGAAGATGCGCGTCAGGCCGTACACGATGGGGGCGCTGGCCAGCGCGATGGGCTCGGCGTGCTGGCGGCCGAGGGTGCGCGGCGAGACGCCGACGATGACGTAGCTGATCACGATCATGACGCCGGCCGCCACCGCGTAGGCCTGGCCCTTGTCGCCGAGCCAGTCGATGAACAGCAGCGTGGCGATCACCGTGGCGATCAGCTCGCAGCTCAGCCTGAGCAGGAGAAGGAGGTTGAGGTAGCGGGGCGGGTCGGCGACGATCGCCTGCAGGCGCTGCGCGCCGCGCCGGCCCTTGCGCGCGAACTCCTCGGCGCGCACCCGCGAGATGCGCGCCAAGGCCGTCTCCGCGCTGGCCATCAGGCCACCGATGAAGATCAGAAGGGCGGCCGACAGTAGCCACCCGCTGGGGGAACTCACGGCTCCCGCCGCACCCCCCGCCACGCTTCGAGCAACTCGCCTTGGAGACCGAACATCTCCGCGTGCTCCTCCGGCTCGGCGTGGTCGTAGCCGAGGAGGTGCAGGATGCCGTGGGTGCAGAGGAGCTCGAGCTCCTCGCGGGTGCTGTGGCCGGCCTCCGTGGCCTGCCTGGCCGCGACCTGCGGGCACAGCACCACGTCGCCGAGGAGCGCGGGGTCGAGCTGGGCGTCGCCCTCCTGGCGGGAGCCGCCGGGGCTCGGCCGCAGCTCGTCCATCGGGAAGGCGAGCACGTCCGTCGGGCCGGGCTCGCCCATCCACTTCTCGTGGAGCTGGGACATCGCCGCCTCGTCCACGATGAGGATGGAAAGCTCGGCCAGGGGGTGGATGCCCATGCGCCCGAGCACATGACCGGCCAGCTTGGCGAGCGAGGACTCGTCGACCTCGACGCCCGACTCGTTGGCCACCTCGATACTCATCGTGTTCTATCTCTCCCGTGGGCGTTTGCCGCCCTTGATGGCGTGCGGCTCGGCGTTCGCGAGATCGTGACGGCTGTAGGCGTCGATGATGTCGCTCACCAGCTTGTGCCGGACGACGTCCGCGCTCGTCAGCCTGCTGAAATGAATGTCCGGAATGCCTTCCAGGATATCCTGGACGACCTTAAGACCGCTTTGCGTCCCGCCCGGAAGGTCGATCTGCGTGACGTCGCCGGTGACGACGATCTTCGCTCCGAAGCCCAGGCGCGTGAGGAACATCTTCATCTGCTCGGGCGAGGTGTTCTGCGCCTCGTCCAGGATGATGAAGGCGTCGTTCAGCGTGCGGCCGCGCATGTAGGCCAGCGGGGCCACCTCGATCGTCCCCGCTGCCATCAGGCGCGGGATCGAGTCCGGGTCGAGCATGTCGTGCAGGGCGTCATAGAGCGGGCGCAGGTAGGGGTCGATCTTCTCGTACAGCGTGCCGGGCAGGAAGCCGAGCCGCTCGCCCGCCTCGACCGCCGGCCGGGTCAGGATGATGCGGTTGACCTCCTTGGCCTGCAGGGCCTTCACGGCCTTGGCCATCGCCAGGTAGGTCTTGCCGGTGCCCGCGGGGCCGATGCCGAAGACGATCGTGTGCTTGTCGATCGCGTCGACATAGCGCTTCTGGTTCACCGTCTTCGGGCGGATCGTGCGCCCGCGCGAGGACAGGATGTCGAGGGAGAGCACGTCGGCGGGACGGCCCGAGCTCATGCGCAGCATGGCGATGCTGCGCTCGACCGCGTCGGTGGTGAGCTGGGCTCCCGACCGGACGAGCTCGACCATCTCTTCGAAGAGCCGCACGACGAGGCCGCTCTCTTCGGGGCTGCCGCTGATGGTGATCTCGTTGCCGCGGACGTGGACGTCCGCGCGGAAGGCGCCTTCGATGACCCGCAGCAGCTCGTCGCGCGAGCCGAGGATGGTCACCATGGAGTGCTCGTCCGGGATCACCACTTTGGCCTGCGTACGGGACGGGCCTTTGGTTCGCGGCGGTTCGCTGGTCTGTGCGCCGTTACGGATGGCGCTGCGGTTTTCGTGTGACTCGGACATGGGCGGCCCTTACGGCCTGCTCGCCTCCCGGTCTGGATGTACTTGTGTCGCGGGTCGAAGTCGAAAATGTGTCCCCGCCGCGCCCGGATGCCCGTGATGCCGTCTCGTACCCGGCCCGACCGCGCCGCTGACGACACCCATGCTATCCGGGACGCGCCCTTCCCGCAGGACCGGTGCGCGCCCCGCCCGACCTGCGCCGATCAGCCCGGAGGCCAGTGCATGGACCGGCCTCCCAGCACGTGCCCGTGCACATGGAAGACCGTCTGGCCGGCCTGGGGGCCGGTGTTGAAGACCAGGCGGTAGCCGTCCTCGGCGACGCCCTCCTGGACCGCGACCGCGTGGGCCGCCTGCAGGACCTCGTCGGCGAGCCCGTCGTCCGCCGCCGCGAGGGCCGCCGCGTTCTCGTAGTGACCTTTGGGGATCACGAGCACATGGGTCGGGGCCTGCGGGTTCACGTCCCTGAAGGCCACCGTGCGGTCGGTCTGGTAGACGATCGTGGCCGGGATGTCCCCGCTCACGATCTTGCAGAACAGGCAGTCTGTCACGCCGGAATGGTAGTCACCTCTGTTGCCAATCGGTAATACCGAGGTGGCCCCGTCAAAAGATCCTCCCGGCTAGGGTTGGTGTGCGACACTTCAGCGGCAGACAGCGTTCAGTGTCGGCGAGGCCACCGGCGAGGACAAACCTGGGTCATGCCCCCTAAAGAACCGGCAGAGAGTAAACCCTCTGGGAAGGCCGTGCGTCCAACTGATGTGACCACCGAGACCCTCGTGGCCGAAAGGTCGCTGGGGGCGGTGCCCGTCGGGTGGGACGCCGACATGGCCGTTACGGCGCTTTACAGCGCCCACTATCGGTCGCTCGTGCGTCTCGCCGTGCTGTTGGTACGCGATACCGCGACCGCGGAGGAAGTCGTGCAGGACGCCTTCGTCGCCCTTCATGGGGCGTGGCGTCGCCTGCGCGACCCCGACAAGGCACTCGCCTACCTGCGCCAGTCGGTCGTCAACCGATCGCGCTCCGTCCTGCGCCATCGTGCCGTCGTGGAGAAGTACGCCCCCAAGGGCATGCCCGACGCGCCGAGCGCGGAGAACGGCGCCATCGGCGCGCTCGAGCGGACCGCCGTGATCGAGGCACTGCGCGGGCTGCCGACCAGGCAGCGTGAAGCCTTAGTGCTGCGTTACTACGGCGACCTCTCGGAGGCGGAGATCGCTCATGCCATGGGCATCAGCAAGGGTGCGGTGAAAAGCCACACAGCCCGCGGAATGGCCGCACTACGCACTGTACTGGAGCAATTGTCATGACCGAGGCCCCCGACGAGTCCGGCGAGTTCCTGCGCCGTGTCTTGCGCGCGGAGGCGGAGTCTGTCGTCCCGTCCGCAGAAGGACTGGAGATCATTCGCACCCGCATCGAGCAAGGCGGCATGCGAGGCCTGCGAGGTGTCTTTTGGTGGCGGGCCGGAGCGTCCGCGCTCGGCGCGGTCCTGGTGGCCGCCACCGTGGTGATGGTCGTGCCCAACCTGCGCGCGCAGTTCACCCCTGAGCAGCATTCCGTCGTTCAGGTGGACAACCCCACCGCGCCGCCCGACGACTCGAGCACCCGGCGGCCGGGGCTGCCGGCCCGGACGTCCCCCGGCGGCTCGCAGGGCGCCGTACCGGGGACGACGACCTCGGCGACGCTGCCGCCCACGGGGAAGCAGACGCCGATGCCGACCCCTGGCCACGACTGCGCGTCGCCGGTCTCGAGCCCCTCCCAGCCGGTGGCGGCGGAGCTCGGCGACCCCTGCGATCCGTCGGCGTCCCCGACCGGTTCCGTGCCGGACGAGACCACCAAGCCGAAGCCGTCGCAGAAGCCCACGCCCACGCCCACGCCGTCCCCCACGCCTCCCAAGCCGCAACCCACGCCGACGGCCACCACGCCCTCGGACGGCTGCCAGCAGTGCACGCCGACTCCGACGACGACCGCCGCTCCGCCGACCGCCACACCGCAGTCGACCACGGAGGGCTCCTCCAGCGAGACGCCGCCCACCCAGGGCGCGGCGAGCTGAGCAGAAACCCCGCGCGCCTCTGCACGGCCCTCCCGGGGCTCACATGGAGGCGCGGGGCTTTCCGGGGGTTATCGCCGCTTTCCGGAGGCTTCCCCCGATCTTCTGGGGCGTTCTGGGGCTCTTGCCGAGCCGGAATGTCCAGACGGGCGCGGCCTACCAGCGGCCGGTGCGGGACAGCAGGACCGCGGCGGCGGCCACTCCCGCCGTCGAGGTGCGCAGAACGGTCGGGCCGAGCAGCGCCGGGGTGGCGCCCGCGTCCCGGAACAGGCCGACCTCCTCGTCGGTGATACCGCCCTCGGGGCCGACGACCGTCACGATGTCCCCGGTCGCCGGCAGATCGAGGCCCGCCAGGGGCAGGGCGGCCTCCTCGTGCAGCACGGCCGCGGCCGCGGCCACTTTGAGCAGCCGCGCGACGTCGGCGGTGGTGGCCTGCTCGGTGACCTCCGGCAGGTGGAAGCGCCTGGCCTGCTTGCCGGCCTCCCTGGCCGTGGACCTCCATCGGGCCAGCGCCTTGCCCGCGCGCTCGCCCTTCCACTGCGTCACGCAGCGCGCGGCGGCCCAGGGCACGATCACGTCCACCCCGGCCTCGGTCATCATCTCGACCGCCAGCTCGCCACGGTCGCCCTTGGGCAGGCCCTGCACGACGACCAGGCGGGGCTCGGGCGACGGGACGACACGCCGCGCCAGCACGTCCAGCCTCAGCGAATCTTTGCCGGTGACGTCGCGCACGACGCACTCGGCCACCGCTCCCCTGCCGTCGGTGAGGTCGACGCGCTCCCCGGCGCGCAACCGGCGCACGGCCGCGGCGTGCCGCCCCTCGGGGCCGGCCAGCGTGATCTGCTCGACATCGCCCGAGAGGTCACCGGAGAGATCGTCGGAGAGGAAGACAGGGACGCTCACCCGCAAACCTTAGCCAGGCGCCCCGGCCTTGGCGAACCGCTCGCGCGGCCTCCGCGCGTGGCGGAGGCCGCCCGTTGTCAGCGACTGTCAGCGGCCGTTGAACGCGTCCCTCAGCCGGGAGAAGAAGCCCTGCTGCCCCGGGGCGAACTTGCCCGGGGGACGTTCCTCGCCGCGCAGCTTGGACAGCTCGCGGAGCAGTTCCTCCTGCGCGGGGTCGAGGCGGGTGGGGGTCTCGACGTTCACATGGATCAGCAGGTCTCCCCTGCCGGTCTCGTTGAGCCGCTGGACGCCCCGGCTGTACAGGGGGATGACCTGCCCGGACTGCGTACCGGGCCGCACGTCGATCTCTTCGGCGCCGTCCAGCGTCTCGACCGTGAGGATGGTGCCGAGGGCCGCCGCCGTCATCGGGATCTCCACCGTGCAGTGCAGGTCGTCGCCGTGGCGCTCGAAGATCTCGTGGGGGCGCTCGACGATCTCCAGGAAAAGATCGCCCGGAGGGCCTCCGCCGGGGCCGACCTCGCCCTCGCCGGCGAGCTGGATGTGCGTGCCGTCCTCGACGCCGGCCGGGATGCGGACCTTGATCGTACGGCGGGTGCGCACGCGCCCGTCGCCGGAGCACTCCTGGCAGGGGTGCTGGATGATCGAGCCGAAGCCGCCGCACTGCGGGCACGGCCGGGCGGTCATGACCTGGCCGAGGAACGACCGCGTGACCTGCGAGACCTCGCCGCGGCCGTGGCACATGTCGCAGGTGTCCGGGTGGGTGCCCGGCGCGGCGCCCGAGCCCTGGCAGACGGTGCACAGCACGGCGGTGTCGACCACCAGCTCGCGCGTGGTGCCGAACGCGGACTCGGCGAGGTCGAGCTCGACGCGGATCGTCGCGTTGCGCCCGCGCCTGGCCCGGGACCGGGGGCCCCGCGAGCCGCCCGCGCCACCGAAGAACGCGTCCATGATGTCGCTGAACGGGAAGCCCGCGCCGAACCCGGCGGCCCCGGCCCCGGCGCCCGCGCCCGCGCCGATCGGATCGGCCCCGAGATCGAACATCTGGCGCTTGTTCGGGTCCGACAGGACCTCGTACGCCTGGTTGATCTCTTTGAACCGCTCCTGCGTCTCAGGGTCGGGGTTTATGTCCGGGTGCAGCTCGCGGGCGAGCCGGCGATAGGCCTTCTTGATCTCGTCCTGGCTGGCGTCACGGCGGACCCCGAGGATGCCGTAATAGTCGCGGGCCACCTAGGACCCCGCCAGGATCTGGCCGACATAGCGCGCCACCGCGCGCACCGCTCCCATTGTCACGGGGTAGTCCATTCGCGTCGGGCCCAGCACTCCGAGCCGAGCCAGTTCGTTGTCGCCCGAACCGTAACCGGCGGCGACGATCGAGGTGCCGTGAAGACCTGAGTACGGGTTCTCCGAGCCGATGCGCACCATCAGCGCGGAGTGGTCCCCCGCCTCGCCGAGCAGGCGCATGAGCACGACCTGCTCCTCCAGGGCCTCCAGCACCTCACGCAGGCCGACACTGAAGTCGCCCGCGAGGTTGGCGGCCCCGGCGAAGATGACCTTCTCGTCGTGGCGGTCGACCAGAGTCTCCAGCAACACCGACAGGATAGTGGCCGCCACCGGTCGGTCTTCCTCGGGAAGGCGATCAGGAAGATCGGCGATCGTCTCCGGCACGCGGCCGAGCCCGCACCCGTCCAGCGAGGCGTTGAGAAGCGCCCGCAGGTGTGCGACCTGGTCGTCGGCCACGATCTCGGGAAGCTCGACGACCCTCTGCTCCACCCGGCCGGTATTGGTGATCAGGACCAGCATGATGCGCCGCTCGGCGAGCGGCACCAGCTCGACGTGGCGGACCGTCGAGCGCGTGAGCGAGGGATATTGCACCACGGCGACCTGGCGCGTGAGCTGGGCCAGCAGGCGCACCGTGCGGGTCACGACGTCGTCCAGGTCGACGGCGCCCGCGAGGAACGTCTCGATCGCCCGCCGCTCGGCGGCCGACAGCGGTTTGATCTGGGACAGCCGGTCGACGAACAGCCGGTAGCCCTTGTCGGTCGGCACGCGGCCCGCGCTGGTGTGCGGCTGCGTGATGTACCCCTGCTCTTCGAGCACGGCCATGTCGTTGCGGACGGTGGCCGGGGAGACGCCCAGATTGTGGCGCTCGGCCAACGCCTTCGACCCGACCGGCTCGTTGGTGGACACGTAGTCCTCGACAACGGCGCGCAGGACGGCCAGCTTACGGTCATCGAGCAACGTGCTCACCTCCTGCCTCGCGAGTGTGCCCCCGCGAAGGGGGGTCGGCTGGCACTCTGTGTTCCTGAGTGCCAAGTGTACGGCTCATGTCGTCGGCGTGCGATAACTCGGAGGCACGACCTCACCCGGTCAGCGACAAGCCACTTGCTATCTGATGACAAGCACCTTCGTCCACACTGGGATCATGAGCCAGAACGACCCCCGTCCGAACGAGCCGAACCCCTGGATCCCACGCCAGGGCACCCCAGAGCGACCGGGGCCACCCCCTGGCCCTCCGCCCGGCGGGTACGGCCCGCCACCGGGAAGCCCCCCTCCGGGCGCACCCGGGCACGGCACACCCAGGCACGGCGGACCCGGGTACGGCGGACCCGGGTACGGCGGCCCGCCGCAGAACGGCCCCGGGTACGGACCTCCCCCCGGCGGACCCGCGTACGGCCCTCCGCCCGGCGGTCCCGGCCTCGGCGCGCCACCACACGGTCCCGGGTACGGTCCGTACCCGGGCGGTCCCCGCCAGGGCACACCGCCGGGCGGTCCGGCGTACAGGCCCCCGGCCGCGGACATCCGCCCGCGCCGCCGCTGGATCCTGGCCGCCTGGCTGGTCGCGATCGCGAGCCTCGTCGCGGGCATCGTCATCGGCTTCGGCACGGTGACCAAGACCATCGACCAGGCCGCGCCGACGCACGTCTTCCCGAGCGGCGGCAAGGTCTCCGCCCCGCTCGACCCGGCCGACAAGCCCATCCTGTACGCCTCCTCGTCCGGGCCGGCCAACGTGACCTGCCTCGCCCAGGACTCCGCCGGGAACCCGGTGAAGCTCACCAACGTGAGCCTCCACCAGACCGTCACCGTCAACGGGCGCACGTGGGAGGGCATGTTCGACATCGCCGTCCCTGCGCCGGGAACTTACGAGATCAGCTGCCGGTCGGAGGGCGGCCAGGTCGTCTTCGGCGTCGGCAAGACCCTCACCGCGGCCGTCGGCACGGTCGCCGGGGGCGCGGCGGCGGCCTTCCTCATCCCGACCGCGGGCTTCCTGCTCGCGTTCGTCGTCACGATCGTGGTGATCGTGCGGCGGCGAGGGGCGCGCAGGCGTCTCGCGGCGGCCTCCCCCGGCGGCGCGTGGTCGCAGGGGACGCCGTACGGCGCGTGAACTTTGCTAGCGTGCCCAGGTATGCGGGACTACGGACGCGACGTGCTCGCCGGAGACTGGCGCAGGCCCCTGCGCGGGAAGATCCCTCAGATCCCCGCCGACCCCGGGCTCGTGGTCGAGGACGCCGACGAGGGTTTCTGCGGCGCGGTGGTGGCCTGTGACAAGGAGGCCGTGACGCTGGAGGACCGCTTCGGGCGGCGCCGGGTGTTCCCGCTCGCCCCTGCCGCCTTCCTGCTGGAGGGCAAGACGATCACGCTGGTGCGCCCGGCCCCCGCCGCCGCGAAGGGCCCCACGCGCAGCGCGTCCGGGTCGATCGCCGTCGCCGGGCTGAGGGCGCGGGTCGCCAAAGAGAGCCGCATCTACGTCGAGGGCGTCCACGACGCGGCCCTCGTCGAGAAGATCTGGGGCCACGACCTGCGCGTGGAAGGGGTCGTCGTCGAGTACCTGGAGGGCGTCGACGACCTGCCCGCGATCGTGGACGAGTTCGGGCCCGGCCCGGGCCGGCGGCTCGGCGTGCTGGTCGACCACCTGGTGGCCGGGTCCAAAGAGAGCCGCATCGCCGCACAGGTGACCTCGCCGAACGTGCTCGTCGTCGGGCACCCCTTCGTGGACGTCTGGCAGGCGGTGAAGCCGTCGGCCGTGGGCATCCCGGCCTGGCCGTCGGTGCCGCGCGGCGTCCCGTGGAAGGAGGGCGTGATCGACGCCCTCGGCTGGCGCGTGGAGCCGTCGGAGGCGTGGCGGCGCATCCTCGGCTCCGTTCACAGTTACACCGACCTCGAACCCGAGCTCCTCGGGCGCGTCGAGGAACTCATCGACTTCGTGACCACCGAGGAGCTCCCATGACCGAGTCTCCGTACGACCGTCCCTACGGCGCTCCCGGCGCTCCGGGGTCTCCAGGGTCTCCGGGCTCTTCCGGCGACCAAAGGCAGGGACAGGGGCCGCAGCAGTCCGGTCAATACGGCCAGCTGAACTTCCAGCTCACGCTGATCATCGCTTACGTCGTGTGCGCGGTGCTGGTCATCGTGATGATCGGGTTCCTGCTGATGCCGCTGCTGTGGATCGGCTCGCTCATCATGACGATCGTGGGCGCGGTCGCCGCCAACCGTGGGTCCAACTTCCGCTACGCCCTGAACATCCGTTTCGTCAGCTGACCCCCGGCCAGGCCCGTCCGGCCCGTGACCAGGTCAGGTCGCGGATCGGCGTCGGTCACGTCAGGGGTCAGCGCTGGTCAGGTCAGGTCGCGGATCAGCGCGTCGGCCAGCAGGCGCCCCTTGAGGGTGAGCACGGCCCGGCCCGCCCGGAACGGGCCGGGGTCGAGCAGACCGTCGGCCAGGGCGCGGGCCACGGCCGGGCGGGCCTCCGGGCGGATCTCTGCCAGCGGGAAGCCCGTGTCGAGCCGCAACTCCAGCATCAGCCACTCGACGTGCCGGTCCTCCGCGGTCAGCACCTCGCGCGCGTGGGCGGGCGAGGCGCCCTCGGCCAGGCGCGCGGCGTACGCGGCGGGGTGCTTGACGTTCCACCAGCGGGTGCCGCCGACGTGGCCGTGCGCGCCGGGCCCGATGCCCCACCAGTCGCCGCCGGTCCAGTACAGCAGGTTGTGGCGGCATCGGGCGTCCTCGGAGGCCGCCCAGTTCGAGACCTCGTACCAGGAGAACCCGGCCTCGGCCAGCATGGCGTCGGCGATGAGATAGCGGTCGGCGGCCACGTCGTCGTCCGGCATGGGAAGCTCGCCCCTGCGGATCCGCGCGGCCAGGCGGGTGCCGTCCTCGACGATGAGCGAGTAGGCCGACACGTGGTCGGGGCCCGCGTCGATCGCCGCCGCCAGCGAGGCACGCCAGTCGTCGTCGGTCTCCCCCGGCGTGCTGTAGATCAGGTCCAGGTTGACGTGGCCGAACCCGGCCGCGCGGGCCTCTCGTACGGCCTCGGCGGGGCGGCCGGGGGTGTGGCGGCGGTCCAGGACGGCCAGGACGTGCTCGCTGGCGCTTTGCATGCCGAAGCTGACGCGGGTGAAACCCCCGGCGCGCAGCCGTTCGAGGGAGGCCGGGTCGACGGACTCGGGGTTGGCCTCGGTGGTGACCTCGGCGCCCGGGGCCAGCCCGAACTCGGAGTCCACGGCGCGCAGGACGCCCACCAGGTCGCCGGCCGCCAGCAGGGTGGGCGTGCCCCCGCCGAAGAAGACGGTCTGGACGGGCAGTTCGACGTCCCCGAGCACGCGGCGCGCCAGCCGTACCTCCTCGATCGCCGTACGCGCGTAGTCGGCACGCGAGGCGCCGGGGCCGAGCTCGGCGGCGGTGTAGGTGTTGAAGTCGCAGTACCCACACCGCGTGGCACAGAACGGCACATGCACGTAGAACCCGAACGCCCGCGCCCCGAGCCCCTCAAGAGCGCTCGCGGGCAGTTCCCCTGAAGCGGGAACGGGATCGCCGTCAAGAACTACGGATGGCATATGTCCAGTTTCTAGTACCGATGACGGTCCTCACGCCCCGCGAACGGAGAGAGCGGCCGTAGGAACGGCTACTTCTTGGCGGGCTTGTCGGCGCTGGAGTTCTCGGTGGACAGGGCGGCGACGAAGGCTTCCTGCGGGACCTCCACCCGTCCCACCATCTTCATGCGCTTCTTGCCTTCCTTCTGCTTCTCCAGCAGCTTGCGCTTACGGCTGATGTCACCGCCGTAGCATTTGGCGAGGACGTCCTTGCGCATGGCGCGGATGTTCTCGCGGGCGATGACCCGCGCGCCGATGGCCGCCTGGATCGGCACCTCGAACTGCTGCCGCGGAATCAGCTCCTTGAGCTTCTTGGCCATCTCGACGCCGTAGGCGTACGCCTTCTCGCGGTGGACGATCGCGCTGAACGCGTCCACGGCCTCGCCCTGGAGCAGGATGTCGACCTTGACCAGGTCGGCCTCCTGCTCGCCCGAGGGCTCGTAGTCCAGCGAGGCGTACCCGCGGGTGCGCGACTTGAGCTGGTCGAAGAAGTCGAAGATGATCTCGGCGAGGGGCAGGGTGTAGCGGATCTCGACCCGGTCCTCCGAGAGGTAGTCCATGCCGAGCAGGGAACCGCGCCGGCCCTGGCACAACTCCATGATCGCGCCGATGTGGTCGGACGGGGACAGCAGCGTCGCCTTCACCACCGGCTCGTGGATCTCGGCGATCTTGCCGGCCGGGAACTCAGAGGGGTTGGTGACGATGAGCTCCTTGCCGTCCTCCATGACGACCCGGTAGATGACGTTGGGCGCGGTGGAGATGAGCGACAGGTTGAACTCGCGCTCCAGCCGCTCGCGGACGATCTCCATGTGCAGCAGGCCGAGGAAGCCACAGCGGAAGCCGAAGCCGAGCGCCGCCGAGGTCTCCGGCTCGTACACGAGGGCCGCGTCGTTGAGGCGCAGCTTGTCCAGGGCCTCGCGCAGCTCGGTGTAGTCGTCGCCGTCGATGGGATACAGGCCGGAGTACACCATCGGCTTGGGGTGCTCGTAGCCGCCGAGGGCCTCGTCGGCGGGGCGCACGACGGAGGTGACGGTGTCGCCGACGCGGGCCTGGCGGACGTCCTTCACGCCGGTGATCAGGTAACCAACCTCGCCGACGCCGAGCGAGAGGGACGGCACCGGCTCGGGCGAGATGACGCCGATCTCCAGCGTCTCGTGCGCGGCGCCGGTGGACATCATGATCGTGCGCTCGCGCTTGGAGAGCTGCCCGTCCACCACGCGGACGTAGGTGACCACGCCGCGGTAGGTGTCGTAGACCGAGTCGAAGATCAGCGCCCGCGCGGGGGCGTCGGCGTTGCCCACGGGGGCCGGGATCTGCTGGACGACCTGGTCGAGCAGAGCGCCGACGCCCTCACCGGTCTTGCCCGACACGCGCAGCACGTCGGAGGGCTCGCAGCCGATCAGGTGGGCGAGCTCCTCGGCGTACTTGTCCGGCTGGGCGGCGGGCAGGTCGATCTTGTTGAGCACCGGGATGACGGTCAGGTCGGCGTTCATGGCGAGGTACAGGTTCGCCAGGGTCTGCGCCTCGATGCCCTGCGCCGCGTCCACCAGCAGGACGGCCCCCTCGCACGCCTCCAGCGACCGGGAGACCTCGTAGGTGAAGTCGACGTGGCCGGGCGTGTCGATCATGTTGAGGACATGGCCGTCCCAGGGCAGCCGCACGGCCTGGGACTTGATGGTGATGCCGCGCTCACGCTCGATGTCCATGCGGTCGAGGTACTGCGCGCGCATCTGCCGGGCGTCGACCACACCGGTGAGCTGCAACATCCGATCGGCAAGCGTGGACTTGCCGTGGTCGATGTGCGCGATGATGCAGAAGTTGCGGATCAACGCGGGGTCGGTCTGGCCAGGCTGGGTGCGCACCGGTGTCCGTTTCGGCAGGGTTGACGATGATCAGGCGGCTGGCGGGCCAGCCGATGTCCGTCGCGACACGCCCAGGTGGTTCACCCTGGGAGCGTCACCCCGGACAGCAGAGCAGCGCGGACGCACACCACGTGGGCGACCTCGCCCCGACGGCGTGCTCGTACGGACCGCGCTTCCTCCCCAGTTTACCGGCCATCAAGAGCGACAAGCTCGTCGCTGGGGTTAAGATAATGGCGCAGGCGTGTGCCGTGGTCCTTCAGGTCGTTGATTTGAGGGTGCACTCGGCATGTTGGTAGCCTGTTCCTCTGCGTGTGGCGCGCCCTCTCTGCCCGCGCGCCCACCATCCGACCGACATTCACCGAGGCTTCTTCGTGGCGAACATCAAGTCCCAGATCAAGCGCAACCGGCAGAACGAGAAGGCCCGGCTGCGCAACAAGGCCGTCAAGTCGACCCTGAAGACGGCGGTCCGTAAGTTCCGCGAGGCCGCCGACCAGGGCAACGTGGAAGAGGCCACCGCGCTCATGCGCGCCGCCTCGCGCCAGCTCGACAAGGCCGTCAGCAAGGGCGTCATCCACAAGAACCAGGCGGCCAACCGCAAGTCGGCCATCGCCAAGCGCGCCGCCGCTCTCGCTACCGCCAAGTAGTCCAACCGCACAAACGCCGCGCCCTCCAAGGACGCGGCGTTTTGCCATGCCCGGCCAGCCTCGGCCGGCTGCAGCGGAGGATATGACACGGGCCACGGAGTCGGCCCGCGCCACCTTGGGTGAGCCGCCCGGCGCCCCGGGGCGCCGTGACGGCTCACAGGACCACGATTCCTACGCCTTCCCTCTTGCGTGATCGGCTACTGCGCCGACGCTTGCGCCAGGGCCGGAGATCATCCGGCCCAGGACCGCGTGGAAGCCGGCGGCGATGTGCTCGGCCGTGGGCTGGTCGAGCAGGTGCCGCTGGTACTGGAGGATCACCCGGTCCGCCTCGACGACCAGGGTGACCGGGTAGCTGTTGCCGCCGACCGATTCGGGGCCGGTGAGCTCGATCCCGGCCGCCGCGGTCGCCTCGGTGTCGCGGTTCCACAGGTAGGACTGGAAGGCCACCAGGGTGTCGAACAGCGTCTCGACGCGGGCGGCCTGGTAGATCTCGCTCAGGCTGTGGTGGTGATGGTCGAGGAGCGCCGTCTGCCGGTCCCGCAGCGCGGTCAGCAGCCCGGCGACCGTCCCGTCCGGGGCGAGGCGCACCCGTACCGGGATGGTGTTGATGAACAGCCCGACCATGGACTCCACGCCCGCCAGCGCGCCCGGCCTGCCGGAGACGACGGCGCCGAACACGACATCCTCGCGGCCGGTGAGCGCCGAGAGCAGGACGGCCCACGCCCCCTGCACCACGGTGTTGGCCGTGACGCCCAGCTCGGCGCAGCACCCGGCCAGGAGCTTGGACTCCTCCGGTGACAGCGCCAGGAAGACCTCCCCGATGCCCTCGCTCCCGCCGGGGGACGCCTCCGCCGGGACCAGGATCGTGGGCCCGTCCACGCCCGCGAGTTCGCCCGCCCAGACCTGGGCGCTCGCCTGGCGGTCCTGGCGTGACAGCCACGCGAGGAAGTCCCGGTACCCGCGAGCCGGTGGCAGCGCGGAGGCGTCGCCGGCGGCGGCGTAGAGGCGGAGCAGGTCACGTCCCACCACCTGCTCCGACCAACCGTCGATGAGCACGTGGTGGATGGTGAGGACCAGCTCCGCGCACCCGGGGTCGAACGTGACCAGGGTCATGCGCAGCAGCGGCGGGGTCTCCGGGTCGAAGCGCACGGTCTGGTCCTCGGCGAGGAACCGCCGGAACGCCTCGTCCCGCTCGCCCTCCCCCAGGTGGCCGAGGTCGATCTCTCGCCAGGGCAGTTCCACCCCGTCCACGATGATCTGCACGGTGTCGCCCATCTCGTCGGCGACGAAGGCCGCGCGCAGGTTGGGGTGCCGCTCCAGCAGGGCCTGCCCCGCCGCCCGCAACCTGGTCGCGTCGACCGGGCTGGAGAGGTGGTAGATCGACTGGAGCAGGTAGGCGTCGTGGCCGGTGTCGTTCAGCGTCGACTCGAACAGCATGCCGGTCTGCAGCGGGGTCAGTGGCCACACGTCCGAGATGTGCGGGTGGTCCTGGCTCCAGTACTCCATGTCATCCTCGCTGACCGCGATGAGCGGCTGCGAGGTGTCCTCGACGGCGGTGGGCTCCGCGCCGGTCGCGGCGAGGGCGAGTTCGGCGACGGTCCGGGCCTGGAGGACCTGCCGGGCGCTGACCTCGACGCCGAGGGCCCGGGCGCGCGTCACGACCTGGATGGAGCGGATGCTGTCGCCGCCCATCGCGACGAAGTCGTCGTCGAGGCCGACCCGGTCCAGGCCGAGGACCTCCGCGTACACGCCGGCCAGGGTCTTCTCCTCGGGCGTGCGCGGCTCCCGGTACGCGGCGCCGGTGACCTCGGGCTCGGGCAGTCCCTTGCGGTCCAGCTTGCCGTTGGGCGTGAGCGGCAGGCGCTCCATCGTCACGAACGCCGTGGGGACCATGTAGTCCGGCAGGCGTTCCGCTACGAGTTCGCGTAGTTCGTCCGCGCTCGGGGCCTCGTCCTCGGGCACGATGTAGGCGACCAGCCGTCCCTCGCGAGCGGCCACCGCGGTCTGCCGTACCCACGGGTGGGAGCGCAGGACGGCCTCGATCTCGCCGAGCTCCACGCGCAGCCCGTTGATCTTGACCTGGAAGTCCACCCGGCCGAGCAGCTCGATGAGCCCGTCCGCGCCGAACCTCGCCAGGTCGCCGGTGCGGTAGAGACGCTCGCCGGTCACCTCGCCGTACGACCACTCGGTGAACCGCTCGGCGGTGCGCTCCGGCTGGTCCAGGTACCCGCGGGCGAGACCGATCCCGGCCAGGTACAGCTCTCCGGGCACTCCCGGCGGCACCGGCTGCAAGGCGTCGTCGAGGATGTACGTGCGCTGGTTGGCCATCGGCCGCCCGTACGGGATGCTCGTCCAGTCCGGGTCGGCCGCCTCCACCTCGTAGATCGTCGAGTGGATGGACGCCTCGGTGGCCCCGCCCATCACGATGAAGCGCAACGCGGGCGCGAAGGCGCGAACCCGGTCGAACAGCGGCACGGGCACCCAGTCGCCGCCGAGCAGCGCCAGGCGCAGGGACGGCAGCGGCGGGGCGCCGGTCTGCTCCATCTGGTCGGCCAGCAGGCCCAGCAGGGCCGGGGCGGAGTTCCAGATCGTGACGTTCTCGGAGGCGAGCAGTTCGGCCCAGTGCGCGGGGTCCTTGGTCCGTGCCGGGTCCGGGATCACGATCGTGCCGCCGGCGGTGGTGAGGCCGACGAACTCATACACGGACATGTCGAAGCTCGGCGAGGACAGGGCCAGCACCGAGTCCCCGGGGCCTACCTCGAAGCGGGTGTTGAGGTCGGCGATGTTGTTCATCACGCCGCGATGGCGCAGCGCGATCGGCTTGGGCTCGCCGGTGGATCCGGACGTGTGGATGATGTAGCAGAGGTTCTCCGGCCCGACGACGGGCTCCGGGTCGTGCTCGGGCAGCGCGGCCAGCAGCTCGGCGTCCCGGTCGAGCAGCACCAGCGGCGCGCCCTCGCCTGCGCCGGGGAGGTTCGCGGTCAGGGCCTCGCGGCTGATCATCAGGGCGCACGACGTCCCGGAGACCATGGTGGCGATGCGCAGCGCCGGGTAGTCGGGGTCGATCGGCACGTACGCGCCGCCCGCCTTCAGGATGCCGAGCACCGCGACCAGCAGGCCGGGCGAGCGGTCCAGGCACAGGCCGACCCGCACGTCCGGGCCGACGCCGAGCGCGCGCAGGTGGTGCGCCAGGCGGTTGGCGGCGGCGTTGACCCGCGCGTACGTCCACCGCTCCGCGCCGTTCACGACCGCGACGGCGTTCGGAGCCTCCGCCGCCCGGGCCTCGAACGCCTCGTGCAGGCAGACGTCGTACGGCAGCTCGGTCCGCGTGGCGTTCCACTCCACGAGCGTGCGCCGCAACTCGGCGTCGGTCAGCAGCCGCAGCCGCGCGACGGGGCGGTCCGGGGACGCGGTGGCGTCCTGGACGAGCGTCCGGTAGTGGCCGAGCAGCCGCGCGGCCGTGGCCTGGTCGAAGAGGGCGGTGTCGTAGTGCAGCTCCAGGGCGGCGGCGCCGTCCGCGCCGGGACGTACGACGAGCTGCAGTTCGTACGGGGACTCGCCGGCGGACTCGTGGGCGGACGGCTCCGCGGCGAGCGCGAAACGGACGGCCACGAGACCGGGGGCACCCGCGAGGTCCGGCACGGCCTCGACGTGCGCGACGGCCTCGGCGTCCGGGGCGGCCTCAGGGTCCGGGACGGCTTCGGGGGCGGGGACGGTCTCGCCGCTGTCCGCCAGGTCCCTGAGCGTGGACTCACCGGAGACCCGGAACCGCAGGCGCTCGGCGCCACGCACCCGATCGGCGCCGGCGCGGTCCAGGCTCACCCGGTCCTGGCCCGTGTAGCGGTACAGGAGGGCCGCGAACCCGGAGACCAGCACGTCCCCGGGGACGGCCTCACCGGAGGGCGTCCGTACGCCGAGGTCTGCGTGCTCCACGGCCGTGCGGCGCGACCGCGCCCCCGGGCGGCGCGGCCGGTCCGCCGGCACCAGCACGGGCGGCCAGTCCGAGGAGGCCGTGTCCGGCTGGAAATCCCGTTGGATGCCCTGCTGAAGATCATGCTGGAAGTCAAGGCTCATTGGACGGCTCCTGGGGTGTAGACATCGGCGCGGCCGTCGAAGGGCAGCGGGTATCGGACGCACAGCCTCCTGACCTCCGCGCCCACCTCGGCGGCCCGCGCGGGGTCGATGCGGTACGCGCTGTCGGACAGGGCGATGGTCGCCGTCAGCACGGCGTGCAGCAGGCGGGCGCATTCGCGCATCTCGTCCGGGCCCATGCCGCGCTGGGCGAGGATGTTGGTGCCGAGCCGCAGGCCGCTCGTGACCAGCGGCGGCTTGACGTCGCCGGGGATGCGGTTGCGGTTGGCGAGGATGCCGCACTCCTCCAGGGCGCGCTCGGCGATCACCCCGGTCAGCCCGCGCTCCGCGACGTCGATCACGACCATGTGGTTGTCGGTGCCGCCGGTCAGGACCCGGTAGCCGAGCCTGGACAGCTCGGCGGCGAGCGCCTGGGCGTCCTGGACGATCAGCCGCGCCGTCCGCCGGAACTCGGGGCCGGAGGCGAGGGCGAAGGCCCGGGCCATGGCGGCGATCGTCGCCGGGCTGGGCGTGCCCTGCGACTGCGGGAAGACCGCCCGCTGCAGGAGCCGGGCCAGCGGCGTGCGGCCGTCGGGTCCCGGGGAGTCGGCGTCCCGGCCGCTGAGGATCAGGCCGCCACGCGGGCCCGCGAGCTGCTTGTACGTGCTCGTCGTCGTGACGTGGGCGACGTCGATCGGGCTCGGGTGCTCCCCAGTGACCACCAGCCCCGCGATGTGCGAGATGTCCGCGAGCAGGTACGCCCCGACGGAGTCGGCGATCTCGCGGAACCGCGCGTAGTCCAGCGTGCGCGGGTAGGCACTGGCCCCCGCGATCAGGACGGTCGGCCGGTGCCGGCGGGCCAGCTCCGTGACCTGGTCGTAGTCGACGCGCCCGGAGTCGTCCAGGCCGTAGTGGACGGCGTTGTAGTGTCGTCCGGTCACCGAGGCGCGGGAGCCGTGGGTGAGGTGGCCTCCGGAGTCGAGGTCGAGGGCGAGCAGCGTGCCGCCCGGCGGGAGCAGCGCGGCGAGGACGGCGAGGTTGGCCGACGAGCAGGAGTGCGGCTGCACGTTGGCGTACCGCGCGCCGAACAGCTCCTTGGCCCGCTCGATCGCCAGCGTCTCGACCTGGTCGAACTGGGAGGAACCAGGGTGGTAACGCGCGCCCGGATATCCCTCGACGGTCAGGTTCGACAGCACCGCCCCTCCGGCGGCCAGGACCGACAGGTCCGCGACGCTCGCCGAGGCGATCATGGCGAGGGTGGTCGCCTGCTGGCCCACCTCGGCGTCCAGCAGCACGGCGAGCGCGGGGTCTTCGTGGCGCAAGGAGTCCATGCCGATCCGCAGCAGTTCCGCCTGCTCGCTCACCGACCCGGGTAACACGTCCGGCGCGTCCCCCCCGTCCACCGCGGCGGCGGAAACGGCACGTGTACGCGCCGTTTCCACGGCGGCGGTGTTCAACTGACCGGCCATCTCCTGCACCTCATCATTCCTCGCACTGACAATTAATCGTTTCTTGCATTGGCAGCGTCGGCGGTGGAAACGAAATGACTTTCGGCCCACGGCCATGAGAAAAGACTACGCGGCGGATACGAGAATGGGCGGACAGAATGCGTTGTTTTCTGGAATACGCCGGTCGCCTTTGGTTCCCGGCGCGGGCGCGCCACCGCGCGGCCACGCTCCCGAAGCGTGACCCCGGCCACAGACAGCCGTCTGACGTGCGGTTTTCCCTGACCCCGGCACGGGGCACTCGCCGGGCCAGAGGGCGACAGGGCTCCGGGCGGTCGCCACGGGTTCGCCGCGACTCTGTACGGCCGACCCCCGTCGCCCGCCTCTCAAATATCGCGGCGGGAGAGCCTGTCGGCCTGCCGGATCGGCTCAGGGATTCGGTAGCGAGGAGCCAGTTCCAGGACTTGACGGCAGGCATTGGAAAGGCTGATTCGATGCCCCTGGGAGACGTAGACCGGCTTGGTGTCCCGCCGCGTTCTCAGGGCTCTTCCTATTGTTTCGCCGCCGTCGGTAATGGCGGACCACGCGCCCCGCTCGGGCCCGGGCGGCTCGCAGGCGCCGACGAACGCCGTCTTCCCGACACCGATCGTCGGCAGATCGGTCAGCACCCCGAGATGGCAGGCGAGCCCGAACCTGTACGGGTGCGCGAGCCCGTATCCGTCGCAGACGAGCAGGTCCGGAGTCACTGTGAGCCGCTCCAGGGCCTCCACGAGCGTGGGAAGCTCCCGGAACGCGAAAAGCCCCGGTACGTACGGGAACCGCACCCGCCCGGAGACGGCGACCTCCTCCACACCCTCCAGCGTCCCGGCCCGCAGCACCACCACGGCCGCGACGAGCCGGTCGTCCTCGGGCGAGTACCCGACGTCCACCCCCGCCACGAGCTCCGGCTCCTCCGGCCCCGGCCCGGAGAGATCCACCAGCCCCCGCAACTCCTCCTGCAAGGCCCGGGCCTCCGGAACCGTCGCGGGCCAGTCATGAAGCCGCCGCACTCGCACCCGTGGAGCATAACGACCCTCCCGCCCATGAGCCGGACTCAGGACACCACCGCAGGCCAGGCTCAGGACGCACGCGCCCCTGGACGGAGCGGAAATCGCGTTGAACTCCCCGAGAGGCGGCCCCTAGCCTCGCGGAGGTAGATCTTCGTGACCTGAGGTCGGATCATGCTTTCGAACGGTGAACTCGAGCGGCGTTACCTCAACGTCGTGGACGTCGAGGCGACGTGCTGGAAGGGCAAGCCGCCGCGCGGCCAGGTCTCGGAGATCATCGAGATCGGGCTGTGCGTCGTCGACCTCACGCTCCGGCGGCAGGTGACGAAGCACAACGTCATCGTCCGCCCGGCCCGCTCGAAGGTCAGCCGGTTCTGCACGGAGCTGACCGGCCACACCCAGGAGACCGTGGACGCCGGCATCCCCTTCGCCGACGCCTGCCACGCCCTCATGGACGTCCACGACTCCCAGACGCGCCCGTGGGCGAGCTGGGGCGACTACGACCGCAGGCAGTTCGAACGCCAATGCGCGGCCGAGGGAACGCCCTATCCGTTCCATCCGGACCACACCAACGCGAAGAAGGTGTTCGCCGAGGCCAACGGCCTGCCCCGAGGCGTCGGAATGACCCGCGCCCTGACCATGAGCGACCTCCCCTGGACGGCCGCCACCATTCAGGCACCGACGACGCCTGGAACATCGCGGCCCTGATACTGCGCCTCATTCACGCCGGCCGCTGGCCGTCGCCATAGCAGACGACGGCACCACGTCCCCACTGATTCCGGAGTACCCCGAATATCACGGGTGTGGAATCCCACCCGGCCGCCGAGGGCACAGGTAGCCTGCCGGTTTACCAGCATTAGTCGACGCGTGTTCGGGCGGCTAACACCACACCACGCTGCTGGAAAGGATGTTCCATTGCGCGGGGACGACCCAGTCCACCCACCTCTGCCGCTGCCAGTATCGGTATGTGTGCCTGAGCGGCAGCGAACTCGTGTAGTACGAAGCGCGCTCACCGGCGAACACCTCTCTGATCCCGGAATCGGGGTAGTAGGTGTCGCTGTTGCAAGCCGGGCCGGACCCCTGGGACGGGGTGAGCCCAGTGGTGGAGACCAGCGAGTCGCCGAGGCACATGGCCGCCCGACTCTCCAGATAGACCAGCCCGATCGGGCGATTCTCCTCCACCATCCAGTAGTTGTACGTGTGCCGACCCGAAGGAACACTTCCCACGCGCCACCAGGTCAGGGCGTACGGCCGCCCGAGGCCTGGCGGTTGACTGAATCCACCCGCGTAGCACAGGGGATCGACGGCGGCCCGCATGGCCGGCTCGGCCAACGCGGGACTCGCCACCAGCGTGGAGACGATGAGGCAGAGCGCGAAGCCTGCGGCGAGTAGTACGGCCCTGAGACGACGGCTGTGATGAACGATACGCACGGGCTGCCTCTCCTGTAGAGACGGGCGCCTGGTCTGGGCATCAACTCCATCAGCATAGAAATAGCACTACCGCTTGTAAACAATTTGTTTCGCGGTCGAACCTCCACGGCCACGCCAGGATCATGGCACAAAAGGGATTTCCTCGTGCTCTAATTTCGGTCGCCCAGCACGGTCATGGTTCACACCCCGTGTACGCATTCCTGGCACGACGTGGCCGCGGCCAATGACCCCTACGACCGGGCACTCGTCGCCGACGATCTCAAGCGTGACCTCGCCACACTGCCTCCCCGGCAGCGCGCGGTGATCGTATTGCGTTACCACCTCGATCTCTCGGAGAGCGACAGCGCCACCATTCTCGGTTGCAGCATCGGAACGGTGAAGAGCCAGAGTCACAAGGCACTCGGCCGGCTGAGATCACTCATTACCGACGTACTCGAGTGAGGAATCGGATGGATGACGACGAGATTTCGCGGCTGCGCGGGCGACTGCGTCAGCTCGCGGACCAGGTGACCACGCCCCCGGAGTCCATGGGGCGAATCTCCACGATGGTCCGGAGGCGCCGACGTACACAGATGGCGGCCACGGCTGGTTTCAGCCTCACGTTTCTCGTCGTCGCGGCGTCTGGGCGGGTTTCGGTTTGCGGATGGGATCGGAGCACTCGGCGACCATGACGACAAGGACCACGCTGCCCCCGAAGGCGACGGACTGTTCCCCTATGCCGCACATCCCGGATCCGGATTCACCTGGGATTCCCCGGCCGGTTCATCGAGCCTTGCCGGGCGAGATCGGCGGATGCCATCGCGAGCGCCGGAATGCCGCTCAGTAGATTTTCGAGCTTGAGGGCTTATTCAAAGGCCCGTTCCGGCTTAACAGGGGACCAACACACCGAACCGCGCGGGTGACATAATGCCGATTCCGCTGCCCCTTGCCGAAATACGAGAGCATGCTCGCAGCCATAGTCGGTCTATATTTCTTCAGAACCTACACGTAGACCTTTTGAATAAGACCCTTGGAATTGATACGGCCCTGGGACTTCAGGTCGTTCTTCGTGAGAGTGGGGGTTCGCGTTATTTCTCCGTTGTCCTGGGAGCGGCCCCCATCACTATTCAGGCCCGCATTTCGGCCTCTCAATGCGTAGAATATGCGGCCCAGGCGGCGTGATCAGGGTGGTGACGGTGGGGTCCGATGCGGCCATTTCTGGACATAGAGCCCCGATACGGGCGACGTCCGGGCGAAGATCCTTGACACCGTCTAAGGTAGGCCCATAAAAGATGACATGGCCGGTCCAGGGAGACCGGGTCCCATCCGGCAAACCCCGCAAGGGAGGCCGAAGCAGCTTGACGATCACCTCCGCCGTGGTGCGGGCGCGCACCCGTGCCGGAAAGACTTGGCCGGGCAGCACCGTCCCCCGACGCATCCGCCTCATCTCCGGCATCACCGTGATCGCGCTCGCCCTGCTGTTCGTGACGCTCGCGGGCACCACACAGATCGCCAGAACGGGTCTGCGGGTCATCGGGCACGACGCGGGACCCCAGGTAGTGGCCACCGCCGGGCTGTACTTCGCGCTGAGCGATATGGACGGACAGATCGCTCTCGTGCTGCTGATGGGCAAAGCGCACGGCCAGCGGCGCGCCGAGGCACTCCAGCAGTACGAGCGGCGCCGTAACGAGGCGGGCCGCACGCTGATGCAGGCCTCGGCGCTGGCGGGGAACGACCCCAGGAAGAGGCGGACGATCCAGGCTGTGTTCGACGGGCTGGGCCGCTACGAGCGGCTGGCCGGCCAGGCCCTGCTGCTGGACGAGCAGGCGCGGCACGCCCCCGGGCCACCTCCGCGGCAGGTCCTGGACACCTACCGCGAAGCCACCGACCTCATGCGGGAGGAACTGCTGCCGCAGGCGTACAACCTGACCTTGGAGAGCGGCACGATCGTGCGGCGCGTCCACGACGAGACGCGCTCGTCCCTGAGCGCCGGGCGCCTCGTCGTGGTGGGGGCAGGCGTGCTCGCGCTGGGCTGCCTGGTATGGCTCCAGGTCTTCCTGGCACGGCGGTTCCGCCGGGTGATCGCCCCGGCACTGCTCGTCGCCTCGGCCATAGCCGCGATGTACGTCTACACCGGGTTCACCGTCCTCGATCGTGAGGCCGGCACGCTGCTGACCGCGAAGCGGGACGGCTTCGACTCGGTGCTCTCACTGGCCAGGGCCCGGGCGATCAGCAACGGAATGCACGGCGACCAGACCCGCTATCTGCTCGATCCGCAGCGCGCCGACACCTACGAGCACACCTACCTGGACGCGGCCCAGTCGGTGCTCTACGTCGAGGCCGGCAACGTGAAGACCTACCACGATCAGGTGTCGGCGGCGCTCGACGTGTCTCCGCGACGGCAGGGCTTCCCCGGATTCCTCGGCGCCGCGCTCGCCAAGCAGGACGGCGAGCTCGTGAGTGTCACGCTCACCGACTACGACGGCTTCCAGCGCGCCGACGCCGACCTGCGACTCCTCGGGACGGGAGGACGACGAGCCGAGGCCGTCGCCGTGCGGCTGGGACCGCTGAGCGAGAAGTTCGACGCCTACGACGCCAAGCTCCTCGACCTGTCCGAGCGGCACCGCGCCGTCTTCGAGAGGGCCGTCACCGACGGCGAGGACGCCCTCGCCGATCTGTGGTTCCTCCTGCCCGCAGCGATGGTCTCCATCGCCGTCCTGGTCGTGGCCGGGATCCTGCCGAGACTCGGCGAGTACCGCTGAGAAGGGAAGTCCATGCGTGCCTTGCCGGTGGCGATCGCGCTGGCCGTCCTGCTCGTGGGGGCGTGCGGCGGGTCCGCACCCGACTCGATCGTCGGAAAGAAGACCGTGGTGGTCGGAGTACGGCCCGACCTGCCCGGACTCGGCCTGCGGCGGCCGGACGGATCCTTCGAGGGATTCGACGTCGACGTCGCCACCTACCTGGCCGGACGACTCGGCGCGGGCGTGAAGTTCGTCGCCGTCCTCGCCGCCGACCGCGAGGCGGTCCTGCTGGACGGGCGGGCCGACCTGGTCCTCGCCACCTTCAGCATCACTCAGGAACGGAAGAAACGGATCTCCTTCGCCGGGCCGTATCACGTCTCCTACCAGGACATCATGGTGCGGTCCGATCAGAAGGGCATCGGCAACGTACGAGACCTCGCGGGGCGAGCCATCTGCGCGGTTGAAGGGTCGAACGCGGCCGAGCGCGTGGTCGAGGAGCGCGGGGTCGCCGCCAGGCTCGTCCCCGCCAAGGACTACGACCAGTGCCTCACCCTGCTCAAGGAAGGCGCCGTTGACGCGATCACCACCAACGACGTGATCCTCGCCGGGCTGGCCAAACGCGAAAAGGCCGGCCTGCGGCTCGTCAACGCGCGGTTCAACGAGCAGCGCACCGGCGTCGGCATCAGGAAGGGAGACGTGGAGGGCTGCGAGGTGCTCAACCGCGCGATCACCGACCTGTACCAGGACGGCACGGCGGCCAAGCTCATGACCAAGTGGTTCGGCGGCACCGGCCTGGACCTCACCTCTGTCCACGTCCCCCGATTCGAAGGCTGTGAATGATGGCGGGCACCCGGTCGCGTGAAGTCATCCTCGCCTGCCTGATCGGCACTTCGCTGGAGTGGTACGACTTCTTCCTCTACGGCACCGCGGCGGCGCTCGTCTTCGGGAGGCTGTTCTTTCCCGAGGCCGACCCGCTGACCGGCACTCTGCTGGCCTTCGCGACCTACGGGGTCGGGTTCCTCGCCCGGCCGATCGGCGGTGTGCTGTTCGGGCACTTCGGCGACCGGGTGGGCCGCAGAAACGTCCTCGCGGTCACGCTGCTCGTGATGGGGCTGGCCACCTTTCTCATCGGTCTGCTCCCGACCTACGCCACCATCGGCGTCGCGGCACCGGTCCTGCTGGTCTTTCTGCGCTTCGTGCAGGGGCTCAGCCTCGGCGGCCAGTGGAGCGGTGCGGTGCTCCTGTCGGTGGAGCACGGCCATCCCGCCCGGCGCGGGCTGTACGCCAGTTGGCCGCAGGTCGGCGTGCCCGCGGGCAACCTGCTGGCCGCCGGAACGCTCGGGCTGGTCAACGTGGTGCTACCCGACGACGCCTTCCTGACCTGGGGCTGGCGGCTCCCCTTCCTTCTTTCCAGCCTGCTCGCACTCGCCGGGCTCTGGATCCAGGCCAACATCGCCGAATCGCCGCTCTTCACCCAGGTCTCCACCCGGTCACGCCTGCCGCTCGCGGAAGTGGTCCGTACCCATCCGCGTGCCCTGGTGGCCACGTTCTGCGCCCGGATCGGAGTGGACGTCGCCTTCTACGTCTTCACCCTGTACGTGCTCACCTACCTCGTCGACAAGGTCGGCGTGTCCCGGGACACCGGTCTGAACGCGGTCTTCATCGCCTCCGCCGCCCAGATCCTGCTCATTCCGTTCTTCGGCGCGCTCTCCGACCGGATCGGGCGCCGTCGCGTGTACCTGGCGGGCGTGATCGGCGCGTCGGTCTGGGCCTTCGCCTTCTTCCCGCTGCTCGACGGCGGAACTTTTCCCGTGATCATGCTCGCCGTCGGCGTCGCGTTGGTCGCGCACGCGGCGATGTACGGTCCGCAGGCCGCGTTCATCGCGGAACTCTTCTCGACCCGGCTCCGCTACAGCGGCTCGTCCCTCGGCTACCAGCCCGCCGGGGTGGCCGGAGGGGCGCTGGCCCCGATCATCGCCATCGTCCTGCTCGACCGGTTCAGCACCACCACCGCCATCTCCCTCTACCTGCTGGCCTCGCTCGCGATCACTGCCCTGGGGTTGGCGATAGCCCCCAAGCCGGTCGCCTGGACCGCCGAACTGGCTCCACGACGACAGTGAGCCGCGTACGGCGGGACCCGAACCGGGGGCGCGGGTCCCACTCGTCTTCCAAGCTCAGGCGCTCAGCTCACCGGACTTGAGGCTGTCGCGGAATGCGGCCCATTCGGTAGCGGAGACGTAGCGCCAGGCCATGTGGGCGCTTGCTGTCCCGAACCGCCATGCCGCTGTCAGACAAAGCGGCAACCTCCAGGCAATCACCAGTGGATCCGCTGTATGAGGACTTGACCCATTGGACGCTGGTCAGTTCGTTCATCTCCGCATGTGCTCTCAGGCGCCCAGATCACCGGACTTGAGGCTGGTGCGGAACGCCACCCACTCGGTAGCGGGGACGCGCAGCACGGCGCCGTGCGGGCGCTTGCTGTCGCGGATCGCCATGCCATCGTCATGCAGCACGGCCAGTTCCACACACTCACCGCCATTACCGGTCGAGTATGAGGACTTGATCCACTTGACCTTCGTCAGGTCGTCCATCTTTCCATCCCCTCCTTGATCATTTTTAGCGAGCCCTCGCGTGGAAGTGCGCTGGCTCGAACGGCTTCGTACCGGGCTTGGATTCCTCGTACTTCCTTGGTCTGAGCGACCACTTGACCTCTACCGGCGGATTCGAGATAGGCGACCTCGCGACCGTCACGTAGTTGCGCGAGGAAGAAGCCTCCTCCCAATCCTGCGGTGCAGGCTGCCGTTACCGGAACTATCTGGATCGTGATACGCGGACGTTCAGCCAGATCCAGGAGGTGCGCCAATTGCCCTCGCATGACGGTTGGACCACCGACAGGTCGCTGCAGAACCCCCTCGTCCAGTACGGCCCACAGCATAGGTGGGCTCTCGCCTTCGAGGAGAGTTTGTCGCTCAAGTCGAGCCGCGACGCTCTTATCGATCTGGTCGTTCGTGCTTCCCGGCTCTCCGCGAAACACCGCCCGCGCGTAGTCTTCCGTCTGAAGGAGGCCCAGCACGAGTGTCGGCTGCCATGCGCGCAGGGTCACTGCTTGCTGCTCCACCTCCAGCCATGGGTAGAACCAGCGCTGGTTACCGTCCATGCGGCACTGTTCCCAGACCTGGATCAGGGTGCCGTTGACGCCGAGGGCCTCGTCGCATTGTTCTACGAGTTCTCGTTGCTGCGGTAGCCGTAGCCCCCTTTCTATCGCGCCCATCGCGGCTCCCGTGTAGCCGAGTTTGCGGCCGAGCTGGGACTGGGTCATGCGCACCTCCATGCGGAGTCTGCGCAGCTCGTAGCCGAAACGGGCGGCCGGCGAGCTCTCGGGGTTGGTCATCTGCGGTCGCGCCACCTGCTCCTCCACGCAACGGAATGCAACGGAAAACAATCTGCGGCAACCTCGCCATGATGCCGACGTCGTCGCTTTTCGCTTACGGACAGTAGGGCCTGGGAGCACTCTTGGAGAGGCGAATCAAGAACCGGCAAGGAAATGGTGTCCCGCATGCCACAGGTAATCGCATCCAAGACCATCACGCAAGCCCGAAAATCCGGACATCCCACCGAAAGCGTCGATATCGCTTTTGAAGCGGCGGAAACGCTTCAGCGGAAGCTGGCCTTCTTTCATATCTCCACGGACATCAATGCGGGGAAGGGCGTCGCGCTGATATCGGTGTGGGCCGACCTGATCGTATGGACGGACGGCGAACTCGGGTACTGGTGGTGGTCCGGGCGGTACTCCTCCCCTGGACGCAAGCTCTACGCCTGGGGCCTGGTGCTGGATCCGGTGTCCGTGGCACGTCGGGTGGCCTGCCGATTCGCCGAGACCTTCCACGACCACCCGCTCTCGGCGGCGATCATCCACCTGCTTTCCACGGTCCGGGACGGCTGGCAGTTTCCGCCACGACTGAGCAGCTCCGTTCCCCCGAACGCGTTCGCTCACCCGAGCACGGCCGTTCCCCCGAGCGCGACCGTTCCCTGGAATCAGGGCGTCGCCGGACCCGCGTGATGCGCCTTTGCACCACGCCTTCCACGCCTTTCCGCCGGACCGTACGCCGTCCGTCCCGGGAACCCGCCATTCGCGACCGAGCCGCGTCTCCCGAAGCACACCCGTCCGCGGAATTCGAGCAGGCGTGGAGACGAGCCGCACGCGCGATGCGCGCCAAAGGGATCGGCCGCCGGGAACTCAGTGAAACGGCCGAGGCGCTCGGACTATCCCCTCTCACCGACCAAGAATGGGCCGACATCGATGAACACCCATGACGCCGTCTCGGAGAAGCGCGCCGACGAGGACGCCAAGCTGCTCGCCGTCCTGCACCGTCACCTGGCGGGCGACGGCGTCCGCAGCCGCATCTACAAGCGGATGCGGCTGGCCATCGGCACCCAGACCATCCCGCCCAGCCGCGCGTACTCCCCCACCGAGCTGATCGTGTACGACGCGGACGGGAAGGGCCGGGCCAAGGTCACCGTGCGGGTCAGGTTCTGGGGCACGGCCTTCCTGGTCACCCCGTCCGACGACCGCCCGATCTTCCAGTTCCCGATCGGCCAGATCTCCGAGGTGATCCACTGGCTCGGCCTGCTGACTCGGGGAGAATCCGAGCCGAGTCAGCAGGCCGGCCCCAACGCCTACGACGCCACCTCTCTCGAGTCCGGATGATGTGGCGTCCCACCCCGATCGCCGACGCCCGTCCCCGTAGGAGCCGCGTGCGCTCGGATAGGCGCATGCCAGACCGCTAAGCTCGGGTGATGATGTACCTCTGCCCTACCCCCGGCAGCCGAAGGCTGACCGCCGACCAAGGAGGTGACAGATGAACGCCGAGCACTACGAATCCTCCGTCACGCGGACGCCCGAGCAGATTGTGAAGTCCCTGGACAGGGATCGAAGCCCGCGCAACATCCGCGCGTGCCTGCCCCATGCTGATCGGACCTACTTCGACAAGGACTTCAGGCAGGCCATGGCCAAGGCCACCGAAGAGCTGGACCTTGGTCCTGTCAACGAGCTACTCGCCCACTGGTGGCATATGGCCAGAATGAAGGCGAGTGGGGAGTATGAAGACCTCTTGGAGCAGGCGGCCCGTCTCCAGGACCAGATCGAGTGCGGCGAGTACATACCGGGTAGGCCATTGCAGGAGGTCATCGCCGAGCGCGCGGCCGAACTCGGCGTGAGGCTGAACCGGTAAATGTACACGGTCGGCCATGGCAAGCAGGTAGAAGACCAGATCGCGGCTCTCCCAGCGGAGGCGCTCGTGGCGTTCCATGAAGTAACGGTGTTTCTTCAGGTCCCCCGTGGAACGGCCACCCTTTCGTGCGTGAACGCCCCGATGCTCCCATGCGCACACGTACCTTCGGCGATGCTGGAGCGGGGATGGTCACATATCTGATCGTGGAGTACCGGCGTCAGGTGGAAATCATTCAGGTGGCGTGGTACAGCTGACCGCCGTCACCCGGTTTCCGGCGAAATGGTTCGGCGACAGGCGATATTCGTGTTGCACCGGCTTCTCTCCTACGCGTCGCCACCCGCCACGGCCGCCACTGGGCCTGGCCCCTCGCGTATCGGAAGGGCGCGGGCGGCAACCGCGCCCGTTATCGGACGGCCGATGGTCCCCTGAGAGAAGGCCGGTGACCAGGCCGGGGGTGACGGAGGACTGCCGTCGCGCACGCCACTCGCGGTAGTGCGGCGCGGCGGGGGACCACTAACCGCTCGTGACAACCCGTAACGCCGGTTCACACATAGCTGAAATGTCACGATTTCGATATCACACGGCAGTTTCCGCTGCGTATCGGCTGTATCACCGTGATTCCCGGGCCCTTCTTTTGTCGGTGCCGATAACTAAGGTGGCCGAAACGGGAATGCGGCGGCGGGGAGGCGATCCATGCGGGGGCGGACACCTCTGGTGCTGCGGCGCGCGTTCAATGAGCCGCTTCTGCTGCTCGCCGCGCTCGGGTCCATCCTCCTCGCGACCACCACGCTCGTCGCGCTCACGATGTACGCGTCCTCGGTCGCGGACGTCGGCGTGCGGCGGGCGATGGAGACCGCGCCCACCTCGACCACCGCCACGAAGATCACCGTCCCCGTCCAGAAGGACACCTTCGGCGGCATCGAGAAGGCGGTCCTGACCAGGCTCGACGCGCTCGGGAAGAGCGGCGGCCAGGTCGTGCCGAACACGGTGACGCTGAGCGCCCGTTCGGACTCCTACGCGCTGCCCGGGCAGGAGCGGCTGGGCCATCCCGAGCTGACCCGCTTCGGCGCCTACGAGGGGCTGGACGGCCAGGCGCATCTCGTCACCGGCCGGTGGCCCCAGGCGGCGACGACAGGGACGGTGGAGTTCGCCGCGTCCCAGGCCGTCGCGCAGACGATGGGCCTCACCACGGACCGGCCGTTCACCATGATCGGGCGCCTCGACCACAAGCCCGTCCAGGCCGTCCTCACCGGGGTCTTCCAGCTCGACGACCCGTACGCCGACCGCTGGGAGGGCGAAGAGCTGCTGCGCCGGGGCGTGGAGCGCGGCGACTACACGACCTACGGCCCGCTGATGGTGCCGAAGGAGACGTTCCTCGCCCGCTTCGCGTCGTCGAGCGTCACGGTGAGCTGGACGTCCGTCCCCGATCTTCGCGACCTGCGGCAGGAGGGCCTGCGCCCGTTCGCCGCGTCGGTGGCCGCCCTCGGGGACGATCTGAAGCGCGACTGCCCGTCCTGCGGCACGTTCAGCCGCCTGCCGGACATGCTGACCCAGCTCGACCAGGCGGCGCTGGTCGCCCGGTCGACCATGCTGGTCCCGGTGCTGCAACTGCTGCTGCTCGCCGCGTACGCGCTGATCCTCACCGCGCGCCTGCTGGCCGACCACCGCCGCATGGAGGTCGCGCTGCTGCGCTCGCGCGGCGCGGGCAGCCTGCGGCTGGCGTTGCTGACGGCGGCCGAGGCGCTGCTGGTGGCCGTGCCGTGCGCGCTGGTCGCGCCGTTCCTGGCCCCTCCCCTGCTGTCGCTGATCAACGCGCTGCCCTGGATCCAGGCCGCCGGGGTCCGCATCGCGCCCGAGCCCGGCCTCACGACCTTCGCCGTGTCCGGTGCGGTGGCGCTGGCCTGCGCCGTGCTGCTGGCGCTCCCGGCGCTGCGCGGCGGGCGCAGGACGTACGTCGAAGAACAGTCGGCGCGCGGCCGGGGCGAGAAGCAGGGCCTACTGCAACGGGCGGGCGGCGACGTCGGGCTGCTGGTGGTGGCGGCGCTGGCGATCTGGCAGCTCCAGCACTACGGCGCCCCGGTGACCGCCACTGCGGGCGGCGACCTCGGCATCGATCCGCTCATCGTCACCGGCCCGGCGCTGGCACTGCTGTGCGGCGGCATGCTCGGCCTGCGGCTGGTGCCGCGCGTCTCGCGCATCGCCGAACGGTTCACCTCGCGCAGGCCCGGCCTCGCCCCCGCGCTCGGAGCCTGGCAGGTCAGCCGCCGTCCGATGCGCTACTCCGGGCCCGCCCTGCTGCTCACGATGGCGGTGGCCATCGGCGTGGTCTCGATGGCCACGGCGGCGACGTGGCGCGCGTCCCAGCTCGACCAGGCCCGCCACCAGGCGGCGGCCGACCTGCGGGTGTCCGGGCCGGTGGAGTCCGGCGAACTGGGCCCGCTCGGCCGGGGCGCGACGTACGCCGCCCTGCCGGGGATCACCGCGATCAGCCCCGTGTACCGCGGCTCGGCGACGTTCTCGGGCGGCACGGGCACACTGCTGGCCGCCGACGCGAGCAAACTGTCCACGCTGCTCATGCTCCGTCCTGATCTGACCACCGATCCGCTGGCCACGCTGGCGGGTCGGGTGGCGGCCAGCCGCCCGGACGTGCGCGCCGTCCCGCTGCCCGGCACCCCGGCGAAGCTGACCATGGACGCGACGCTGAGCCTCGGCGGCGGCACGACCCTCCAGCCGGGGGACGAGTTCCACCTCGGCATGGTCGTGTCGGACGCGCTCGGCGCTCAGCGCCAGGTGACGCTGGCGCCGCTCGTCCCGGACGGGCGCCCGCACCCGGTCACCGCGGACCTGAGCGCGCTCGCGGGCCGGTCCGGCAAGCTGAGCCACCCGCTGGCGATCCGGGGCTTCGTGCTGCGCGTGCCGCTGGCCGTCCAGGACGGCTTCACGCTCGCCGTCGCGCCGCCGGTCACCGACACCGGCGCGCGGGTGGCGATGCCCGGCGGCGTCCAGTGGGGCCACACCGTGCGCGGCGAGGACGCCACGGGCGAACAGGTCACCACGGGCGGCGCCACGCTCTTCACGCTGACGGTGCCGAAACCCCCGGCCCAGGCCCCCGCGGTGGACCAGAAGTTCATGGCCCTGGTCGCGGCGCCGGCGGGGGTCGCCAACCGTGACCTGTTCCAGCCGGTCACCGCCACGGACGAACCGTCCCCCGCGCACGCCGCGTCCGTCCTCAAGCCGCTGCCGGTGGTGGTCACCGCCGACATCGCCGCCAAAGAGAAACTGGCCGCGGGCAAGACCGGGGTGCTGACGCTGGACGGGCAGCCCGTCACGGTGGCCGTCGCCGCGATCATCCAGGCCATGCCCGGAACCGCGCCCGGCGCGCCGGCCGTCCTCGCCGACCTGCCCAGTCTGCTCGCCCGCGACCTCGCCTCGGCGCGCGAGCCCCGCACCCCCGGCGAGTGGTGGATGTCGGCCCGCGACGGCGACCCGTCGGCGGCCGTGAGCCGGCTCTCCCGCCACCCGGAGTGGGACCAGACCATCGTGGACCTGGACTCACTGACCAGGCGGTTCCGGGACGATCCGCTCGCCAGCGGGCTCCAGGGCGCGCTGATCCTGGGCTTCGTCGCCGCGCTGATCTTCGCCGCGCTCGGCTTCCTGGTGAACGCGGCCGTGGCGGCGCGGGAGCGGATCTCCGAGTTCGCCATCCTGCGGGCGCTCGGCCTGAGCTTCCGGCAGATCTTCGGCCTGCTGGCCGTCGAGCAGGCGTTCCTCATCGGGTTGTCGCTGGTCGGCGGCACGCTGCTGGCCGCCGGCGTCGCGGCGCTGGTCGTCCCGCACATCGTGCTGACCGGCCAGGCGGCGGCGGTCACCCCGGGCGTTCTGCTCGACATCCCCTGGCCGGCGACGCTGGCGATGCTGGTCGCGCTCGGCGCCGTCCTGTTCGGGATCGTCGCCGGCCTCGCCCGGTCGCTGCGCCGCCAGGGCCTCGGCCGCGCCCTACGCATCGGGGAGGATCGATGAGCCCACTGCTCCCGCTCAGGGTCTACCGGGGCGCGGCGGCCGTGCTGGCGCTGCTGTCCCTGGGCACCGCGCTCCTCGTCGCGGGTCTGCCGCGCGGGTTCGAGCTGGCCTACGACGACGCGCTGCACCTCGTCGTCGACGACGCCTCCGCGAACCAGACCGACCTCGCCATCCGACTGATGCCGCGCATGCACAGCCAGGACCTCGCGCGCGAGAGCGACTTCCGCGGCAGGGACGCGCAGTGGCGCGCGATCATCCCCCCGTCGCTCGCGCCCGTCCTCGACACGAGCCCCGGCAACGACAGCCACTACTCGGCGAAGACGGTCGGGACGCCGGTCGCCGGTCGCATCGGGTCCGACCCGATTCCGCTGCAGTTCGTCGACCTGGGCTGGGTGTCCGGCGCCGACCGTCGCATCCGGTACGTCGAGGGCACGCCGCCCGGCCCGCCGCAGACGATCGCGTCCGTCCCCGGCCACCCCGACCTGGTCGACGTCCCGCGGTTCGACATCGCCCTGGCCAAGCGCGCGTCCACGATGATGCGCATCCCCGTGGGCACCACGCTGATCCTGGGCAACAGCCATCCCTCGCTCGCCCGCGTCACGGCGCTGTTCGAGCCGGTGGTGCCGACCGACCGGTACTGGGACCACAACCTCGACGCGGTGCAGGTCACCGTACGACGCGTGGCCGGGTCGGACGTCGAGGAACACCACATCACCGCGCTCGTCGACATCAGCTCGGTGGAACGGCTCAGCAGCAGCGACCGCGACCTGCGGTACAACTGGATCATCGGCCTGTCCCCCTCCGCCCTCAACGCCCGCAACGCGCCGGAGCTGATCACGGGCGCGGACGAGTACGAGCAGGCCATCCGCGGCCTGGTCGGCCGGTCCATCAACAGCTACGCGCAGGTCGCCGGGTTCGCGCCGTTCCAGCTCGACACCGGGCTGCGCGAGCTGCTGCGCGACTACCTCCGGCGGCTCGCCACCGCGCAGACGCTGATGTTCCTCGTCATGGGCGGGCTGCTGGTCGTCGCGGCCGGGGTCATGGCGCTGTCCGTCCAATTGCTGACCGAGCGCATGGGCACCTCCCTGTCCCTCATGCGGGCCCGCGGCGCCTCGCTCGGGCAGGTCATGCGGACGGCGGCGGGGACGGTCGCGCTCGCCACCTTCCCGGCGATCATCGCCGGCTACGGGCTGTCGTACCTGCTGCCGGGCCCGGTGACGCCGATCGTCCACCTCGGCCCGCTGCTCATCGGCTCCTTCGCCGTCGGGTTCGCGGCGGTCCGCGTCGCCCTCGCCCACCGCACGCCGCTGCGGGAGCGCCGCGAGGACATCGTCGCCCGCCGCCGGTCGCCGCGCAGGACGATGCTCGAACTGCTGATCGTGGTCCTCGCGCTGGTGGGGGCCTACCTGCTGCGCACCCGCGGCCTGACCACCGAGCTGAACGCGCTCGGGGCCGACCCGTTCCTGATGCTGGTACCCGCCGCGCTCACCCTCGCCGCGGCGCTCCTGACGTTGCGCTGCTACCCGTACCCGCTGCGCGCGGTGGTGTGGCTGGCGGCCCGGGCGCGGCCCGCCGTCCCGTTCGTCGGGCTCACCCTGGCGGCCCGCGCCCGGTCGGTGACCGCGCTGCCCGTCGTGATCCTGCTGCCCGCGCTCGCCGTGTCGGTGTACGGGGCCGTGGTCGGCGGGACGCTGGACACCACGCAGCGGCTCGCCGCCTGGCGGTCCTCGGGCGCGGACGCCCGGGTCGAGAGCGCGGCCGAGCTGCCCGCCAAGGTGATCGAGCAGGTGCGCCGCACCCCGGGCGTGCGGGCCGTGGTGCCGGCCGACAAGGGCATGGCGCAGATCGGGTTCGGCGGGCGGACCGCGACCGTCGTCGCCGTGGACCTCGACGCCTACCGCGAGATCGTCACGGACAGCCCGCTCACCGTGCCCCACCTGGACGACGACGGCGCGGGCGGGGCCGGGGCGCCCATCCCCGCGCTGGTCTCCCCCGACCTCGCCAACCTGAGCACGTTCGAGATCGGCTGGCACGTCCGGATGAAGATCGTCAAGAAGGGAGTGATCACCGGAGGGCTGCCCGGCATCAGCTTCGCCGAGCGCAACGTGATCATCGTCCCGTACGACGCCTCGAAGCGGGCCGGGGCGCGTACCTATACGAACATGCTGCTGCTCGGCGCGGACGAACCAGGCGGCGGGATCGACGCGACCGCGCTGCTCAACGCGACGGGGAACGTCCCGGAGATCTTCGTCGAGACGTTCGAACGGGCCCTGGACCACGTCACCAAGACCCCGCTGACCGGCACGATCAAGACCAGCTTCCTGGTCGTCACGATCGCGATGGCCGTGTACGCGCTGCTCACCGTGGTCATCGCGCTGGTCGTCGGCGCCACCGAGCGCACCCGGGCGCTGTCCTACCTGCGCACGCTCGGCCTGTCCGAACGCCAGGCCGCCAACCTGACCGTCCTGGAGATCGCCCCCCTGATCCTGATCACCGCGTGCGCCGGGCTCGTCCTCGGCCTCGCCCTCCCCTCGGCCCTCGGCCCCGGCATCGACCTGCGCGCGTACGCCGGTGACATCGCCATCGGCGAGTACCACCTCGACCCGACCACGCCGATCCTGCTGGCCGCCGGCCTCGCCGCCGTGGCCCTGGCCGGCGCGTTCGTCCATGCCGTGTCCGGCCGCCGCCGATCCCTCGGCTCGATCCTGCGAGTGGGTGACTAGTGAACGAGTGGGTGACCACGTGAACACGCCGACAGTGAACACACCGACGCTCTCGGAACTGGAGGCGCGCGCCGGCAAGGGCCAGCCCGTCTTCGGCGAGCACGCGCACATCCTGTGCGACAACCTCGTTCGCATCTACAAGACCGAGGGCGTCGAGGTCGTCGCCCTCCAGGGGCTCGACCTGCTGATCGACAAGGGCGAGCTGATCGCCATCGTCGGCGCCTCGGGGTCGGGCAAATCCACGCTGCTCAACGTGCTGTCGGGGCTGGACGTGCCGACCGCCGGGCTCGCCCGCGTGGCCGGCACCGACCTGCTGTCCATGACCGCCAAAGACCGGCTGCGCTACCGGCGGGAGGTCGTCGGGTTCATCTGGCAGCAGACCGCGCGCAACCTGCTGCCGTACCTCACCGCCCGCGAGAACGTCCGGCTGCCCGTCAAGCTCGCCGGCAACCGCGACAAGGCGGCCGGCGCCGACGAACTGCTGGAGCTGCTCGGCGTGGCCTACTGCGCCGACCGCAGGCCCGACCAGATGTCCGGCGGTGAGCAGCAGCGCGTCGCCATCGCCGTCGCGCTCGCCAACTCCCCGGAGGTCGTCCTCGCCGACGAGCCGACCGGTGAGCTGGACAGCGAGAACTCCGAGCAGGTCTTCGCCGCGCTGCGCCGCGCCAACCGCGAGCTCGGCGTCACGGCCGTGGTCGTCACGCACGACCCGCTGGTGTCGGAGCAGGTGGACCGGACGATCGGGATCCGCGACGGGCGTACGAGCAGCGAGACGCTGCGCCGCGAGGGCACCGACGGCGGGATCATCGCCGAAGAGTACGCCGTCCTCGACCGCGTGGGCCGCCTGCAGCTTCCCCGGGACTTCACCAGCGCGCTCAACATGGAACGGCGCGTCCGGCTGGAGCTGGAGCGCGACCATATCGGCGTATGGCCAGACAAGCCACGCTCGTCGGAGGACACGGAGTGAACAACCACGAAACCGGCAAAGCCCCCCTGGACGCGCGCGACACGCATGAACCCCGCGACACGCGGCATGAGGACGGTCCCCGCTCCGCGTCGTACGAGCGCGACTCCCGGGCGCGTTCGGAGGGACGCGACGAGCGTCACGTGCCGGACCGGCCCGGCGCCAGGGAGGCGGATGCGGTCGCCTTCACCGGCGAGCCGGTAGCCACCACCGGCGCCGCCTTCACGGGCCAGCCGCTGGTCGTGGTCGAAGGGCTTCGGAAGGTGTACCGCACCGGGCCCAAGGAGGTCGTGGCCCTGCGCGACGTCTCCTTCGAGGCCTACCCCGGGCAACTGGTCGCGATCAGGGGACGCTCGGGGTCCGGCAAGACCACCCTGCTCAACCAGATCGGCGGCCTGGACCGTCCGGATGCCGGGCGGGTGCTCGTGGACGGCCACGTGGTGACCGAACTGGCGGAGGCCGGGCTGCTGGAGCTGCGGCGGGACGTCATCGGGTTCATCTTCCAGTCGTTCGGCCTCATCCCCGTGCTCTCGGCGGCCGAGAACGTCGGCGTTCCCATGCGACTCACCCGTACCCCCGCAGGCGAGCGCGAGGAGCGCATCCACATGCTCCTGGCCATGGTCGGGCTGGAGAAGCACGTCAATCAGCGCCCTTACGAGCTGTCGGGAGGTCAGCAGCAGCGCGTCGCGGTGGCCCGGGCCCTCGCCAACCGGCCCCGGCTGCTGATCGCCGACGAACCGACCGGGCAGCTCGACTCGGGCACCGGACGGCAGATCATGGAACTGATCCGCGCGGTCGTCCGCAGCGAAGGCGTCACCGCGCTGGTCGCCACCCACGACCCCAACCTGATCTCCCTGGCCGACACCGTCCTAGAACTCCACGACGGCACCCTGACCACCACGACCACGCAGCCAACCCCGACGGCCGCATAACCTCTTTCGGTCACCCGAACACCCGGCCCCACAAAGACCCCAGCGGCCCACCTCGCCTAAAACGGGGCTCAGCGGCCGGTGCGGTTCGCGACGATCAGTTGGACCGTGCGCTCCAAGGCGTACGCGGGGTCGGTGCCGCCGCCCTTGACCTGCTCGTCGGCCACCGCGACGGCCTGCATGGCACGGGCGATGCCCTCGGGCCCCCAGCCGTTGAGCTGGCGCGACACGCGGTCGACCTTCCACGGGGGCATGCCGACATGGCTCGCCAGACGGCCGCCGCGCAGGCCGCGGGGCGCGCTGCCGACCTTGGCCAGCGACCGGACGCCGCCCGCGAGCGCGCTGACGATCAGCACGGGCGCGACGCCCGTCGACAGTGCCCATCGCAGCTGCTCCAGCGCCTCGGCGAGCCGCCCCTCCACCGCGCTGTCGGCGACCGCGAAACCGTTGACCTCCGCGCGCCCCCGGTAGTAGCGGGCGACCGCGGCCTCGTCGACCGCCTTGCCCGGGGTGTCGAACGCGAGCTGGCCGCACGCCGCGGCAAGTTCACGAAGATCGTTGCCCACGGCGTCCAGCAGAGCCTGCGCGGCGTCCCCGCCGATCGATCGCCCATGGGCCCGCATCTCGCGCTTGATGAAGTCCAGGCGCTCGCCCATCTTGGTCAGCTTGGCGACCGTCACGACCGCGGCCCCGGCCTTCTTGACGCCGTCCACCAGCGCCTTCCCCTTGACCCCGCCGGGGTGCACCAGGACCACGACGGCGTCCTCCGACGGCGTCTTGGTATAGGCGACCAGCTCGGCCACGACGTCCTTGCCGAGATCCTGCGCGGAGCGGAACACCACGACCGCGCGATCACCGAACAGCGACGGCGACGTCAGACGGGTCAGCTCGCCCGGCTCCACTTTGGCGCCGAACAGGTCGTGCACGCTGGTCTCCGGATCGGACGCGCGCGCCGCCGCGATCACCTCACTCACCGCGCGATCGGCCAGCAGTTCCTCATCACCGATCACAAGCGTCACAGGGGCTGGGTCGGTCGCCATGCGAGCAGCATGCCACGCCTGCGCCCCCAAACGACAACCCACCCCGAAGGCCCCGCCGCGCTCCCCCAACCCCACCCTGCTCGCGAGCCCTCGGACCACACTGACCGACAACACACAAAGCGGTGGACTTTTCGCGGACGCTCAGCGGGCGGATCGAACAGGTCCGCCTGCGGGGGCGACGACGCGTTGGCTGCGGAGCAGGACGTGATGGACCCCTGCCGGCGGTGGACCGTGGCACTCGCCGAGCGACGAGGACGTACGGCCGCTGGGCGACGGAAGGCGTGCGCCGGCCGCTCGACTGAGGGCGCGTGCCCGCTCAGTGCCGGGTGCTGGGTACCTGCGGATCCGTGGCGGTGCGCGTCGGCCGGACGACAAGGTGCTGTACGTCCGCTCAGCGGCGATGGGCGCGCCCGCTTTGCCATGGGCGGCGGCTCGCGTTCGGTGAGCGATGGGTGATGTCCGCTCGAACCGTCCAATCGGTGAGCGGTGCGTCCGTCCGAACCGTCTGACCGGTGAGCGGCGTCTCTGCCCGAACCGTCTAGGTGTTCAGGGCGGCGCAAGAGGTGTCGATCGGCGTCAGCGCGTGGCGGTGACGGGGCGCCGGGCGTGGAACTCGGTGTCCAGGTCGGCGGCGTAGACGGAACGGCAGCACTCGGCGCAGCGGAAGAGGACGGGGCCGTCGTCGAGGGTCGCCCCGCAGCGAGGGCAGTCGTGGCGCCGCGGGTTGGTCGTCATAGTGGGTTTCACCTCCTGTTTCGTTCTCGTGGCTCTAGACTCCCAGAGCATACCTGCAGTTGGATTGCCGGTTACTTGCAATCTGACTTCCAGTAACCTCCTGTGACTGCTGTGCGAAACGGGGTTAATGAGTATTTAGGTTTCGTCATGGCATCCGGCGACGTGGCCAACGCCACCCAATAGGCGTCCTTGATGGCGTGCCCGCGATCCTCCAGGTAGATCGCGCCGACACCGTCCGCGGCCTCCTGTCAGGAGAGCTCCTTGTCGACGGTGTTCACACCGGGGAGCTCGCCGACCACGCGCCTGACACGCGCGTCGGCGTCGGGAGCGTCGAGAACCAGATGGAAGCTCTCCGGGATGTACCCGACAGGCTTCCTGCCGTCCGGTGGCGTGGCGAACGCCACCCAGAAGGCGTCCTTGATGGCGTGCCCGCGATCCTCCAGGTAGATCGCGCCGATACCGTCCAGCGCCCGGACAACCTGGTGGACGGCGGCCTTCTCGTCCGCGCTCGCCGCGCCGCGCCCTCTGCACCGCGAGTCCCTATCCGAAGACTCCGGTTCCTGAGGATCCGGCGGACAAAGCCGGATGACCACATCGGTCTTGCCGGCCCAGAAGCTCGTCCCGTGCAGGAAGACGCTCCAGACTCCCGGCAGCGCCTCCGCTTTTCGCCGGAAATCTCCCATCGAGGCCAGGCCCGCCACGAATGATTCCGGCATATCGGATTCGCGGACCGCACTGCGGAGCGCGGCGCTCAGGTTCTGGTTCGCCTTGAAGTCCCTGAGCGCCTCCGCGCGGGACTTCAACCGCAGGCCGGACACCTCGGGCTGGCCCCGGAGGGCACGTTCGATGGTCAGCCGCTGCGCGGCCGTGACCTCACCGTCGCCGCAGTTTCCCGGCGTGCTGTCTCTCTGACACAGGAACACGATCGCCTCCCCCGTCCTCGGCCAAGGACCGTCGGGCGGCGGCAGAGGCCCGGCTGGCGGGCGGCGCAGCACCCACACCCCCACACCGAGCGCGCCGAGCAGCACCACCACGATGACCACCACGACCCAGGGACTCCAGCGCGCACCGGGCTGCTCCAGGACTTCTTCGTGGGACACGCGCAAACTGTGCCCCGGCGAACAGCGCAAGGTCAAACTCGCCAAGGACCGGCGTGACAGTGGGCCACGCCGCTCGGTCGCGCGCAACTCCACCTGGTAGGTGCAGAAACGGCACGCGACGGATCGACGCGGCCGAAAGGCTCGCCGACGTAGTGCTGTCCGCCGTGCGCCGCTACCGCGCGAGCAGCGGGAGCGCCCGGAAGGTGTGGTCCTGCCACAGCAGCCGCGAGGTCTCTTCCGGGTAGGCGGTGACCATCGACGGCGTGTCGAAGAGCTGTGCGAGGCGGTGGTCGGCGTCGTACGCAGGCCAGCCCGGGTCGCCGTGAGCGGCGAACGCCGTCCACGCCCTGCGGATCTGTGCGGACAGCTCCTCCGCCGCCGGGGAGGGCGGGTCGCCGA
>NZ_JBFBCI010000069.1:0-41951 GCF_040683095.1 Sphaerisporangium sp. NPDC051017
GGCAGGGAACGGGACCAGCGGACCTCCACGTCCCCGATCTTCGGCAGGCGCAACCTCCCGCCCGTGGTGATGGAGAACCGGGCGTTCTTCGTGAAGCGGATGGCCTGCCGGTTGTCCTTGCGGGACCGGAACCGGGGCGGGCCCACCTTCGGCCCTTTGCGCCTCCCGGTGATCGAGTCGAAGAAGTTCCGGAACGCCTGGTTCAGGTCCGCCAGCGCCTGCTGCAACACCACAGCCGACACCTCACCCAGCCAGCAGCGCCCAGGCGTCTTCTTCGCCTCGGAAATGACCCGCTTGGACAACTCCCCGTCCGAAATGTACGGCAGCCCCGCCGCATGGGCGTCGGACCGTGCACACAGACCGTCGTTGAACACCACCCGCGCGCACCCGAACGCCTCGGCCAGCTCGGCACGCTGACCAGCGGTCGGGTAGAGGCGGAAGTTGTACCTGAGCTGCACGGCGCCAACGGTATCCCGGTACCGGACCGGGCGAATGGGTGTTCGAGAACTCGCGACCACCTGGGGCGCCTACTTCTTCACCGGTGAGCCGGCCACCGCCGAACGCCACCGCGAACCCCGCACCGTCCTCGTCCGCCATGCCCGGCGGATCGAACAGCACGATCATCTCGACTCCGCCGGGTAACGCCGATCCGCCTTGGCGGCGGATCGGCTTTCCTGCCCCGCTGTTCGGACTCCCGGCCTCCCGGCCGGGAGTCCGTCCGTCACACCGGCCGGCTCGGACGCGCTACCGGATCGCCGCGAACGCCGCGCCCGCGACCAGAGCGATGATCAACGACAGGACGATCACGACCATGATCGTGCCCAGCGGCTCGGGGCGGCGCGGCATCCGGCCGTGCACCCGCGCGGCGCGGACCTGCCCCGAGGGCGTGACCGACGAGGGAGAGGGCTCGGCGGACGGCAGGGACGGCGCGGGCGTGGGCTCGGGCACCTGCCGCACCGGCGGCCGCACGACCGACGGCAGCGCCAGCGGCGGCCGGACGGGCGGCCTCGGTGAGGGGACCACCGGCGGCGCGGGTGCGCGCGTGGGCGTGGCACTGGGCGCGGGACGCGGCGTGGAGGTCTGCCGCGGGGCGGGCTCGGTGGGAGCCGGGGGCCGGGACGGCTCGGGCGTGGGAGTGAGCGTCAGCGCGGGCTCGGGCTCCGGCTCCCGCGTCGGCGGGGAGGACGGCGGGGGCTCGGGCGGCGGAGCGGGCCGCGGCGGCGGGTGGTGGCACAGGGGCGGGCCGCCGATGCTGAGCCCGACCCGCAGGCTCACCACGACGTCCACGTCCAGGCACACGGTGATCAGCCCGTCGTCATCGTCCCCGCCGAGCAGTCCGAGATCGACGTCGGCCACCCGCCGGGCGTGCCCGGGCGACGACGGCGGGTCCGAGGGGAGGGCGTCGTCCGCCGTGACGGTGATCCGCGCCGGGCCGGGAGCGGGAGTCGCGTGCCGGTGCTGGGGGGCCGCGGGCTCGGGGGTGGCGCCCGGGAGCGGGGTGAGCGGCGAGAGGGAGAGGGCGGTCAGGAGCGCGGTGGCGCGGATGGCCGGCACGGTCAGCCGCTCCAGGGCAGGCGCCGCACTTCGGTCAGCGCGGCCTCGAACGCGTCGGGGCCGACCGAGAGGCCGCTGGCGAAGGTGTGCGAGATCTGCCATGCGAGGAAGACGCCGAGGCCGAGCAGGCCGGACATCACCATGAGCGGCACCAGCGTCTTGCCCCGGGGCCGCGCGCCCGCGAGGAAGGGGAAGACGATGACGATGAGGCCGGTCAGGACGGCCAGGGGAAGCACGCCCGCGGGAGGTTTGGCCGCGGCGTCGGCCGCGCGCTGGCGGCGGGCCGCGGACCAGTCGCGCATCTCGTCGAGCAGCTCGCCGCGGGCGACCTTGGCGTCGTCGTCGCTCAGCACCAGCCCGTTCACCTGTGTGCGCAGCGCCTCCAGCCGCGTGGCGCCCTCCTCGCCGAGCCTGCCGGAGGCCATGAGCGGCCATTCGCGGTGCACCACGAAGTCCAGGTAGTCGCGCACCTGTTGCCGCACCTGGGGCCCGGCGGGCGCGGGCAGCCGGGCCGCGGACCAGTAGGACTCGATGGCCGCCTGGCTCTCGGCGTAGGTGTTCTGGCGGGCGGAGTCGGCCGTGGCCCACGGCACGACGATCGCGATGGCGAAGACCAGCAGGAACAGCGAGGACAGCATCGACCCGGAATGCCCGGCCGTGGGGCCGTTCGGCGCGAGGTCGTCGGCGCCACCGCCGTACCGCCGGAACAGGAGCGCGGCCACGGCCACCACGCCGACGGCCGCGAGGATCGCGAGTACGCTGACCAGGATCATCTGCATAGCCACTTTCTGCCAGGGACGCTGCGTCCGTTGCTGATCGCATGCCGTGACATAGGTATCACATTACGTAATGACTTCGGATGCCGATCGCGCAGATGTGCATAACTCGTGCTTGGTGCCCGTCACCATCGGGAGCAATCCGACATAGTGAGCACGTGACGGCGAAGGGAGGCTCGCACCACCCTGAGAGGGGAGGCCAGGCCCATGTCCGGGCAGGGCCGAGTGTCCCTACGGTGAGGACATGAGCGTCGCCGAGGTGAGCACCCCCTGGGACCGGGTCCGCGCCCACTGGTCGTCGCGTTCCTGGCTGCGCATGTTCCACCTGGTGACGGGCGCTCCCCTGAGCGTGGTCGCCCTGGCGCTCATCCTGGGCGTCGGCGCCGTGTCGGTGATCTTCGTGTGGACGCTGGTCGTGCCGGTGGCGGGCTCGCTGCTGCTGATGTGGCTGCTGCCGCTGCTCACCCGCCTGCAACGCGTTCGCCGCCTACCTCGGCGTCGAGATCCCTCCGGTGCCGAAGCGCCGCTGGGAGGGCAACATCGCGATGCGGCTGCTGCGCCGCGCCCGCTCGGCCACGCTGTGGCGCCAGGTCGCCTACCACCTGCTGTCGCCGCTGATCAGCGGGGTCGGGTTCGCCGGGGTGATCGCCACCTGGTCGGGCGCCTTGGTGACGGGCGCGATCGCCGCGCATTTCTGGGGGCTCGGGGACCGCTGGCCCGGCGTGCTGTTCACCGTCCTGTCCGGGGCGCTGGTCGTGGCTCTGCCCTGCTTGGGGGCTCTAGAGGGAGCCGCTCAGATAGCGCTCGGCCAGCTCGCAACTGCCCAGCGTGTAGCCGGTGCCGAGCTCGCGGGCGATGTCGGCCGCCGAGTGCGAACCGATCCAGGCGAGCAGCAGGAGCCGGCGGAACATGACGAACGTCCAGATCTCACGCTCGTCGTCCGCGGAGAGGCCGTGGACGGTCCGGTAGCCGCGCACCCAGGCGTCGATCATCTCGGGGACCTTGGGGTGGTGCTCGATGAAGCTGACGGCGGCGCCGAGGTCGTACATGTACCAGCTGAGGCCGCAGTCGTCGAAGTCGATGACGGTGGTGCCGGCGGCGCCGTCCACCAGGAGGTTGGCGAGGCGCATGTCGGCGTGGATGAGCCCGAACCGCTCGGGGCCCTTGCCGTACCGGGCGAGCCTGTCGCGCAGGGCCGACTCCAGCCGGGCCAGCACCTCGTGCGCCTCGCGGTCGACGCCCACCCCGTCCTGCCACCGGCCCCAGCGCGGCGCGGGGCCGAACGCGGCGTCCTCGTCCCAGGCGAAGCGGGTGAACGCGGCCGGCCGCCGCCAGCGGCGGGCGTGCAGGTGCATGCGCGCGGTGATGGCACCGAGGGGCTCGAAGTGCTCGACGAGGCGCTCCTCGGGCGGCTCGGCGCCGGGGACCCACTCGAACATCACGCAGTTGCGCGGCGCCGCGCCCGGGTCCTCGACGGTGACGACGCGCGAGCCGTCGAGGGCGGCCAGCACCACGGGGGTGCGCACGCCGGCCTCGTCGCCGAGCGCCGACTGCCAGTCCAGCTCGGAGAGGATCGCCTCGGGCGAGTGGTATCCGAGCCGGTGCACGCGCAGCACCGTGCGCGTCCCCTGGTCCTCGACGAGGAATGTCGCGTTCTCGGACACGTTGAGGAGCGTGACCCGCGCCTCGGGCGACATCCCGTAACCCGGCAGTGCCCGCCGGGCCACCAGCCCGACGCGGGACAGCACCTCGTCACCCCCGGACAGGTCGTGGAGCTCCATCGGCCCTCCTCATGCTCGCGGCTCGCTCATGACCGGCGTGGCCGCCACGCGGTAACGGTCCCATGCTCACGGCTGCGGCGCCACGCCGACCCAGGGGCTCCGCGTCAGTGGTCGCGACCGTCGTGCTCACCCGACGGCCTGATGGCGGGCTCGCTGAAGATGCGCGACCCGGCCAAGTTCGACATCATCGGCCGGATCGTCCTGGGGGAGACCGTCGAACGCGACTGATCCCGCCGCGCTACGGGAAGGGTGCGCCGTCCGGCCCGGACGGCGCACCCTTCCCTCTTTTCCGGGGTGGGTCCGGTCAGCCGGTGACGCTGGCGCGGCCGTTCTCGATGTGGCCCATCAGGCGGCGGCCGTAGGACGCGTCCTGCGCGCAGGTGACGCGCAGGTCGTACCAGCCCTCGTGGTCGTCGCAGTGCCAGGTCACGTGCTTGTCGTGGCCGGGCTTGAGGGTGAAGGTCCGCTCGTCGCGCCGGTCGCCGTACGCCAGCGGGGCGATCGTCACGTCCACCTTCGCCGTGCCGGTGTTGGTGACGGTCAGCGTCAGGCTGCGCTGCCTCCCCCGGATCTCGGGCTCGACGACGAGGCCGGACGCCGCGCCCGCGAGCGTGCCGGTGAACTCGCGGCGGAACCCGTTCGGGCCGGTCAGCGTGAAGTCGTAGGAGCCGTTCCGCACGGGCACGTCCAGCCTCGCCGACCCGAGCACGTCCACGTGGACGGGCAGGTCGAACTCGCCCGCGTACGGGAACAGGGTCATGTGGACGCTCTCGCCGCCGCTGTTGGCCAGCCGCAGCCTCACCTTCCCGTCCGCCACGCGGCCCCAGGCGTCCGGCTGGTACGGCAGCGGCCGGGCGGGGCGGGTGCCGGCCTCCTGGACCGGCATCTTCTGCCCGGCGGGAGGCGCGGGCCGCCAGCGGCCGGTGAAGGGCGGCACGGGGCCGGGGGCGGTGAGCCCGGGGCGGTGCGCGCCCCCGCCGAAGTCGAAGGCCGAGGTCAGGTCACCGGCCACGGTACGGCGCCACGGGGTGATGTCGGGGAAGCGGACGCCCAGCCAGGTCTCCAGGAACCGCACCGTCGAGGTGTGGTCGAAGGTCTGCGAGCAGACGTACCCGCCGACCGTCCACGGCGAGATGACCGTCATCGGCACGCGAATGCCGAGGCCGATGGGGTGGCCGTCGTAGAAGTCCTCGACCCGGTCGGCGGGCGGCAGCGGCGGCGGCACGTGGTCGAAGAAGCCGTCGTTCTCGTCGAAGGTGAGGAACAGCACCGTCGAGCGCCAGACGTCCGGGTTGGAGGCGATGGCGTCGAGGATGTCGTAGGTGATCACGGCGCTCTGCGCGGGCGAGGACGCGCTCGGGTGCTCGGAGTCCTCGGACGAGGGCACGATGTAGCTCACCTTGGGCAGGCGCCCGGCCTCGACGTCGGCGCGGAAGCTCGCGGCCAGCGTGCCGGGCAGGCCCCGGCGCAGCGCCTTCTCGTACAGCGACCGGTCGGCGGGGCTCAGCTTGGCCACGCCCTCCTCCAGGCGGGCCAGCATCCGCCGCTGCTCGTCCGGCGAGGACGCCCGGCCGAGGGCGGAGTAGAACGAGTCGAGGCTCCGGTAGTCGCCCTGGAGCGCGGCGCGCGCGATCCGCCGGAAGCGGGCGAAGAACTCCAGGTTGTTGTCCGTGAAGTTGTCCATCTCCTGGTAGACCTTCCAGGAGTGCCCCGCGGCCTCCAGGATCTCCCCGGCGTTGGACCATTCGTATCCGGCGTGGATGTCCTCGTTGTAGGCCGCGTTGTCGATGGCCCGCTTGGTCGTGCCGGGCTCGTAGCCGGTGTGGCCGCTGACGTGGTAGTTGCGGTTCGGGCTCGTCGAGGACAGCACCGAGCAGTGGTAGTGGTCGCAGATCGTGAAGGTGTCGGCCAGTTCGTACTGCAGCGGGATGTCCCGCCGCTGGTAGTACGCCATGGTGGCCGGGCTCTTGGCGGCGATCCACCCGTCGTGCCAGCCCGCGGCGGCGGACTGCTGGCCGTCGGGCCAGCCGTGCGCCAGCGCGTTGATCCACTGCAGGTCCTTGCCGACGAGGTCGGCGGCGTCCCTCACCGGGAAGGGGAGCACGTGCCCGGCCGGGCCGCCCGGCTGCTCGAAGACGCTCCCGCCGCCGCGAAGATCCACCGCGTTACGGTCCCCGAACCCGCGCACGCCGCGCAGCGTGCCGAAGTAGTGGTCGAACGAGCGGTTCTCCTGCATGAGGAAGACGACGTGCTTCACGGCGGACAGTCCGCCCCGGGGAGCGGGCATGGCCATCGCGGCGTGGACGGAGGGCGGGAGCAGCGACGCCACGGCGGCGCCGCCGACGGCGCCGGCGCCGAGCGCGAGGAACCTGCGACGAGAGGGCGCGTCAGACATGTGCTTCTCTTCCGGTCAGTGGAGCAGGACGCCGCAGATCTTCCCAACCGTGATGATCCACCCGCTGAGCGCAAGGTGTATCAAAGGTGACAAAATCACCTACCGCGACAACCCCACGGCGGCCGCGTCCCGGCCACCACCGAGATCGTCTCCCGCCCTCCGACGCAGTCAAGACGATACGTAAAACTCCCGATGTGAGAACACCGCACAGCGCCTACGGTCGGCGGCGTCGAGAACCCCCCGAGGCAAGGTGGAGTTCATGCGCGTTCTGGCCGTGTTCCTCTTCGCCGTCCTTTCGAGCACCCTCATCCCCTCCTCCGTCGCCGCGGACACCCTCGCGGCGGGCGGGAAACCCCGTCCCAGTCCCGTGGTGGACGTCGTCTACAAGCGCGAGGCGTTCCCCGCGGGCACCGCCGAGGGCGTGTCCGCCGCCGACCGCCTCACCTTCCGGTCACCCGCGGGGACGACGACCTACACCGACGCGCTCGGCACCAAGACCTGGGAGTACGCCCGCTGGACCGGCAGGGAGCGGCCCGTCGGCTTCGCCGCCACCGAGCTGGTCGCCTCCTGGACGGCCGACACCCCCGCCGGGAGCTGGCTGCAGGTCGAGATGCGCGGGCGGCACACCGGCGGCCTGACCAAGTGGTACGTCCTCGGCCGCTGGGCGTACGGCGAGGGCGACATCCGCCGCACCTCGCTGCCCGGGCAGGGCGACGCCGACGGCACCGTCTACGTCGACACCTTCGCCGCGAAGACCGGCAAGGCCATCTCGGCCTACCAGCTCCGCGTCACCCTGTACCGCACGCCCGGGTCGTCCGCGCGGCCGGTCGTGCGGACGCTCGGCGCGATGTCGTCGGCCGTCCCCGAGCGGACGGAGGTGCCGGTCAGCCCCGGCGGCGGCGCGTGGGGAACCGAGCTTCCGGTGCCCCGGCGTTCGCAGAGCGTCCACCAGGGCCACTACCCCGAATGGGACGGCGGCGGCGAGGCGTGGTGCAGCCCCACCTCGACCACCATGGTGCTGGGCTACTGGGGCAGGTGGCCGAGCGCCGTGGACACCTCGTGGGTGGACCCGTCCGACCCCGACCCCGAGGTCGACTACGCGGCCCGCTACACCTACGACCACGCCTACCAGGGCGCGGGCAACTGGCCGTTCAACACCGCGTACGCCGGGCGGTACGGGCTGGACGGGTTCGTCACCCGGCTGCGGTCGCTGACCGAGATGGAACGCCTGATCGCCGCCCGCATCCCCGTGATCACCTCGCAGTCGTTCGAGGAGGAGGAGCTGCCCGGCGCGGGCTACGGCACCAACGGCCACCTCATGGTGATCATCGGCTTCACCTCCACGGGCGACGTGATCGCCAACGACCCGGCCTCGCCCTCCAACGACGCCGTGCGCCGGGTGTACCCGCGCGCGGCCTTCGAGAAGGTCTGGCTGCGCAGCACGGGCAGCGGCGGCGTCGTGTACGTCATCCACCCGGCGAACCGTCCCCTGCCCCCGGCCGCCGTGCCGGGACAGCCCAACTGGTGAACTGAGGCCTGAGGGGACGGCGGTCGCGCCGTCCCCTCATCCGTCCGGCGTCGCCAGGTCCAGCACCCGGATCCCCGCCAGGGCTTGCATCTCACTCCTCCGTGGTCACGGAGTCAGGGTTTCGCGGCTCGGAGGTTCGCGGCTCATGGGTTCGCGGCTCATGGGTTCACGGCTCATGGGTTCACGGCTCATGGGTTCACGGCCGACTCCAGGGCGGCGTCGATCTCGGCGCGCGCGGGCATGGACGTGCTCGCCCCCTCGCGCTGGACGGACAGCGCCGCCGCCGCGGTCGCGAAGCGCAGGGCGCGCTCGGCGGGCATGCCCTCGGCACGGCCTACCGCCAGCGCGCCGGCGAAGGTGTCGCCCGCCGCCGTGGTGTCGACGGCGGTCACCGGTAGGGCCGGGACGCGCAGCCGCGCGCCCGAGCGCGAGCCGTACAGCGAGCCCTCGGCCCCGAGGGTGATCACCGCCTCGGGGACCAGGTCGAGCAGGGCCTTGAGCGACTCCTCCGGGTCGGCGAGGCCGGTGATGGCCGCCGCCTCGTGTTCGTTCGGGACGATCAGGCCGACGGCGCCGAGCAGTTCGCGCGGCATCTCCCGGGCGGGGGCGGGAGTGAGGACGACGGGGACGCGCGCCCGGGTCGCGGCGGCCACCACCGCCTCCATGGGCAGCTCCAGTTGCAGCAGCAGCGCGTCGGAGCGGTCGATGACGGCCAGGTCGTCGTCCGTGGGCCCGGTGAGGGTGCCGTTGGCGCCGGGGACGACGATGATCGAGTTACCGCCCGCGTCGTCCACGACGATGTGCGCGATCCCGGACGAGCCGGGCACGACGCGCAGGCGGGTGACGTCGACGCCCGCCGACGCCAGCGTCTCGCGCATGACCGGGCCGAACGCGTCGTCGCCGACCGCCCCGATGAAGGCGACCTCGGCCCCGGCGCGGGCCGCCGCGATGGCCTGGTTCGCCCCCTTGCCGCCGGGGATCGTGGCGAACGCCCGGCCCGTCACGGTCTCCCCGCGTCTGGGGGCGGTCGCGGTGTAGGCGACCAGGTCCATGTTGGCGCTGCCGAAAACCGAGATCATGATCCGTCCTCTTCCCTACCGGTTACACCCGCGTCGTACCCGCGGCCGGTCCGGCCGCGCGCGTGCGGCGGGCGAGCTCGTCGAAGCCGATGCCGTCGGCAGGTCAGTGGACGTGGTCGACGGCCTGCGCCTCGGGGTTGGCCCTGAGCCAGGCGATGCGCTCGCGGCTCTCGTCGTCCATCGGCGTGTAGACGACCATGCGCGTCTCGGGCGGGGACGGCAGGGCCATGCTCGTCGACGTCGTGCGCACCTCGCCGACCGCCGAGTGCTGGAAGATCTTCATGCGCTTGCCCGGCTGCGCCACCTCGTGATCCGCCCACATCGCCGCGAAGGTCGGGCTCGCCTTGGACAGGCCGCGCACGAACTCCACCCACGACGGCTCGCCGATGTGCCGGACGAAACCGGCGCGCAGCGTGGCCACCATCAGCGCCTGCTCCGCCTCGGCGTTCAGCACGGGATTGCAGCACGCCGGGCAGGTGAAGCACTGCCAGATCGCGTTGCGCTCGGGCAGCTCGCGCCGGACCATGTTCGGGAGCAGCGCTCCGTACGGGGCGTTCCAGGCCAGCAGGTCGTACCTGCTGTTGTACACGGACGCGGGCAGCGGGTCGAGGTTCTCCAGGATCGTGTGCACCTCGGGCTCCAGGACGCCGCACCCGTCGGCCGGGCGCACCTCGGGGACGTCCGCGAGCCGGTACAGGTGCTCGCGCTCGGCGGTGTCCAGCCGGAGCGTGCGGGCCACGGCGTCCAGCACCTGCACGCTGGCGTTGATCCTTCGCCCCTGCTCCAGCCAGGTGTACCAGGTCACCCCCACCCCGGCGAGCTGGGCGACCTCCTCGCGCCGCAGGCCCGGCGTACGCCGGCGCAGGCCGGGCGGCAGGCCGACGTCGGCGGGCGAGATGCGCTCGCGGCGGCTGCGCAGGAACGCCGCAAGCTCGGTACGCCGCACGGGGTCCTTCTCCCATACGGCGCCCGTCATCGGCACCGGACCACCGTTCCGCATCGCCCCCGCCTCCCGCCGCGCATCCCCCGAGACCGCGCCGCCACCCCGCGGCCCGGACCGCCCCGGCCCGGCCGGATCGAGGCCTCCGGCGGCACCCCCTTCATACTGGACGCCGGGCGGACCCGTTGCCAGGTGGCACCGGTACCAGGATAGGCAGGCTCTCGTTACCGGTATCGACGGGCGACGACGATCGTCCCCATGACCTCAGTGACAAGATCCTCTCCCGCCGGGGGGACGGGGACGGCCGCCGTCCCCGGGCGGGCCGATCGGGCGTCCCGGCGAGGTGCGGGGTGGCTGCTCGGCATCGTGCTGGTGGGCCAGTTCATGGCGACCCTCGACGTCTCGATCGTCAACGTGGCGGCCCCGACGATTCGCACCGACCTCGCCACCTCCGGCTCCGGCCTCCAGCTGATCATCTCCGGCTACACGATCGCGTACGCGATGCTGCTCATCACCGGCGCCCGCCTGGGCGGGCTGTCCGGCCCGCGGCGGCTGTTCCTGCTCGGGCTCGCCGTGTTCACCGCCGCGTCCCTGGCCTGCGGCCTCGCCGGCTCGGAAGGGGCGCTGATCGCGTTCCGGCTCGTCCAGGGCGCGGGATCGGCGCTCATGGTGCCCCAGGTGCTCAGCATGATCCAGCTCCACTTCACGGGCGCCGCGCGGGCCAGGGCACTCGGCGCCTACTCGGCCGTGCTCGCCGGGGGCGTGGTCGTCGGGCAGGTCGCGGGTGGCGCGCTGGTGAGCGCCGACCTGTTCGGCATGGCCTGGCGGCCGGTGTTCCTGGTCAACGTCCCCATCGGCGCAACCCTGCTGGTCGTCGGCGCGCTGCTGCTGCCACGCGAGCACGTGCCCCGCGAGCAGGGCCTCGACCTCGCGGGCCTGATCACGCTGTCGGTGACGGTGGTCATGCTGGTGGTGCCGCTGGTGCTCGGGCACGAGCAGCACTGGCCGGCGTGGGGCTGGTGGTCGATGGCCGCGAGCGCGGCCGTGACCGGCGTGTTCGTCGCGGTGGAGCGGCGGGCGCGGCACCCGCTGATCCCCGGCCGCCTGCTGCGGGCCCCCGGGCTGGTGCCCTCGGCGCTCGGCATGTTCGGGTCGATGGTGACGTGGGCCGGGTTCCTGTTCAGCGTGGCGCTGCACCTCCAGGGCGGGCTCGGCGACAGCCCGATCGGCGCGGGGCTCTCGTTCGTCCCGGGCGCGGCCGGGTTCGCGCTCGTCAGCCTCACCTGGCGGCGCCTCCCGGCACGGCTGCACCGGCCGGTGATCTTCGCCGGCTTCGCCGCGGCGGCCGTAGGCTACCTGGGCGTGGCGCGGGCCTTCGTCTCCGGCGGCGACGGGCAGCCGTACTTCGGGATCTTCTTCGCCGTGGCCGGGATCGGGCTCGGGCTGGCCTACAACCCGCTGTTCACCGTGGCGCTGGAGAACATCGCCGCGCGCGACGCGGCCGACGCCAGCGGGCTGATGGCCATGACGCTGCAGCTCGGACAGGTGGTGGGCGTGACGGCGTTCGGCACGCTCTACCTGAGCCTGACGCCGTCCGCGCACGCCGTGGGGGTCACCGCCGCGGGCCTCGCCGCCACGACCGTGGTCGCGGGAGCCTGCGCGCTGCCTCTGCTTCGGCGCGGCGCCGGACACCGAGCGACGGACGCCTGAGTACGGGCGCCGGACACCGGCTCAGAGCGTGCGGCGCCACACGTCGATGACGAGAACCGGGCGCATCCCGACCGACTGGTACAGATCCAGCGCCGGGGACGTGTTGCCGGAATCCACGTGCAGGTAGGTGCCCACGCGGCCCCGGCGCGCATCGGCGGCGAAGGCGTGCCTCAGCAGCAGCCGTCCGATGCCCCGCCCCCGGAACTCCGGCAGCACGGCCAGGATGCGGACGTATCCGTGGTTCTCGTCGGCGGCGAACATGTCGCTGCCGAGCAGCATCCCGGCCGGGTGGCCGTCCGCCTCGGCCAGCAGCAGTTGCGACCAGTCGTGGGTGGCGGACGCCTCGAAGTCCTCCTTCCAGCGGTCGTACTCCTTGGGGACGAAGCCGAAGTGCTCGGCGAAGCCCTCCTGGTGGATCCGGTGCGCGGCCCGCATGAGCTCCTCCAGGCCGGCGGCCGGGTGGACGGTGACGCCGGGCAGGGAGCCGGGGTCGGGGTCGCCGTGCTCGATCCTCAGCCGGTGGAAGCTCGTCGCCGGGGCGAAGCCGTGCGCGCGCGCCGCCGCCCGTTTGGCCGCGTCCCCCCGGTAGACGCCGATGTCCACGATCGCCGCGGGGAGGCCGAGCTCCACGGCGATCTCCCGGGTGCGCCCGAGCACAGTCCGCCACAGCCATGAGCCGGCCTCGGCGTCCCGGGCGTAGACCTCGATCTCCACTCCCCCGCCGGACCCCTGCCGCACGGCGTACCCCCAGCCCACGGGGTCCTCGCCGCCGTCGCGCCCGCGCACCAGCCAGGCGTCGCGGGCGACATCCAAGCCGGGGTCGGCGAGCGCGTCGGCCACGTCGTCCTGGGTCATGTCGGGACGGCCGAGCACCTCGGTGTCGCACGCGGCGACCAGCCGGTGGATCGCCGGCACGTCGGCCATCTCCGGGCGGCGGACGTCGTACCTGCTCAGGATGGGGTCGGCCGGGTTCTGATGTGCGTTCACGCCTTTCGTTGTACCGTGGGCGACTTGCCGGACGCTGGGTGTGGACTTGGCGCGAGCCGCCGCGCCCGGCCGTGCGTGCGGCATGATGGCGATATCAGGGCGGATCATCACACGCGGAGGCCGGCATGAATGTACGGGAGTTCTTCGAGAACCTGTCCGGGGCCCGGCGCGTGTACGGGGATCCGTACGAGAAGGACGGCGTCACGGTCATCCCCGTCTTGCACATCCGCGCGGCCGGCGGCTTCGGCCGTGGGGAACGGCGTGGGGCCGAACCCGGCGAGCAGCCCGGCGGCGCGGACACCGCCGCGGTCGCGGGCAACGCCATGAACGACGGGGAGGGCGGCGGCGGGGCCGCGGAGGCCCGGCCGGTGGGCGCCTACATCGTCAAGGACGGCGAGGCCCGGTGGGAGCCGGCGTTCGACGTCAACCGCTTCGTACTCGGCGTCCAGATCCTCGTCGGTCTCGCCCTGATCCTCTTCGCACGCCGCCTACGCCCCCGCCGGTAGGCGAGCCGCGCACGTGGCCGGGTCGCGTCCGGCCGGGTTTGGCGTGTGTGGATTTTTCGGGAGATGCTCAAACAGGTGACATCACCGACGAACTCCGCGACGGACACATACGACCTGGGCGGCACGCTCACGATCCCCCGGCTGGGCTTCGGCGCCATGCAGCTCCCCGGCCGCTGGCACAAGCCGCCGATCCCCCGGGAGACGAGCGTGGCGGTCGCGCGCCGCGCCGTCGAGCTCGGCGCCCGGCACATCGACACCGCCGCCTTCTACTTCTCCCCTGCCGCCCGCGCCAACGACATCCTGCGCGAGGCCCTCCACCCGTACCCGGCGGACGTCACCATCGCCACCAAGGTGGGCCCCCTGCGCGACGACACCGGTCGCATGTACGCCGAGGCGGCGCCCGGGCAGTTGCGCGGCGAGGTCGAGCGGAACCTGCGCGATCTCGCCGTCGACGTCCTGGACCTGGTGTACCTGCGGGTGGGCCGCCTCGCCGGCGACGCCGCCGACCCGATCGGCGAGCGGTTCGCCGTCCTCGCCGGGCTGCGGGACGAGGGCCTGATCCGGCACCTCGGCGTCAGCAACGTGACGCACGCCCAGCTGGACGAGGCCCGTGCGATCGCCCCGGTCGCCGCGGTGCAGAACCGCTTCGGCGTGCTCGACCAGCAGGACGGGGAGCTGGCCGACGCGTGCGCGGACCTCGGCATCGCCTACATGCCGTTCTTCGCCCTCGGCGGCGGCCACGCCCCGCTGTCCGGCGAGAACCTGGACGCGGTGGCCGCGCGCCACGGCGCGACACCCTTCCAGGTCGCCATCGCCTGGGGCCTGGCGCGGTCGCCCTCGATCGTCCAGATCCCCGGCACCGGCTCCCTCGCTCACCTGGAGGAGAACATGGCCGCGGGCCGCCTGGTCCTGAACGAGGAGGACATGGCTCTGCTCACCGTGACCTAGTCGTACCGCCCTGAGAGGTTGGATACGCGGCCGGTGGGACGGCCGTCCGGCACCGTGAAATCCGCGTTCCCCGCTGATTCGCCGCGGCGCTGCGTGCCGCGGCGAATCGGCACGCGGCGAAGCGAGCCGAAAGTCCATACCATTTCCGCCCGCGCCATTCTAATGGCCCGCTCCACCGGCGCGGAATTTCGGCCCCGCCCGCATTGAAAGGGCGTCCTGCTTTCGCCCGGTCACCGGGGCCGGCTGCGGATACCGCCTTGCCGGGCGGGGTTCCGGGGCTTTTTCCGTATATATACGGATGCCGCTACGGATGTACGACACCTTCCCGTGGCCCTACCGTCACGCACAAGTCGGTTCGTCCCTCCACCCCCAGTCCCGCCTCGTCACGCCGTCGCCCGAATCACGACCGCATCACGGCCGATTCACGACGGCGCGATGAACGCTGCCCGCGTACACGGCGAACTACGCGGCAGCGGGATGCCGAGAAAGGAATTCGCGCATGAGGCGCAAGCTCGTCCTCGCGGTGACCGCCGCCCTGGCCCTGTCGGGCCTGGTGGCGTCCGCGACCCCCGCGATCGCCCAGGCCCCTCCAGGTGCCACCGGGAACGGCTCACCTCTCAGTGCCCCCCTCGGCCGCACGACGGCACTCGCGGCGGCGCCCGACATCAGCCTGACGAACATCAAGACCCACCTGAGCCAGTTCCAGAGCATCGCCAACGCCAACGGCGGCACCCGCAGGTCGACCACCAGCGGCTACACCGCGTCGGTCGCCTACGTCGAGCAGAAGCTTCAGGCCGCCGGGTACACCACCCAGCGCGTGGCCTGCACGCCGGGCTGCACCAGCGGCGCCGGGCCGAACCTGATCGCCGACTGGCCGGGCGGTGACGCCGACCAGGTCATCATGTCCGGCGCCCACCTGGACAGCGTCTCGGCCGGCCCCGGCATCAACGACAACGGCTCGGGCTCGTCGATGCTGCTGGAGGTCGCGCTGACCCTGGCCGCGCAGAACCCGACGATGACCAAGCACGTGCGGTTCGGCTGGTGGAGCGACGAGGAGCAGGGCCTGCTCGGCTCGCGCGCCTACGTCAACGGGCTGAACTCCACCGAGCGCGCGAAGATCAAGCAGTACCTCAACTACGACATGGTCGGGTCGACCAACGGCGGTTACTTCATCAACAACATCACCACCACGGCCGCCGCCGACCTGCGGGCGTTCTACAACAACCTCGGCCTGCAGCCGGAGGAGAACACCGAGGGCGCCAACCGCTCCGACGACGCCTCCTTCCGCAACGCGGGCATCGCCACCTCGGGCGTCGCGGCCGGCGCCGGCGCCACCAAGACCTCGGCGCAGGCGAGCAAGTGGGGCGGCACGTCGGGACGCGCGTACGACTCGTGCTACCACCGGTCCTGCGACACCACGACCAACATCAACGACACGATCCTCGACCGGGCGGGCGACGCGGCGGCGTACGCGATCTGGACCCAGGCCACGGGCACCCCCTCCAGCCGGGACTTCTCGATCTCGGCGAGCCCTTCCTCGGGGAGCGTGACCGCGGGCCAGTCCGTCTCGACCACGATCGGCACCACGACGACGGCGGGCGCGGCGCAGACGGTGACCTTCTCGTCGGTGTCCGGCCTGCCGAGCGGCGCCACCGCGACCTTCACCCCGACCTCGGTGACCTCGGGCGGATCCTCGACGCTGGCCATCTCCACCTCGGCGTCCACGCCCACCGGCACCTACGACCTCACCGTGACGGGCACCGGTGAGACGGCCACGCACACCGCGTCGTACACGCTGACCGTGCAGGGCACGAGCGGCGGCCGGACGTTCCGCAACGACACGGACTACACGATCAACGACCTGTCGACGATCAACAGCCCGATCACCTCGACCGCCTCGGGCAGCGCGGTCTCCCCGGTCCGGCTCACGATCGTCATCAGCCACACCTGCGCCGAGGACCTGCGGATCCGCCTGCGCGGCCCGAGCGGGACGTTCTACACCGTCAAGAGCAGCGGCGGCATCTCCTGCACGTCCTTCGGCACCCGCAACTACTCCGTCCCCGTCAGCCAGACGGCCGCCGGAACCTGGACCCTCGAAGTCACCGACCAGTACACCCTGGACACCGGCTTCCTGGACTCCTGGAGCATCACCCTCTGACCTGGAGGCGGAGCCCGGACCGCTGAGCGGAGCGGCGCGGCGTCCCTGAGAGCGGTGGGCCACATCCGGTCCCAGGGGCGCCGCGCCCTCAGCATGATAGCAATGGTTTTCATAATCGATAAAGGGTGCACCCGCCGCGGCGCGGGACGCGTCCTCCGCCGTCCACCGGCGGAGCTATCGTTGGCGGACATGGTACGTACACGCCTTTATCGCGACGGCGCCCTCGCGGCCGAAGGCTTCCCGATCGCCGACGTCTCCGACCACCTGGAGGATCCGTCGGCCACCGTGTGGTTCGACCTGTGCTCTCCCCCGCCCGAGAAGCTCGCCGTCATCAGCGAGGAGCTCGGCCTGCACCCGCTGGCCGTCGAGGACGTGCTGCACCCGCACCAGCGGCCCAAGCTCGACATCTACGAGAGCCACCTGTTCATCGTGGCGTACGCCGTGAGGCTGGGCGAGGACGACGGCTCCCTCGGCTTCAGCGAGGTGTCGATGTTCGTGACGCGCAACGCGCTCGTCACGGTGCGCTCCGACGACACGTTCGACATCGACGCGGTGGCCGCGCGCTGGGACGCGAGCCCGGGCCTGGCCAAGCACGGCGTGTCGTACCTGCTGCACTCCCTGCTCGACTCCATCGTGGACGGCCACTTCGATGTCGCCCAGGCGCTGGACGACCGGGTGGAGGCGCTGGAGGACCTGCTGTTCACCGACCACCCCGGCGACGGCCGCGGCCTCCAGCGGCGCATGTTCGACCTGCGCAGGACGACGGTGCGGTTCCGCCGGATCGTGGTGCCGATGCGCGAGGTCGTCAACGGTCTCATGCGCCCCGACCTGCGCGTGGTGCAGCCGGACATGGCGCCCTACTACCAGGACATCTACGACCATGTCCTGCGGGTCTCGGAGTGGACGGAGTCGCTGCGCGAGCTGGTGGGCAACGTCCACGAGACGCACCTGAACCTCCAGGGCAACCGCATGAACGACATCATGAAGCGGGTGACGAGCTGGGCGGCCGTCATCGCCGTCCCCACCATGATCACCGGCTTCTACGGGCAGAACATCCCGTACCCCGGGTTCGCGCAGGCCGCGGGCTTCTGGACCTCCACCCTGCTGATCCTGGTCGCCTCGGCGATCCTGTACGTCGTCTTCCGCCTGAAGGACTGGATCTGACGCGCTCCCCTCGCGCCGCGGGTCAGCCGCCGCACGCGCCGGCCGCTCCGAGGTCGACCATCGCCTTGTAGACCTGGTCGGGGCGCATGGGCGGCTCGGGCAGCGGGTGGGCGCGGTCGGCACGAAAGGCGTCCAGCATCAGGCCGAGGTGGCGCCGCCACGCGCTCGGGCAGACCGCGCTGGTGGCCTCGGTGATGCGCGTGTGCGCCCAGACGACCAGCGCGAGGTCCTCGGCGGTGACGTCGGGCCTGACCGCGCCCGCCGCCTGCGCGCGCTCCACGATCCGCGCGCTGAGCTCGTAGATGCGGCTCCGGGCGCGCTCGCTGCAGGAGGCGTCGGGGAAGCGCATGGACGCCAGGTCGTTGAACCCCCGGTCGTGCGCCTGGAGCTCGCAGAGCCGCTCCAGGTAGAACGCGAACGCCTCCCACGCGTCGTCCATGACGAGCGCGCGCTCGGCGTGCTCCAGCCACGTGCCGAGCTTCTCGAGGAAGATCGCCTCGACCAGGTCCATGCGGGTGGGGAAGTTGCGGTACAGCGTGCCGATGGCCACACCGGCCCGCCGGGCTATCTGTTCCAGCGGCGCGTCGAGCCCTTCGGAGGCGAAGACCGCGCGCGCCGCGGCGAGGAGGGCGTCGCGGTTGCGTCGCGCGTCACGACGGAGGGGCCGGGCGGCTGCGGTGTCGTCGGAGTCGGGCGGCATCTCCCCAGTGTAACGAACTGGAGGCGACCCTCGACTTCTGTGCTACGCTCCCAAAGCCGAGGAACCCCTCGACTTCCGGACGCGCAGGTCGGGCGTGCTTTTCCGGAGGTGATCCCCCAGGCGTGCGGCCGGCGCGCCCGGACCGCACCCTCCCCCCGTCCGGCCCTTCGAAGGAGACCCCGTGAACGTCTTCCTCTGGGTGCTTCAGGCACTGCTGGCCCTGGCGTTCGGCCTCGCCGGCGTGCTGAAGACCACCCGCCCCAAGGAACAACTGGCCCCGCAGATGCCGTGGGTCAACGACTTCTCCGCCGGCACGGTGAAGCTCATCGGCGCGGTCGAGTTCCTCGCCGCCCTCGGCCTGATCCTCCCCGCCGCCACCGGCATCGCGCCGATCCTCACCCCGCTGGCCGCGACCGGCCTCGTGATCACCATGATCGGCGCCATCATCGTGCACGGCCGCCGCGGCGAGCCCCAGGGCATCGTGATCAACGTCATCCTGCTGGTCCTCGCGGCCGTGGTCGCCTGGGGCCGGTTCGGGCCCTACGGCCTCTGAGCCACGGCCCCGTAGGTCACGGAGCAGGGCTCCCCTCCGCCCACGCCGCGAGCGCCGCCTCGCTCGTGACGTGGTCCAGGCCGACGGCGACGGCGCCGTGCAGCGCGCCGTCGTCGCCGTGCGCCGCGTCGAGGACCGGCGGGGGCCGGTCCCTGCGGAAGCTCATCAGGCCGTCTTCGTAGGCCGCGCCAAACCGAGCGGAAGCCGCGGCACGCAGGTGGACGGCGAGGCCGCCGAGCGTGACGACGTCGGGGGCGTGGGCGTTGACCAGCCCGGCGATGCCCGCCGCCAGTGACTCGGCGACGAGGCCCACCGCCCGCGCGGCCTCCTCGCCGGGAACGTCACCGAGACTCTCCCCCGCGGCCTCCCCGCCGGCGACCCGGGCGAGGACCCGGCGGGCGTAGGTACGCGGGTCGCGCGGCGCGGGGGCCCCGAGGTGACGGGCGAGGGCGCGGCCGTCCACCTCCAGGTCCCAGCACCCGCGCGCGCCGCAGGGGCAGCGCAGCGCCCGGTCACCGAAGGGCACGTGCCCGTACTCGCCGCCGGTGCCGCCCGCGCCCGTGACCGGACGGCCCCCGACGATGAGGGCGCCGCCGACGCCGACCTCGACCAGCAGGTGCAGCGCGGTCCCGGCCCCGGCGGCGGCCCCCGTGCACGCTTCGGCCACCCCGGCGAGGGTGGCGTCGTTACCGACCAGCAGCGGCAGCCCCGAGCCCGCGGCCAGCGCGCCGAGGTCCACCGGGCCCCAGCCGAGGGCGGACGCCTGGACTATCCGGCCGTCCTGGACGGTCGCGGGCACGGCGAGGGACACCGCGCGCAGCCGGTCGCCGTGTCGCCGCCACGCGTCGCTCACCACCTCTCCGAGCACCCCGAGGACGGCGCCGGGCTCGCGTCCGGCGTGCCGTCCCTCCCGCAGGTCGTGGACCCGCCCGTCCAGCGAGGCGAGCCCGCACCGCCAGTCCTCCTGGCGCAGGTCGATCGCGAGGACCAGCGGGCCGGACGGGTGGGGCGCGAGGACGGTGGTCGGCCGTCCCCGGCCCCGCGCGGGCGCCGGGACCTCGCCGAGCAGGCACAGCTCGCGCAGCCGCGCGGTGATCTCGGTGGCGGAACCGGTGGTCAGGTTCAGCCGCCGGGCCAGCTCGGCGCGGGTGATGCCGGGCTCCCCGCGGACCCGCGCCAGCACGTCGGCCGCGGTGCGCCAGCGCGCGTTGCGGGCACGCTCGGGCCGGTCGCCGTGACCGGGACCGCCGTCGCCGGATCGCCGCGGCCCATCACTTGCCATCCGCCGCGCCCACCACCTTATGCTCGTGCTACGAGTATAAGCCGGAAGGGGTGGACATGGATCTGACGCACGTCGAGGCCGTCCTACTCGACATGGACGGCACGCTGGTGGACTCCGACGCCGCGGTCGAACGCGGGTGGAGGGTGTGGGCCGCCGAGTACGGCGTGGACGCCAGGACGGTGCTGGAGATCATGCACGGCAGCCCGTCCATCCTCACCGTGCGCCGGCTGCTGCCCGGCGCGGACGAGACGGCCGTCGCCGCCGCCGCGGCCCGCCAGCTCGCGCTGCAGTACGACGACCTGTCCGACGTCGTCCCCGCCCTGGGCGCGCCGGAACTGCTGGCCGCGCTCGACGACCTGGCGCTGCCGTGGGCGGTCGTCACCAGCGCCGACGCGCGGCTGGCCAAGGCCCGCCTCGGCGCGGCGGGCATCGACCCGCCCATGTTGCTCACCATCGAGGACGTCACGGCCGGCAAGCCCGACCCCGAGGGCTACGTCCTCGCCGCCGCGCGGCTCGGCGTCCACCCCGGCCGCTGCCTGGTCGTCGAGGACAGCACGCCTGGGACGACGGCCGGGCAGGCGGCGGGCGCGACGGTCGCATCCCTCAGGGGCCTGCCCGGCGACGTACCCCTCGCCCACCTCGCCGAACTCGCCGGCCTGCTCACCCGTTCGCTCCGGCCCGCGATCGGGTGACCCTCCCCCGGACGGGTGCGCGGCTGGGAGGCCGATCTCCGCTAGGCCCGGCCCTCCGCGGGCCGATCCTCCTCAGGCCAGGCCTCCCGAGATCCGGCCTCCCGAGATCCGGCTTCCCGAGGCCTGATCTCCTGACGCCGATCCGCCTTCGACTGTCGGCGGAGCTGGGCGTAGCGCTCGGCCACTCGCCGGGCCGTGGTCACCGGGTCGTCGGCGGGGCTGTAACTGTAGGTCCTGCGGTTGCCCGCCATCACGGCCCCCGACCACCAGAAGCAGGAGCCGTCGGTCCACGCGACCAGGTCGACCCACACGCTCACCAGCGCGAGCCCGCGTCCCTCGTGGACCTCGCCCGTGATGCCGTGTCGTTCCAGCGCATGGCTCAGCCGGTGGGCGGCCTGCGCGGACGGATGCCGCCACGACCGCTCATCGGCCGCCATGGCGATCCCCTTGCGCGCCTGCGGCAGCCCTCATGACAACGAACCTAGAAATGAGACGATAAAGCGGGCAAGAGGGTTTCTTGTTGTTGCTTCGGATTGGTCAATGATTCAATCTCCGGGCGGCGGCCAGAAACCCGCTGTTACTAGTCCGGACACTTCCGAAAATCGGTCACCCCCACGGGCGTCACACCCGAAAACGCCCGGACGTTCGCCGCGTTCACCGCCCAGGCCAGCCATGACGGCCTCCGGGAGCATGAAATCCAGAAATTCGGCTGCCCATATTCAGGCCGAATATAGGCCGTCCCGATAACAGGACGGCCGTGACGGGCGTCGCACGGCCCGCGGGGGCGAAGAGCGTCCCGAACGAGCCTTTCCGGCGACGGGCGTGCCGGAACGCCATCCATGTCGGCGGAAGTCTGGTTGCGCCTGGTTGCCCCGCCCGGCACGCGCCGTGACCACACCCAGGGTCAAGGGAGGTGTATCCCGCGGCCGCGAGCGGTGCGAGGATCCGCGCGGTACGGCGTTCACCGTTTGCGCCTTTGCGCCAGTTCGCCGCGCTCGCCGTTCGGTACCATCCTGCCCCGATGATGCTCGCCTGCCCCACGGCTCGCCCGTCGAGGCCCGAAGCGCCGTAGTAACCCTTTTGTGGCTGTCATCCGGTTACGTGCGGGTAGCGTCGCCGGGTGCCGTCGGCGATTATCGACGCGACGTGACCGCGCTGCGAAAGGATCGGATATGACATGGCATCCGTGGAGACAGGCGTTCCTCACGGCGGGGGCGGCCGTGGTCGGCTTCGACCCGTCCACGCGCACGTGGGTCACCGACGCCGCCCAGTCTCAGGGGATGGTCGACCTGCCGCCGCTGAAGGGCAAGGTGGTGACCGATCCCGCCTCGCGCGGCCAGGCGGCCGACGACTTCGGGCACCTGGTCCATCAGACCCCCGGGGCCGTGCTGGAGCCCGGCGCCGTGTCGGACATCATGCTGATGATGAAGTACTGCCGGACGCACAGCCTGCAGGTGGCCGCGCGCGGCCAGGGACACGCCACCTTCGGTCAGGGCCAGGTCGCGGGCGGTCTGATCATCGACATGACCCCGCTCAACGCGATTGAGGTGCGGGAGGACACGGCCGTCGTGGAGGCGGGCGCGCTCTGGAGCAGCTTGGCGCAGGCGACCCTGGCCCACGGCCTGACCCCTCCGGTCTTCACCGACTACCTGGAGCTCTCGGTCGGCGGCACGCTCTCGGTGGGCGGTGTCGGCGGCCAGACCCACCACCACGGAGCCCAGGTGGACAGCGTCGTGGAACTGGAGGTCGTCACGGGGGAGGCCGGCCTGAGGAGGTGTTCCGCGGAGTCGCGCCCCGACCTCTTCCGCGCGGCGCTGGCTGGAAGAGGACAGTGCGGCATCATCACCAAGGCCACCGTGCGCCTGCTGCCCGCCCCCACGACGGTCCGCCACTACCTGCTCTCCTACCCGAGCGTCGCCGCGCTGACCGCCGACCAGCGGCGCGTGGTCAACGACGGCCGCTTCGCCTACGTGGAGGGAGAGCTCGGGCTGCCGACCGGCTCCGCCGGCTGGAGTTACCAGCTTGAAGCGGTCGCCTTCTTCAACGGCACGACCCCGCCCGACGACGCCAGGCTTCTCGACGGTCTGAGCGACCAGCCCGGCGACCGGCAGATCCAGGACATGTCCTACTTCGACTTCCTCAACCGGCTCGCCGCGGGCGTCGCCTATCTGAAGTCCACAGGCGAGTGGTACCGCCCGCACCCCTGGTGGAACATGTTCCTGCCCGCGAGCCGCACCGACGCCTTCGTGGAGGCCGCCATCAAGGACCTGACCGAGACCGAGGTCGGCGCCGGCGGCGTGGTCCTGCTCTACCCCTTCCCCCGCGCCCGCCTGCACCTGCCCTTGCTGCGCATGCCCGACGAGGAGACGGTCTTCCTCCTCACGCTGCTCAAAACCGCCTCGGACGGAGCCGAGAGCCCGCAGGACATGGTGGAGGCCAACCGTTCCCTCTACCTGCGCGCCCAAGCCGTCGGGGGTTACCAGTACCCGGTCGGCTCCATACCCACCACGCCTGAGGAGTGGCGCACCCACTACGGCCCCGCATGGGCCGCCTTCCAGGCGGCCCATGAACGCTACGACCCCGACGGAATCCTCACTCCGGGCCAGGGCGTCTTCCCTCCGGGACCGTGAAGTCCGCAGCCGAATCACCCGTGCCGAGTTTCGCCGCCAGACCAAGGGCGAAGCCGGCCACCACCGGCCGGCGGCTCGGGTGGGCAGCCGCCGCCGGCCTCCGGCTCTGGTGGACGACCCACTGGGACGATGGCAACGACCGCTGGAACCGTCTCGAGCATCTGTGCGGCGGGCGAATCGGGCAAATGGCGCAAAGCTTCACTTGTCCGCAACCCGGAGTTGGGCAATAACCCTTATGTCATGTAGGTATACAGGGTTATCGTAAGCACGTGCCTCACCCTCCAGCGGTCGTCATCGTGGGCGGCGGCGCCAGCGGGACGCTGGCGGCCATCCACCTGCTCCGCGCGCCCGCGAACGGCGCACCACTGGAGGTGGTGCTGATCGACCGGGACGGGCGCCACGCGCTCGGGCAGGCGTACTCCACCACCGATCCGCGTCACCTCCTCAACGCCTGCGCCGAGAAGATGAGCGCGGCGGACGGCGACCCCGGCCACCTGCTGGCCTGGGCCCACGCCAACGGCCTGGACGTGGCCGGGTCCGACTTCCTGCCCCGCGAGGCGTACGGACGCTACCTGCGCCACGTCCTCGACACCGAGGCGCGCCGCGCCGCGCCCGAGCGGCGGCTGACCCAGGTGACCGGCACGGCCTGCTCCCTCGCGCGCCCGGCGTCCGGCCGTCCCGTCCACGTACGCCTCACCGACGGGCGCGTGATCGAGGGTGACGCGGTGGTGCTCGCCACGGGCAACCCCTCCCCCGCCACGCCCCCGGCCCTCGTCGGGCACACCGGCGAGCGCTACATCGCCGACCCCTGGGCGCCGGGCGCGCTCGGCCGCATCCGCGACGGCGCGGTGCTCGTGATGGGCACCGGCCTGACCATGGTGGACATCGCGCTCACGGTCACCTCGGGCGACCCGCGCGCGGTGGTGTACGCCGTCTCCCGGCACGGCCTGCTGCCCCGGCCGCACCGGCATCCGTCGCCCCCGCCCGTCCCCGCGCCCGTCCCCGAAGGCCCGCTCACGCTAACCCGGCTGCTGCGCGCCGTACGGACCGCCGTACGGGACAACGGCGGCGATTGGCACGCCGTGGTGGACGGCCTGCGGCCCCGCGTCCCGGAGCTGTGGTCACGGCTCGCCCCGGACGACCAGCGCCGGTTCCTGCGCCTGGTGGCCCGCTACTGGGAGGTCCACCGCCACCGCCTGGCCCCCGCCACGGCCGCCCTCGTCGACGAGCTGCGCGCCACCGGCCGCCTGCGCGTGCTGCGCGGCCAGGTGGCCGGTGCGGTCCACTCCGGCGGCGCGGCCGGCGTGACGGGTTCGCGAGACGCTCTGACCGTCGCGGTGCAGGACGGCGGCGTCCGGCGCGACCTGCGGGTCGGCTGGCTGGTCAACGGGACCGGCCCCGCCTCCGGCGTAGATCGTGACCCGTTCCTGGCCCGGCTGCTCGCCGACGGCGTGGTGCGCCCAGGCCCGCTCGGGCTCGGCCTGGACGCCGACGCGGGCGGCGCCGTCCTGGACGCCGAGGGCCGCCCGTCCGACCGGGTCTTCACCCTCGGGCCGCCCCTGCGCGGCAAGTGGTACGAGACGACGGCGGTCCCGGAGATCCGCGCCCAGGCGGCGGTCCTCGCCCCTCGCCTCGTCGAGGCCGTCACCCGCCCCGCGGCCCTGCGCTGAGCGCCCGGCACGCCCGCGCCGGCGGTTCACCGGTCCGGGCCGTCGAGGACCTGTCGGCCGCCTGCACGATCCGCACCGCGATCAGGGTTGAGCGTCGCAGCGAGGTTGAGGACAGGCATGTTGGCCATGGGGGGTGCGGCGGCGTTCCGCCAAGGAGCCGGGATCTGCCATGTCTGCTCCATGGATGAGAGTACGGGAGGTGTACGTCGTCAGTCGCAGAAGTCCTCGCCGGCGAGGATGGCGGGTAATCCATGAAGCCGTATGCGGTAGGTGCGGTGCACTGTGAGGCGGGCGGGCATGTGGTCCCGCGCCCAGTTCGGCGTAACCGCCCGGCCGAACCAGAGCAATTCTCTGAGGCTCTCCACGAGGTGGCGACGGATCGCGGCCCCGATCCCGAGCCGTTCCTCCATGAAGGAGTCGCGAAGCTGCTGGGGTAACCGGCCTGGAAGCAGATATGTCTGCGCACAATATAAGGGGTCATCTACCGCGGCATCCCTGACCAGCACCCGGCGCCGCGCGCAGGCGGTGCCCACCGGTACCTCCAGCCAGGCCGCCGACCCGTGGTCGAGCTCGACGAGATCCTCCGCTAGCACGTCGACGCGCAGCGGGCGCATGGTGTACGCCTCGAACAGGCTAGTGACGGTGGAATCGGACACCAGCACGGTGCGCAGCAGCGGGGGGAGAGCGCTGACATCGAGGTCGGTCAAGCCGTCGGGACGGCGGTCCTGCGCAATGAACCGGTCGGCGATGAGAGTGGTCGCCGACGTGGCAGGAGGCCTTGTCACGTGCGACGCCAGGTGTTTGATCAAGGATGGCCCCCTCTTCGATGTGGGTGGTGAGCGTCAGCCCTGCGGCCCGATTCCCTCGGCCGCGAACAGGCTCAGATCGATTTCCGGATACACGGGGTGCCGGGCGAGCAGGTCGCGAACTCTGGGCTCGACGGACGTGGCCACCGAGGCGTCCAGGTGGAACTTCGACTTGCTCTGCTCAATGGTCCCGTGGGCGCTGTGGGTCTTGTCCGGCCGTACGGCGGCGAGGACCGTGGCCACGATGTCGGCGATCTCCTCCATCTCCGCCGTCCCCATGCCCAGGGTCCCCGGCCATAGGTCCATGGCCACGGTCCCGTCCTCATGCGCGTAGCCGACGACCTGGCTGTAGCCGGGCGCGGGAGCGCCCGGTGCCGCCTTCGGCAGGGCATCAAGGACGAAAGCCAAGACATGGACGCCAGGCATGGGCAACAGCCCGGCCGCTCTCTCCGCGGCGTTCAGCAGGGACGTCACGCGCTGAAAGCGCGGATTGATCTCTAGGACCACCACCCGCCCATCCGGCGTGACCAGCAGGTCCAAGCCGAACAGACCCAGGAAACCGATCTCGCGCAACACCCGTCCCAGGGCCCGCGTCACGCGCTCGCACGCCGCGGCCACCCCTTCGGTCAGGTCCGAACCGTCGACAAGCTGGTTGCCGCAGTGCGCGCCCCATACATCGGTCAGGGGGCCGTACCCCACCATCTGATGGGAGACGCCGGACACGAGCGTACGGTCGGGACCCACGCAGCCGCTGACCGTCAGGGGAAGGCCCCTCCAAGTATTCGGGGAGATCTTGAGGTCCTGGCCGTACCAATCCGCCAGGCAGGTGCGGAGTTCTGCCGGGTCGTGCGCCAGGGGCGTGCCGTTCCCGGTCAGGTTGTTGCGGGGAAGCTGGACGACGACGGCTCGCCCGCCAAGGCGTTTCCCACAGCTCCGCAGCTCTGGACGGCAGGTCGGGATCCGCGCGGACCACCAGCGAGGGCGCCACAGGGTCCCGGGCCCGCGATAGGCCGGACACGGCTCGTGATCAGCCGGAGGCCGGATGCCCGACGATGAGCCGCAGCGAGCCGACGTACTCCGGCCGACGGCGCAGATACCCGTACTTCTCGTCCCAGGCGCCGCTCTCCAGGTCGCGGCGCAGCCGGTCGGCGGCGCGGGCCTCGTCCACGTCGTCCACGAACCCCCACGCGGACTGCGACGCGCGGACCTGCGGGTCCAGCAGGCACTCGGGACGCGCGTAGTACGCCTCGACGAACCCGTCCACGCAGTCGATCGGGACGGGGACCGGCTCGACGCGGGAGACCGGGCCGACGAGGGAGGCGATGGCGCCGATCGCCGGGTACCGGGGCCGCTCGACGGCGAACAGCTCGGGCGCGTACTCGGCCAGCCAGAACTCGTCGAGCGCGTCGCCGTCGAAGGTGAGGATCACGACCGGGCCCCGGCTGACGCGGCGCAGCTCGCGCAGCCCGCGCTCGTGGTCCGCCCACTGGTGGACGGTGATGGTGGCCATGGCGGCGTCGAAGGTGTGGTCGTCGAACGGGAGGTTCTCGGCCGTCCCGATCACGGCGGGCGCCCGGTGCGCGGGACGCTGCCCGCGCATCACGGCGGACGGCTCGACGGGCGTCACGTACCGGTCCTCGGGCTCGTACGACCCCGCCCCCGCGCCCACGTTGACGACCGTCCGGGCGTCGCCGAGCGCGGCGTGCACCATCGCGGCGATCCGCGGATCGGTGCGCCGCCGCACGGCGTACCCGTGGCCGTGCGTGTCGTAGTCGAAATCCCCCGCCGGGCCGCTGGTCACGTCAGCTCTCCGTTCGTCGCCGTCCCTTCAGGACCGTATTGATCACTCCCTGGCGAGGGCAATCGAATATGGGGCCGTCTCCGGGATTTCCGGACGCTACGGTGGGGGCGTGGCCGCCTCCGGATACTCGGGCACCCCGCTCGCCAAGAAGATCGGCGTCAAGCAGGGCCACCGCGTGCACCTGGCCCACCGCCCCGGCGACTGGCAGATCCCGGATCCGCCCGACGGCTGCACCGTCAGGGCGCCGGTTGGCGTGCGCGGTGACTGTGGTGAGGGCGACTGGTTCGTCCAGGTTGTTGGCGTAGCGCTCGCGGCGAGCTGGTCGAGAACCGCGTGTCCGCGGTGGGGCAAGGCCTCGGCGGCCGGCAGGGCGAGCACCGGTATGGTGCCTGCGCGATCGGCACCGCCGCCCACCAACCGTCCGGCCACGCGTGATGGGCCGGCAAGCCCTGCCCCTTGTTGCCGACTTTCCCTAGCATTAGGTTAGCCTTGCCTAATCGCTCGCCCGTTGGGAAGGTTCTCTGGTGCCTTGTCGTGCTCTGCGTGTTCGGTCCTCAGGAGCGGGGGTCGTCGAGCAGGCTCCGGAGGATTTTCTCGTCGCCAGGTTCGAGACCGCTCACGAACCGGCGAAGCACGGAGGCCCGATCGGTCTCCTCGGCGAGAAGTCGATTCATGTGCGCGGCGACCAGGCTCGCGGCGTCTGCGATCGCTCTGTATCGGAAGGCTTTGCCGTCGCGTTCGCGCGTCGCGGCGCCTTTCTTGGTCAGCCTGTTCAGGGTGGTGATCACCGTGCTGTAGGTCAGGCCTGCCGGGGCACCGAGACGTTCGAGGACCTCGCCCGTCGTCAGCGGTCGGTCGGAGGTGGACAGGATGGTGATGACCTGTGCTTCGAGTTGCCCGGCCCGCCTTTTGGGTGCGGCGGGCTCAGGGGCCGGCGGTTGGCGGTCTGTCACTCTGTGAATTTTATCCGTCGCCACAACACCGCTCCGTGGCGGAGACCATTCCTTGGGACGGCTCGAACCCCGGAGTGCATGCTTGTTTGATCATTTCGTCTGGTCCGTCCTGACGGTGCCGGTGGTGGTGGTCGCTCTCACAACGCTTCTCGCGGACCGGCTACCGCCGTCACCTGCCGCTGTGGTCCTGGCCTGGTCGGCTGCCGGAGCGGCATTGGCCAGCCTGCTCAACCTGGCGGCGTTCACCGTCAAGGCGGTGGCTGAAGTTCCCCTCGTCGCAGGTCATCTGGGGTGGTCGCATCAGACCGTGATCGACGATACGGCTCACGTGCGCTGGGTTCCGTGGCTTTGCGCGATCTTGCTGATGTGGTCCGCGGTGGGCGTCCGCAGAGTGGTGACGCGCAATCGCAGGGCACGGTCGATGGCGCTGCACCTCGCTGCGGCCGCGGGCCACCACGGGGTCGTCGTGGTCCAGAGCGCGGAAGTCGAGGCGTTCGCGGTGCCGGGCAGGCCCGGACACGTTGTCGTCACGACCGGCATGAGAGCGATCCTCGCTGACGAGCAGTACGAGGCATTGCTGGCTCACGAGCGAGCGCACCTGGACCAGGGCCACCCCAGGCTGATGCTGCTGAGCGATCTGGCCGGCGCCGCCCATCCCGTGCTGCGGTGGGTTTCCGATCCTGTCAGCTATCTTGTCGAACGCGCCGCCGACGAACACGCGGCATCGATGGTCGGCGATCGCAGGATCCTTGCCCAAGCGATCGGCACAGCGGCTCTGGCGGCTGGCGGCCGGCCGCTGTTGGAGTCTGGCTCCTTGGCGTCCTTCGCCATGTCCAGGCGCCCTGGGGCGATACCGCGCAGAGTCACCGCACTGCTCGGCCTCCAGGCCCGCAAGCGCCGACTGTGGCCGGCCGCCATTCCCGCCGTCCTGGCGGTGAGCTCACTGGTGTGGACGGGAGAGGCGCTGTACGACCTGGTCGAACTGCTCGTCCTCGCACATGGGGCGCACCGCTGAGCCGACACCGCCGGATCTGGATCCGGCCACCAGGCGAGCATGTATGAGGCTTGGTGTAGCGCCGTCGGTTCAGAGCTGAACCCGAGTGATCCGCCCGTGCTCCAGGAGGTGGGCTTCGTCGGTGTAGGCGTGGACGAGGTCGAGCTGGTGGCTGACCAGCAGCAGGGCCATCCCGCGTTCGGCGCGGAGCCCGGCCAGCGTGTTCATGATCTCGATTCCGGTGGCGGGGTCGAGCGCTGAGGTGATCTCGTCGCACAGCAGGTAGTCGGGGTCGGCGGCGAGGGCTCGGGCGATTGAGACCCGCTGTCGTTGACCGCCTGACAGTTGTGCGGGATAGCGGGAGGCGGTGTCGGCCGGAAGGCCGACCTGCTGGAGGAGGGCGCCGACTGCGGCGCGGACATCGCTTCGGGCGGTTCCGCCGAGCCGGGTGAGCGGGCGCGCCAGGGTGGCTCCCACGCTGCGGGACGGGTTGAGCGCGCTGAGCGGGTCCTGGGGTACGAGCCTGATCCGGCGTTGCTGGATCCTGGTGCGCCGGCGGGCCTTGAGTTCGAGCCGGTCACCGTCGAGGACGATGGATCCTTCTGCCGTCGGATGGAGGCCTGCCAGGACCCTGAGCAGCAGCGACTTGCCGGTGCCCGAGGGGCCGGTGAGCCCGATGGCCGAGGCCGGCGGCACGGTCAGGTCAACGCCCTGAAGGGGAAGGTGTCGTCGCGTTCCCTTGCCGAACGCGACCTCGATCTTCCGGGCCGCCAGCCCGGTGACGGGCTCGGATACCGGGTGCGGTCGTTGGGGAGGCCGGTGGGTCGCGACCGGGGTGGCGGCCGGAGGTGTGGAGCCGGTGAGCGCGATGGACCGGTCCGCGCAGGAGTCGATCAACGCGGGATCGTGGCAGGTCATGACGATCGCGATGCCGCGTTCGGTGGCGAGGGCGCGCAGCAGGCGGGCGATCGAGTCGCGCAGCGAACGGTCCATGCCGGCGGTGGGCTCGTCGAGGAGCAGCAGCCGGGGCTCGCGCGCGAGAGCTCGGGCCAGGGCCACACGCCGCTGCTGGCCTCCGGAGATCGCGTGGCGGCGCCGCTCCGCCAGACCGTCCGCGCAAGGCAGCCGGCACAGGGCGAGCAATTCCTCTGCGGAACTCCGTGTGGTGGGCGCCATCGTCTCGGTGACGAGGCGCCGGACGGTCATGCGTGGGTTCAACATCGATCCCGGGTCCTGGCCGACGTACCCGATGCGCGAGCGGCGCAGGTCTCTGAGATCGCGCGCCGGGAGGCTCAGGACGTCGTGGCCGAGCACGTCGATGCGGCCCGAAGGCAGAGCGGCCGGAGGCAGATGTCCCAGGGCCGCACGGAGCAGGGTGGTCTTTCCGGCACCTGAGGCTCCGGTGAGCGCGACGATTTGCCCGGTACGGACCGTCAGGCTGGTACGGGGCAGGAGGATCGTCCCGTCGGGCAACGCGACCTCCAGGTCGGTGCAGCTCAACGCCGGGGAGTCCGTCATCGGAATGCCTTTCATTCCCGAGAGCCTGGACGGGCGATGCCGGTCGCGACCGGCTTCCTGGACAGGGCTTCGGAGGCGAGGTTGACGCTGATGGCCAGGATGGCGATGGCCAGACTCGGGGCCAGGACGGCCCAGGGATTCAACAGGATGCCGCCGGAGTTCTCGCGGATCATCAACGCCCAGTCGGCCGCCGGTGGTTGCGGGCCGATCTGGAGGAAGCCCGCCATGGAGATGATGTAGATGGCCTCGACGAACCGGAGGCCGAACAGCGCGATGAGGGTGGAGCGCAGGTTCGGTACGAGTTCGCGGGCCGCCACATAGGACAGGCGCTCGCCCGAGGCGAGGGCGGTCTCGATGTAACCGGTCGTGGTCAGGGGCAGGGCAGCGCCGGCCACGACTCTCGTGGCGTACGGGAGGCCCAGCGTCACGGCCGCGGCGGCCACGGCGAGCCGGCCGCCGCCGGGCCAGGTCATGCCGATCAGCATGACGCCCAGGACCGGGGGGAGCAGGATCGCGATGTCGGCGCCGCGCTCGACGACTCTGCGAGCCGCAGGACTCAGCGCGGCCAGGCATCCGAGCCAGATCGCTCCGGCGGTGATGATCAAGGCCACGGCCAGCGCGCTGGTGATCAGCGCGGTTCCCCCGGACAGCAGGCGGCTCAGGACGTCTCGCCCGAGCTGATCGCCGCCGAGCGGCGCGCCGTCCTCTGGAGGGGCATAGGGCATCGTGATCGGCGCGTCGACCGGATGCTCGGCCAGGAACGGGCCGGCCAGCGCGGCAATGATCAGCAGGAGGGCGGGGACGGCCTTGCGAAGACCGCCGGCGCGCCATGGTCTGGCGGCGTGCGACGAGGTGTTCATCTGCGGCCTCCGACGACGACGTCGCGGATCACATCGGAGGCCAGCAGGACGATGGTGATGGCGGCTCCGGCGCACACCGCGACGCCCGCGACCAGCGGTGTGTCGCGGTCGGAGACGGCCCCGGCCAGAAGAGTGCCGACGCCCGGGTAGTTGAAGAGCGTCTCCACGACCACCGCGCCCCCGAACAGCATCCCGGCGCTGGTGGCGATGCCGGCGGCGATGGTCGGGACCGCGCCCGGCAGCGCGTGGCGTAACACGACCACGTGGGCAGGCAGGCCGTCGAGGCCGGCCGCTTCCACGTGCGGCAGCGCCGCCTGGTCGGCGAGCGCTCCGCGGACGATGCGGGTGTTCCAGCCGGTCTGCGGGATGGTCAGTGCCAGCACCGGCATGACCAGCATTGTCCATGAACCCGGCGCTCCGGTCGCGTCGGTGACGGTGACGGCGGGCAGCAGGCCCGTCCACAACGCGAGGGGCAGAACCAGGGCGATGGCCACGATGTACTCGGGCAGGGCGAAGGCCGAGGTCGCAAGGTGCCCGATGACCCGGTCGGTGAGTCCCCCTGGGCGCGCGGCCGCCCAACAGCCCAGGGCAAGGGACGCCAGTACGGTGAGCACCAGGGCGCTGAGGGCGAGGACGAGTGTGTTGGGGAACGGGTCGGCGAGAACCTCGGTGACCGGCCGCCCACGGGCTGAGACGCCCAGGTTTCCTGAGGGCAGGGCGGTCATCCAGGTGGCGAAGCGCGTCCACAGCGGCTGGTCCAGGCCCAGCAGGTGCCGTCGCGCCGCCAGGCCGGCCGCGCTCTCGCCGCGTTCGGCGGTGGCGGTGGCAGCGTCACCGGGCAGCAGTTCGACCGCGGCGAAGACGATGGCCAGCAGCGTCACAAGCAGGCTCACCCGCACGATCAGCAGCCGGGCGACGTCTCGTATCGCGGCCCCGGCTGAGGTGGCGGACCACCGCGCCCGCCGCGAGGCTTCGGGCGCGGGAAGCCGTGGCTCGGCCGTCGGCTCGTCGGCGGTCCGCATCAATCGAGCCACACGTTCTCGAGCTGGACCCGCCCGTATCCCGGTAGCTCGGGCAGCCCATGGACCTTGCCGTCGGCCAGGTCGATGCCATCCGCCATGCCCCACAGCAGATAGCCCGATCGTTGGTGTTCGATCCGCTGCACGTCCTGGAGGGCCGCGCTGCGCGCGCCCGGGTCGCTGGTTTGCAGAACCTTGCGGTAGGCGGCGTCGAAGTCCGTGTCGGACCAGCCCGCCTCGTTCTGGCCGGCTTCACTGACCATCGTCTTGGACGCGAAGAAGACCACCGAGTCGTTGGTGCCCCAGTAGGTCGTGTAGAGGTCGCCCTTGAGCCAGGTCTTCTCGTAGAAGGCTCCGGACTCCTGCTTCACCACCTGGATCTTGACCCCGGCGTCCTTCGCCTGGGCGGCGAAAAGGGTGGCCGACTCCGCGAGGCCGGGAATGTCCTCGGTCGTCACCAGATCGTAGGTCTTCGACAGGTCGAAGCCGGCGGCGGACAGCAGCGCCTTGGCCTTGTCCAGGTTCCGGGAGCGCTGCGGGATGTTCTTGGCGTAGTCGGGGTCGCCGGTCCCGAGGATGTCGTTGGCGACGGTGCCGTAGCCGGACAGGACCTGCTTGACCATCGCGTCGCGGTCGACGAGCAGCCGCATGGCCTCGCGGACCCGGGGATCGGCGAAGGGCCCGTCGGCGGTGCGCATGACGATGGGCATGGACATGTCGTTCGGGCGCCGGATGACACGCACGTCCTTGCGGGCCTCGGCGGTGCGCGCGGCGACGGCGCCGACATTCGAGGCGACATCGATCTGCCCGGCGAGGACCGCGTTGGCCATCGCCGCGGACGTCTCGAACATCGTCACCTCGATGGCGTCGAGGCGGACGGTTCCGCCGTGCCACCGATCATTACGGATGAGGCGGGCATTGCCGCCCCGGTACCAGTCGAGTTCGAAGGGGCCGGTGCCGGGCGCGGATTCCAGGGCGTCGTCGGCCGTGCCCTTCTTCAGGACGAAGGTCGTCAGACGGGTGAGCAGCGGCAGTTCCGCGTTCGGGTAGTCCGATGTCAGCACGACCGTCGAAGGGCCGTCCGCGGTGATGTTCTTCGCCTGGATTCCAGGCAGCCGTGCCGCCCCCGAGGGGGTGCTGCGCAGACGGCGCAACGACCACACCACGTCTTCGGCGGTGACCGGTGCGCCGTCGTGGAACACGGCGTCCTTGACGATCGAGAAGCGCCATGTCTTGAGGTCGCTGGAGGCCTGCCAGGACTCCGCGAGACGCCCGACGGTGTTCTTGTCCGCCCCCGGCACGGTCAGCGTGTCGTAGACCAGGGCCAGGATCAGGTAGTCGCTCTCGTTGCCCTGGGTGCCATGCGGGTCGCGAGTGATCGCGCTGGCGCGTCCGAGCGCCCCGATCCGTAGCGTGCCGCCCTGCTTCGGCTGCCCCGCCGCGTTGGACGGGGCCGGATCGGACGAGGTCGTGTCGCCGCCGGAGCATGCCGCGAGAAGGGCGGCGGCGGCCAGCATTCCGCCCGCTCCCAGAAGTTGACGCCTGTTCAGGTTCACGTGTCCTCGATCTGCCGGCTACCGCAGGGATGCATGGTGACTCGCTCTCGTTTTCCGTCGAGCACGTTTCATCGCAGGTCAGAACGCATCTGTGCGGGCTCAGGACCGGGACGGGGGCACCACCGGGAACTCGAAAGCAAGGTTAGCCTATGCTAAGTTTTATCGAGTGTAAAAACACGGCCTGGTAACCGACCTGACCACGGCCGTGCTCTTCGGATCCGCGCTCTCCCGCACCGGAACGGAACCTCCTGATGAATGAGGCGTTAGCTTTCGTGCGCTCCTTCGACGCGTCCGGCGCCCGGCAACTCCACTCGGCGGCCCGGCAGATCTTCTCCGAATGCGGTACCGCGTCCCCCTCGCCGGACCTGTTCGCTCGTGTAGGTCAAGCTGTGAAGACACTCGGCGACGCCGTACTCGACCAGTGCCGGCCCGTCGACACCGCCGACGGACTGTTCGTCCTGACAGGGCTGAGCCTCGACGACGAGGCGATCGGCGCCACGCCCTCCCACTGGGCCACAGCAGGCGAGGAAAGCCCGCATGACATCGTCCTGCTGCTCCTGTCAGCCGCCATGGGCAATCCCATCGCCTGGCCCGGCCAGCAGAACGGCCGCTACGTCCACAACATCGTGCCTGCCCGCGGGCACGAGAACGAGCAGACCGGGGCGAGCAGCACCGTCCTGCTCGCCCCGCACACCGAGGACGCCTTCCACCCCGGCCGCGCGAGCCTGCTGCTGCTCGGCTGCATGCGCAACCACGACCGCATCGCGACGACAGCGGCGAGCATCCGCAGAACGCGCCTGGACGATGACGCCATCGAGACCTTGACCAGGGCGGAGGTGCCGATCCTCCCCGACGACTCCTACACCGAGGCCCAGGCCTACACCCGTCAGCCGCCGCCGGCCGTACCGACCCTGTTCCACGCCGACGACGGACTGACCTTGCGATTCGATCCCGCCTACACGCCCCTGCGGCAGGCCCCTCCGCCCTATCAGGCCGCCTACCGGCGTCTCACCGCGGAACTCACCCGCGTGAGCGTCTCGATCGCACTGTCGCCGGGGGAGATCCTCGTCATCGACAACGACCAGGCCGTCCACGGCAGGGTTCCCTTCCGGCCGCGCTACGACGGCACCGACCGCTGGCTCAAGCGAGCCTCCGTCCGCGTTCCGGGCCGCCACGCCCGCCCGCCGGCCGAGGCTGCGGAGCACGGGTACGGCCAGCCTGTCGTCGAAGCGCACCCCCGAACCGGAGGAACGGCATGACCATCGCCGACCTGCGCATCCTCTCGGCCACCGACCTGGCCGGGCTGGAGATCTCCCTCGCCGACGTGATCGCCACCGTGGAGGACGCCTATCTCACCTTGCAGGCGGGCCGGTCCGACAACCCGCGGAAGCTGACCGTCAAGCCGCCGGACGGCCACTCGGTGTCGTACGCGATGCTGGGCAGGGACGGCTCCCGCGACGTCGTTGCCATCAAGACCTCCTACAAGCACGGACTCGACAAGGGCCGCGACGAGCAGCGCTACTACACCACCCTCACCCTCTACGACGACACCACGGGCCTGCCCATGGCCATGATGGACTGCTCGCGCATCGGCTCCCTGCGCACACCCGCCGTCTCGGCGCTACTCGCCCGTGAATGCGCGGTCCCCGGCGCCCGCACCGCGCTGGTCATCGGCACCGGCACCCAGGGCCGCCTCGCCCTGCCCTTCCTGCTGACCGTCCTGCCGGACCTGGACCGGACCATGGTCTACGGCACGCACCCCGAGGGCATCACCGCCATCCAGGACCACCTGGGCGCCCACTTTCCCGGCCGCGACGCGGAGATCGTCACCGACCTGCGGCAGGCCGCCGCGTCGGCCGACATCATCGTCGCGGCCGCCGGCGGGCACACCCCGGCGGCCGTCGAAGCGGCCTGGCTCAAACCCGGCGCGCTGTCCATCCTCGTCGGGCACGGCCTCGCACCCTCTACCCTGCACGAAGCCGACAGGATCATCGCCACCAGCGAAGCCCAGATGAACGTCACCGGCACCGACATGGCCGACGCGAGCGGCGTCCTCCCGGCCGTGGACGCCGAGTTCCCGGCCGTCATCGCCGGCGCCGCCGTCGGCCGCGGCTCGGCGCAGGAGCGCGTCTTCGCCTACAACAGCGGCCTGGTCGTCACCGACATCGCCCTCGGCCACCGCTTCGCCCAGCTCGCCCTCGCCCAAGGCCTCGGAAGGGGGATACCGCTGTGGCGGTGACCCCATCAACGACCACGTCCACTTGGCCGAGGCTGCCGGTCTTACCCGACGCCGCCACCGACGCGGTGGTGGCCAGCGGACTGCTTGCCGAGCTCGCCCACGCCTTCGGCGGGCCGTTCCACTTCCTGCTGCCCGACGCCTTCGACGTCAACCTCCAGGCCATGCAGGACGTCCTGGCCTCAGCCGGCGTGAACGGTGTGGTGTACTTCGCGAAGAAGGCCAACAAGGCGGCCGTCTTCGCCGAACGCGCGGCGGCGGGCGGCGCGGGCGTGGACGTGGCCTCTGCAGGGGAACTGCGCGAGGCTCTCGGTCATGGGGTCCGGGGCGAGCACCTCGTGGTGACCGGGCCCGCCAAGGCCCCGGCTCTGCTGCGTCTGGCCGTCCAGCATGGCGCGCTCATCGCGATCGACGCGATCGACGAGCTGGACGCCGTGATCACCCTCCCCCCGGCCGGTCAGGGGCACCCGGCCCGCGTGCTGCTGCGCGCGCTGCCTTCAGTCCAGCCAGACAGCCGGTTCGGGATGGCCGCCGCCGAACTCGTCACCGCCATGGACAGGTGTGCGACGGCCGGCGATGCGATACGCATGGAGGGCTTCAGCTTCCACCTGTCCGGCTACGCCCTCCAGCCGCGCGCCGACCTCGCCGCTCGCCTGATCGACCTGTGCCGCATGGCCCGCGCGCGAGGACTGCAGGCCGGCCGGATCAGCATCGGCGGCGGCCTGCCCATCAGCTACACCGACGCCGATAGCTGGCATACCTTCCTCACCCAGCACCACGCACGCCACTACCACACGGGCAAGAAGTTCCCCCCCGCCGACTTCTACCCCTACCATTCCGCCCCGTCCGGCCCGGCCGCACTGGCCGCGCTCCTGCAGACCCGACCGCACACCACCGGCGCCACCCTGGCCGACATCATCAGGGACGCCGGGGTGCAACTGCTCCTAGAGCCAGGTCGGGCCCTGCTAGACCGGGCAGGCGCCACCGTCTTCACCATTCAAGGGGTCAAGGATCGGGGCGGCTACCGGCTCCTGACGGTCGACGGGACCAGCCTGAGCCTGTCGGAACAGTGGTTCAACAGCGAATACCTCCCCGACCCCCAGATCATCCCCCAAGACCACGCCGCACCCGCCGGGGTGTTCCCCGCGAGCGTCGGCGGGGCCACCTGCCTGGAATCGGACATGCTCACCTGGCGCAAGATCGCCTTCCCCCACCTCCCACGCGCAGGAGACCTCCTGCTCTATCCCAACACCGCCGGCTATCAGATGGACTCCAACGAGTCCCCCTTCCACGACCTGCCCCTGCCGCCCAAGGTCGTCATCGACCGCACCGACCACCCAAGGCCGCGCTGGCGCCTGGACCGGCACTTCACCTGACGGCCCCGCCACACCTTTCGACCGGACCGGCCCCATGAACAGGAGCCTTTGATGCCCGGAGCCCTTCAGCGTCCCGCCGTGGTCTCCCGCCTATCCGACCTGATCGGCTACACCCCCCTGCTGGAACTCGCCACCACCGAGACCGGCAGCCGCCTGCTGCTGAAACTGGAAATGTTCAACCCCACCGGCACCGCCAAGATCCGCATGGCCCGCGCCATGGTCGACGCCGCCGAAGCGACCGGCCACCTGGGCTGCGGCGGCCGGATCATCGAGTCCACCTCCGGTAACACCGGCCTTGGACTATCGGTGATCGCCGCCGAACGCGGCTACACCTTCACCGCCGTCGTCGACAACCACGCCTCCGCCGACAAGCTACGCGCGATGAAGGCCTTAGGCGCCGAACTGGTGTACGTCGACGACGACGGCACCGACGAGCTCGCCACCGCCGCACGCGAGGAACTCGCCGAGAGCATGGCCCGCGGCCACGACAACACCATCTTCACAGAGCAGCACAACAACCCCGCCAACGGCGCCGGTTACTTCCCCCTCGCCCACGAGCTCAACGAGGCCCTCGACGGAAAGATCGACGTCCTGATCGGCGCCGTCGGCACCGGCGGAGGACTGTGCGGCACCAGCCGGGAACTGAACAAGCTGATACCCGCCTTCACCGTGATCGGCGTGGAGCCCAAGGGATCGATCGCGTTCGGCGGCCCCGCTCACGACTACTATCAATCCGGCACCGGCACCCCCGAAGGCGCCCAGATCGGCGCACTGGTCGACTTCGACCTGATCGACGAAGGCGTCAAGGTAGGCGACGTCGAAGCGTTCGCGGCCTGCCGGGCCGTCGCCCGTACCGGCCTGCTCATCGGAGGCTCGGCCGGCGGCGTCGTCTACGAAGCGCTGACCCGCCTGCCCTCCCAGCCACCGGGTACCACGATGGTCGCCCTGCTCAACGACGGAGGGGAGAAGTACATGGACACGGTCTTCAACGACCAATGGATGAGCGAACGCGACCTTCTGAACCCAGACGTCGAGAGACACGTCGAGGAACTTCTCACCAAGCTCCGCAGGAACCGGCGGATCGCATGCTGAGCACCCTCCGGCGCGACAGCCGTGCCCTCGGCGCGCTCGCGGTCCCGCTCATCCTCACCCAGCTCGCCCAGGTCGCGCTGACGACCACCGACACGGTGATGATGGCCCTGCTGGGCACCACCGAACTCGCGGCCGGCGGGCTCGCCATCGTGATCTTCAACCAGATACGCACCATGTGCGTCGGCCTGGGCACCGCCGCAGGCAACCAGATCGCCGCCGCCGCCGCTCGCGCCGAGCAGGCCACCAACGGCGACACCCACGCCCAGGACGCAGCACACGACGAAGTGCGCACCATCCTGCGATCGAGCCTGGCCGTCGCCACCCTCGCCGGCATCGCCGGCGCCCTCGTGATGATCTGCATCGGGCAGGCGCTGGCCTGGCTCGGCCAGGACGCGACCATCGTCCACCTCACGCAGAACATGCTCTACGCCCTCGCCCCGGGTCTGCTTCCTTGCCTGTGGTTCCAGGCCGTACGCCAATTCACCGTCGGGATGCGACGCCCTCAAGCCCTGCTCCAGATCACCTTGGTGTCCATCGGCGTGAACGCAGGCCTGAACTGGATCCTGATCCACGGCGCCTTCGGCCTGCCCAGACTCGGCCTGACCGGCGTGGGCATCGCCACGTCAACTGTCTACCTGCTCTCCTTCCTCGCCCTCTGCCTCGCCGCGAAGAAGGACGCCACCCTCGCTCCCCTGCTCAGCCTCGACATCACCCGCGCGCAAATCGCCACCATCAAGCGGCTCCTCGGCCTCGGCATCCCGATCGCCGCCACATACGGCTCCGAGGCCGGTTTCTTCTCCGTCACCGCACTCATGGCCGGGTCCTTCGGCCCCGATGCTCTGGCCGCGCACACCGCCACCAACCAGCTCGTCTATATCGTCTTCCAAGTCGCGATAGGGCTCTCCCACGCCGCGTCCATCAACGTCAGCCGCGAACTCGCCCTCGGCCACATCGGCAACGCCGACCGCATCAAGAACACCGCCCTGGCCTGCGCCGCCTTCGTGATGACCATCGTCGGCACCCTCTACCTCACAATGCCCCGCCTGGTGCTGGCCCCCTTCCTCGGCACCGGCTCCGGCCAGGCCCTCACCATCGCCACTCACCTCCTCACCGTGGCCGCGTTCCTCCAGTTCTTCGACTGCGCCCAGAACATCGGCATTGGCCTCCTCCGCGGCCTCGACGACACCAAAAGCGGCCTGCGTTTCACGCTCATCGGCTACTGGGCGGTCGGACTACCCACCGCCTGGCTCCTCGCCTACCCCCTCGGCCTCGACACCCTCGGCATCTGGCTCGGCCTGCTCACCGGCCTCGCCGCCACCGCACTGCTACTTCTGCGCCGCTACACCATCGCCCTCGCCTCCCGGCGGCCGACCACGGCAACGGCAACTGCCTAACGAGCCGACCATCCACTCCGAGAGAGGGGGCCGAGTCCCTGCTCCTCGGACATCCGTGCGCGAGGCCTTCCTGCCGCTCGGCGTCGTGGACGTGAAGGTGGCCGCGGCCCTGGGCGACGACTGGTCCGGCCTGAAGTTCGTCCGACGCAAGCAGAACCGCACCACTTGACCCGGCCGACGGGAGGGCCCGCTCCCTGGCCTGTGACCGATCCTCAGGTGAGCACCTTCGGGACATCTCACCTGAGGATCCATCACCAAGGGAACGCGGCCAGGTCAGGCGGACAGTTCTCCTCGCGCGAGGCCGCGCAGGAACGCCGACCAGCCGTCAGGCGAGGCGACAAGAGCCGGACCTGACGGGTCCTTGCTGTCGCGGACCGCGACCAGCCCCGGCAGGTTGGACGCCACCTCGACACACTCTCCCTGCGCAGCGCTGAAACTGCTCTTACGCCACTGCGCTTCCCGAAGATCTCGGGCCATCATGGTTCACCGCTTCCTCTATTAGTCGGAGTGACTGGCTGAACGGGACTGCCTCCGCCCGGAGCGCGTCGTAAAGACGGACCAGCTCGGCGATCAACCGACGATCGTCGAAGGTCCGTCCGAACGGCTGCGCGTCGGTGTAGGCGGCGTAGGGGTGTCCGTTCCGCTCAGCGATGATGAAACCGCCTGCCATCCCACAGTGCGCCCGAACAGTGCTAGGCACAATTTGGATCGTCACCTCGGGAAGCCGGGCGATGTCAAGCAGGTGCATCAGCTGCTCCCGCATGACCTCGGTGTCGCCGATGACCCGGCGCAGCACGGCCTCATCCACGACCACGTTGAGCGCGGGCGGCTTGTCGCGATGAAGGATCGCCTGCCGCTGCATGCGGTTCGTCACCCTTCTCTCGACCTCCTCACCCGTGATGCCGGGGATGGTGGCGAGGACTTCCCGTGCGTACGCCGGTGTCTGAAGCAGGCCCGGAACGATGGCCGGCTGCCAGGTCCTCAGCCCCGTCGCGTCCTCCTCTTCCTCCAGCCACGGGCGCAGGTATTCGGGGGCCTTGTGCCAGGTCGTGGCCTTGTACAGCCTGACCATGGTGCCGTCCAGGCCGAAGACCTGGTCGCACAGTTCCGCGAACTGGCGGGACGGGGGACGTTTGACCTGCTCGACCCATGACCATCGAGTCGGAGTGACGCGCTCCCCGGGCTGAAGGCCCGGGGGTTCCGCCTGTGCCGCGCATGCTCACGCGGCGGCACTTCGGTGGCTTCCTGCTTCCTCGACCGTGCCCTTCTCACCGCGCCGGGGCGCGGAGGTCC
>NZ_JBFBCI010000070.1:0-41621 GCF_040683095.1 Sphaerisporangium sp. NPDC051017
GACTGGCAGCTGGACGACCCGGCCGGACAAGGCATCGACGCCGTACGGCCGATCCGCGACCAGATCGAGGCCCGCGTCGGCGCGCTGATCGCCGATCTTCTCACCTCCGAGACGACGACCGCCACCGGCCCGGCATGAGTATGCGCGTCCGGGCCATGACCGAAGAGGACGCCGGACAGGTGCTGGCCATCTACCAGCTCGGCATCGACGAAGGACAGGCCACCTTCGAAACCACCGCCCCGACCTGGCAGCACTTCGACGTGGCCAAGCTCCCCGACCACCGGCATGTCGCCGTGGACGACACCGGCCGGGTGCTCGGCTGGGTCGCCGCCTGCGCGGTCTCCGATCGGTGCGTCTACGCCGGCGTGGTCGAGCACTCGGTCTACGTGCACCCCGACGCCCGCGGCCGCGGCGTCGGGATGGCCCTGCTGCAGACACTCATCGCCTCTACCGAGACCGCCGGGATCTGGACCATCCAATCGGGGATCTTCCCCGAGAACACCGCCAGCCTGACCCTGAACGCCCGCGCCGGCTTCCGCCTCATCGGCACTCGCGACCGCATCGGGCGCCACCACGGCGCATGGCGCGACGTTGTACTCGTTGAACGCCGCAGCCCAACGGTGACATAGATGGCTCCCTGCTCCTGACGTGAGCAGCACCGGCACGCTCAGGCGGGAGTCGCCGAGGCCTTCCTCGCCGAGCTAATGTCCGGGGAGCCGACGGCCGACCGGCACGACGATGACGTGTCGGAGGCGGCCTGGGTGCCAGTGGAGGAGCCCAACACACTTATGCCGTGGTATCCGGACGGCATGGCCGAGCTCCTGGCGGTGGCAGGGGCCGCTACAGCACCGCCCGCGAGAGCCGACGGTACGTCCCGTCACTGGTCTTTCTCCGCATGGATCAGCTGGCACTTCATCTCGGCAGGCAGTTCACTGCGATGATGCCGCTTCCTGTTCCAGTAGCGTGATGTAGTCGAAGATCGCTGAGGCCGGGATCAGCCGGGTGCGGCCCTGGGTGACCGAGCGGATGCGCCCGGTCCTGAGCTGCTCGTAAATCACGGTGCGGCTCATGCTCAGCAGTTGCATGGCATCGGTGACGCGGTAGAGCCGCAGAGGGTCGAGTGCGGGGGTTGGAGTCATTCGGCCGCCCGCCAGCCATAGGCGGTGCGAGTGGTCTGTACCTTTTGCCGGACGCATTCGGTCAAGATCACCCCACCGCCGTCCACTGAGTCCTCGCTCAAGCTTCCCGCCTCCTAGCTCCCACCTATACCCTTGTATATGGCTAGTATGCAAATATACTCAAATATATGAGCCGGTCAAGAGGCCATGTGTTTCTTCGAGCCGGGCCGGGGACGATTCAGAGGGGGAAGGCGGTAGAACGGGCAACGCCGGCGGGCGATGTCGCGCTCTGGTGCCTGTTGCGTTTCCAGGTGCTGAGGTGGGTCTTTGGGCTCGCCTTCAGGCCCTGTGCTGTTCGTTGACCGCGGGGAGACCTTCGAGGGTGCGTGCGCGGTCGATCATGTCCTGGATCGTCTTCAAGGTCTCGTCGGAGAGGCCGGCCGCCCGTAGCGCGACCTCTTTGACCGCTTCGTCTCTGAGGGCCAGGTCGGCCTTCGTCGCTGGGGCTGTGGCGCCGTCTTCGGTCTCGTCCTCGAAGAAGTACAACACCGAGACGCCGAAGAAGGCCGCCAAGGCGGCGAGGTGCCGCTTGGTGGGGTTGTCCTTGATGCCCTTGCGGAGCTGCCAGACGTAGGCTTGCGAGATCACCTTTTCGCCGGCGGCGGCGTTGATCGATTCGGCGACCTCTACGTTGGTGTACGGCTTGCCGCCCTTGGGGTAGACGGTCTGGAACAGGTGCTCAAGCCGGTCTGCGAGCGGGCCGGGTTTGGAAGGCGTGGCGCTCACGTGTCCTTCCCCTCCCTTGGGCGGACGGTCGGTGACGCGACCCCTGCCGGACTGGCCATAGACTCCAGTACTCAGCAATAGGGCGGCGTTTACATGAGTACATCCTAGCCGGTGATGCGGGCGCCCGCGATGAAGGTCTTGTGCCGGTAGGTTCCTGGTGCCATGGAGTCGAAGCGCAGGTTGGCGCCGGTGAAGGGTGCGTTGAAGAAGCGGTGGTCGCCTGCGTAGATGCCGACGTGGGACGGGGCGCTGCTGGTGCCCGAGGTGCCTGGCCAGAAGACCAGGTCGCCTACCTGGAGCTGATCGTAGGGGACGTGCTTCCAGCGGCGGTCCTGGAACTGTGTGGCGGCGGTCCGGGGGAGCAGGACCTTGCCGCCGGTGGCCTGGTAGACGGCCCAGACGGTCAGGCCTGAGCAGTCGAAGCCTGGTTGGCCGCTTCCGTTGGAGTTCGTGCCTACCGAGGGCCCGTTCTGGTCGCCGCCGCCGTACTGGTAGGCCATCCCGGTCCACTTCTGCGCCTGGGCGAGGATCGCCGCGCCGAGGTCGCTGGCTGGGACGGCGGTGGGGCAGGTGGCTGCTGTCTCTGCGAAGGCTGCGACGATCTTCGTAGCGAAAGGCTCCCACTGCGCGTAGGCGTCCGGAGTGCGGGACTTCTGGACGGCTTGTGCGGCTTGCGTCAGGGGGATCGTCTGCCAGTTCGGCACCTTGACGAGCGCCGCGTAGAACTTCTTGGAGGCATGGACCGGATCGGTCAGCTGCTCGGGAGTGCCCCATCCTTGGGACGGCCGCTGCTGGAACAGGCCCAGGCTGTCGAGATCGCCTGGGGTTGTGGAGTTGCGGAGCCGGTCTTCCTGCATCGAGGTCGCGATGGCGATGATCGCCGCCCGTGTCGGCAGCTTGAGCTCGGTGGAGACCTTGTAGATGATCTGAGCGTTCTGGGCTTGGCTGTCGTTGAGGATCTCGCCGCGGCCGGCGTCCATGCCAGAGCCGGTGGTGCCGGAGCACGAGGAGTCCGCGTTTGATGGGGGAGGACCGGGGACGGTGCCTGCGGCAGAGCCGAGCCCGATGCCCAGAACAAGCGTGAGCGGCGCGGCGACGGCCGCGACCACGGCACCGACGAGCTTGCCGCTCACAGGCCGACGAGGGAAAGCGAGACAGGGGTGATCGTGTGCATGTGATCTCCCTTGAACTCGCTGAGATCCGGGTCGGCAGGGGAACAACCAGGCTGTTTGCTTCAGCAAACGAATTGGGACGACCGTATTAGACAGATCCGGATGTGGTCAACTGCGCCAAAGGAGATGAGCCTGCCTGGTGCTGCTCTGTTTGCCGGGACGTTGTGCAGAGTTCAATGGAGGAGCTTGTCGGCCCTGGTGTCGGCCGGTTCACGGAGTAGGGCCTGGTCCGCTGCCTGGCTGGGGCGTGGTAACGGAGTCGAAGATCAGCGTGTACTCGGTTCGCGTGGCTGCGAGTGCCGGGCGACGGCAGGCATCTGTGTCTTGGTCATGGGTGTCGCACCGCTATTCGGTGATTGAGTGTGGCAGCAGCGGTCGCGACGGCCTTGGAGCGGCGGGCGTGGTCGATCAGGCGGAGCCAGCGCACCTCGTCGCGCAGGTCGCTTCCACCGCGCGCTGGTCGTGAAGCTGGTGGCACGTAAGGCCGGCCATGGTGTCGCGCGTCGACCGCGCAGGTGAGCCAGGCGGCCTCGATCGCCGCGTCGAGCTGCTCTCCTGCCAGGCCATGGCTGAGCAGTTCGTCTCGAATCCAGCGATGGTCCTCGTCGGTCACGTAGCCGCGCAGGGCCAGCCATGCGTCGCGGATCTCGATCGTGCGACGCAGCAGCCGGATGCGGAGATCGGCGAACGAGGTCAGGTCGGTGCGTCGGCTGGGTGGGGTGCCGAGGACGACGTGCGGGGCCGCGTCGGTGAGTTGCTTCCACAGCGGGCGCAGCGCGTTGAGGTTCCGATAAGCCCAGCAGGCATCGAGCGCGACGCTGATGCTCGGAAGCGGCAGGCGCCACAGGGGGACGGCCCACAGGACGGTCCATGGGACGGTGATGGGGAGGATCTTCATCTTAGTCGCGCGGACTTTGCTTCGGGCGCTGCCAAGCGTTGCTGAGCCGGGTCACCCAGCTACCGGAGTGAGGCGGTGAGACGCTGGCCCGTTCCAGGATCAGCGAGGAGAGTAGCTCGGCCTGAAGTTCGTTGTCGGTGGTGTAGATCCGCCGGCTCAGCCAGTGCCGCACTTTGCCGGGGTCCAGGTCGGGCAGTATCCCGGCGAATTCGAGGGCGTCGGCCACGTCGGAGGAGTGGCCAAGGAGCATGTGAGAGATCTCGTGCAGGATGATCGCGTCTCGATGCAGGGGGCTGGTGTCCTGCTCGTAGTAGATGCGATCGACATGGTCGAAGCCGACCCACAGGCCGTATGGGCACGATTCCGCGGTGGGGGTCATCTGGGTCGGCGTGAGGATCATCGGCTTGCCGCGGCGCTCGGACACCGAATCACAGAACGTGGTGATCTCGAAAGGATTCGGAATCGTCAGCTCGCGCAGAAGTTCCTCGCACTGCGCGCGGAAGCGCTTCACATCGTTCAACCCGAACTCTCCTCGGTCAAACGGGAGGGTTGCCGTCACGGTCTGACTCGGCGGCACGATTGCGGGCAATCCACCCTCGTCTGGCAATGGGAGAGTAAAGGAACTTGAAGATCCTTGGGGCGGGTGGGGGGCTGCTGGCTGCGGAAACGCCGTGCGGCACGGGGATGTGGGGCCAGGTAAAAACTTTACGGCGGGGTCGACAGCCGGTGAATCACTGCTTGGGGCCGTCCTCTGGCAGGCCTTCGATCTTCCGGGCCTGCTCGACCATGCTCAAGATCGCTTTGAGGGTTTCGGGGGACAGGCCGGACGCTCGCAGAGCGATTTCGCGCACGCCGCTGTCGCGGATCGCGGCGATCAGCGCGAGCTGGCTGTCGGTGCGCACGGCCACCTCGTCGTCGGCGAAGTAGGTCACGTCGACGCCGAAGAAACGGGCGATGGCACTCAGTCGTTCGTAGCTGGGCCTGGTCTTCTCTCCCGTGCGCAGTTGCGACAGGTAGGAGGCTGAGATGATCGCCTTGCCGGCCTCTTGGTTGATCTGTCTGGCGGCTTCGCGGAGCGTGTAAGGCCCGCGCCCCTTGGGGTGCACGGTCTTGAAGAGATGGTCGAGTCGCTGCGCGAGCACATCCGGCTTGCTGTCGATCATGTCAGGTGTAGCCCTCCGTCAGCTCACCAACGCAAGATCCAGCACTGTCCATAGTGTAGTGCTTGCTCCCGCAAACTGGGTTGACCCTCTGCTGGCATGCTTGTTTGCTGTGGTTGACAGGGTTCTTCTTGGGCGCGTATAACCGTTTCCGCGGTGTTTGCTCGGAAACGTCGCAGGTCAGATCCCGTCCCTGCGCGATTCGGGCCGCTCGCGTGCCTGGTCGGCGGGCGGGCCCCCTACCCCAAGGAGCCCGATTTGCCCCTTTTGTTGTCTCTGCACGATGGTGTTCACACCGCGGTTCAAGCGCTGGCGGCCGACATCGACAATCCCGCCCCGCAGGACCCGACCGCGGGCAGCAACGGCGTCAACCTACTGCTGGCCTACGCCAAGTGGGGCGCCCTGATCGCCTGCGCGGTCGCCGCGGTCGTCTCCGGCGGGTTGATGGCCATCGGCGCCCTGTCCAACAGGCCCGACCACGCCGACAAGGGCAAGCGGGCCCTGGTGTGGAGCCTCGGCGGGGTCGTCGTGACGGCCATCGCGATTCCCATGGTCAACACCGTCTTCGGAGCCGCTTCCTAGCGGGCGGTGCGCAGACGACATGAGCAACACCTTCCTGCAGCGTCGCCGCCCGGTGCTCTTCTACGTGCGCATGATCGTGCTCGCACTGGTCACGTTCGTGGCTGTCGGCCTGGTCATCCAAACGGCCCTGATGCCCAACAACCCCCCGAACCACCGTGTCCCAGCGCCCGGCGGAGGGCCGGGGGATGTGATCGGCATCGACCAGAACGGCAAGATGATCGGGTTCGGTGAGCACCCGCCGCCGTTGCAACTCTTGCCAGGAACCCGGCTGGTGCATGACGTCTCGGTCGGTTACCCGCACTCGACGCTCGGCGCGGTCTCCGCCGCAGTGCAGTACTGGGGCCAGATCGCTTCCACCCTCGACCCCGCCCGCGCGGCGCAGATCGGCACTGTCATCGCGGATCCGGCGTGGACGACCGCCGCCGTTGAGCTGTCGAAGGGACCGATCAACACCCGCAAGCGCCTGGGGCTGCCCACCAGCGGACCGGCTCCCGACGGCGCGTCGGTGCTGCTCACGCCGATGGCTTATCAGATTCAGCAGATCACGGCTGACTCGGTGACCGTCCTGCTACTGGGCTACTACCAGATCACGCTGCCGGGCCAGGAGCCTGAAAACCGCATCGGGGTCTTTCCTTTGCAGATGCACTGGGCCGCCGGTGACTGGAAGATGCCTGTCCCCACGCTTAGCGCGGACTACTCGGGCCTTGAGGCTATGCCCGGGTCGGATGTGGCGGCTGCCATGGGCTGGCTGCCGCTGGCCTCGCGGTGAGTCCGAGCTCTGTGACCGATCATCCCCGTCTGACAACAGAGGAGGTCTCCCATGGCATGCCCATTTGATCCGGCCAGCTGTATCGGCGACCTCGTCGGCGGGGGCGTGAGCAGCATCGCGGGCAGCGCCTTCAACGCGGTCGTCCAGAGCTTTGTGTCGGCGGCGAACGGCCTGCTGGAAGGCTTCGGGAAAGCGTTCGTCGCCATCCCGCCGGTCGATCTGACCTCTCCCGGGGTCCGCAGCGTCTACCAGATCTCCCTCAAGCTCGCCGGAGTGATCGCTGTTTTGCTCCTGCTGGGCCAGGTCATCAAGACGGCGATCACCCACGACGGTTCCGCCCTGGTTCAAGGGCTGATCGGCGTCGGCAAGGCCGCCTTGGCGTTCATGCTGACCCTGGTGATCGCGGGGACGTCTCTCAGAGCCGCCGACGAGCTGACCAACTTCATCGTGGTGCAGAGCTTCGGCAGCACCAGGGCCCTCACCGCGAGGATCACCGGCCTGATTCCGTTGAACTCCGTTGGTGCGGCGGGCGCTCTCATCCTGCTCTTGGCTGTGATCGGGATATTGCTCACGCTGGTGCTCTGGTTTGAGCTGCTGCTGCGTAACGCGGCCATCGTCGTCTTGGTGGCCACCTCGCCGATCGCCGCGGCCGGGCAGCTCTCGGATGCCACCACCTCCTGGTGGACCAAGTTCGCGGTGTCCACCGGGCAACTGATCATCCTGAAGCCGGTCATCGCGCTCGTCTTCGCACTGGGCTTCGGGATGACCGGCAAGAGCACGGACATCCAAACGTTGCTGGCCGGGATGCTGGTGCTGATCCTGGCCGTCTTCGCCTGGCCGGCCATCGCCCGCTTCTTCGCGTTCGCCAGCGTCGCGGTAGGCGGCAGCGCGGGGCTTGGGGCGCTTTTGGGCTTCGCTGCGGGAAGGGCCGGTGGTGGTGCGGGGGGTGGCGCACCGACAGGCGTCGACCCCGACCAGTTCAGTCAGGCGTCTGAGGCGCGGACCATGGCGTCTTTCGGGCAGTCCGGCGGTGGTGCATCAGCAGCCGGGGGCGCAGGCGGGTCTGCGGCAGCCGGTGCCGGTGCCGCGGCGATCCCCGCAGCCGTTGCCGTCGCGGCCCTCCAAGGAGCTCAGAAGGCGATCAACAGCCTCAGTGGCGGCATGGACCAGATGGCGACCCATGCGGGAATGGGTGGACGACCGGCAGCCTATGCGGCAGGAGTACCGCCCTACGCCGGGCGCGGTGGTTACCGGCGCCCATACGGCGGCGGATCTTCCGATGGTTCAGGCAGCACGGCCCCCGCTCAGGGGTCAGACCCCGGCACGCCGACGCCACCATCGCCAGCTGAGCAATCTGCCCATGAGCCGGCGCAGGTTGAGTCTTCGGCGGGTCAGGCCGCCCCCGAGGAGTCGTCGCCTGCTCCGGCCGAGGAGTCTGCTCCGGCAGAGCGCCAGCCAGCGTCGCCACAGCCGAAGCCGAGCCCTGCCAGCGACGGCCATGAATCCAAGGCCGGTGAGGCATGAGCACACGTACTGAGAGCAGCACGCCCGCCTCGCGGACCTATTTCGGTTGGCAAGAAGAGAAGGTGGCCTTCATCTTCGGGCTCAGCGGCCGGCGCGCCGCGATGCTGGGCATCGGCGTCCTGGCCGCCGCCTGGCCGCTGGCCGCGTCCGACTTCAGGCAAGGTGCGGTGTGCTGGCCGGTCGCCGCTGTGCTGATCACGCTCGCGTTCGTCCGGATCGCCGGACGGACGGTCGATGAATGGATCACGGCCGCCGTCTCTTACGGACTGCTGCGGTCCCGAGACCAGCACAAGTTCGCCAGCGCCGCGTTCGCCCCGCGCTCCAAAACCCGGCCCGGCGCGCCTGCCCCGATGGACCTTCCCGGGATTTTGGCCCCGCTGACCATCCTGGAAGCGGACTTCGGCAACGGCGGCACCATCGCGGTCGCGCACAACCGATACGAGCGGACCTTCACCGCGGTCGCACGGATCCGTTTCCCCGGCATCGGGCTCGTCGACTCCTCGCGCAGGGACCTGCGTGTCGCGGGATGGGGCGGCTTGCTGTCAGGTCTGTGCACCGAGGGCAATCCGATCGTCCGGGTGCAGGCGCTCCAGCGGCTGGTCCCCGAATCGGGGGCGGCGCTGCGCCGATGGCACGCCGACCACCTCAACGACGAGGCTCCGCCGCTCGCGCGGCAGATCACCGAGATCCTTTTGGCGACCTCGACGCTGGCCAGTTCGCAGCGCGAGGCGTTCCTGGCCTTCACCATGGACCACAAGAGGGCGGCATCTCAGATCAGGGCCGCCGGCGGTGGCGCGGCCGGAGCCGCCGTCGTCCTGGTACGCCAGCTCAAGGCACTCACCTCCGCCATCAGCGGTGCAGACCTCCAGGTGGAAGGCTGGCTCGATCCTCGCGAACTGGCCGAGGTGCTGCGGACCGCGTTCGACCCCCACTCGGCTCGTGTCCTGGCCGACCAGCGTGCCGGGGCGATGGCCGCGGTGGGCGACCGGCAGTACGGGCTGCCGGGTGTCGACCCGGCGCTGGCGGGACCGGCCGCCGCCGAGGCCAAGCCCGGCTCCTACGCCCACGACGGCGCCCACTCGGTCAGCTACGTGGTTCACGACTGGCCGCGCAACCAGATCTACTCCACCGCGCTGGCCCCGCTGCTGGGTGAGGGAGACCACCGTCGCGCCTTCTCCTTGCACATCGAGCCCCTCGGCCCGCGCAAGGCCGAACAGGAGGTCATGCGCGAGCGCACCGCACGTGACGTCGCGATCAAGATGCGGCAGCGCACCGGCCAGATCGTCCCCGAACACGAGCAGGCCGCCCTGGACCGTGCCCGTGCCCAGGACCGCGAACGCGCGGCCGGTCACGGACTGGTCCGCTTCTCGGCGTACGTCACGGTCACCGTCACCGATCCGGCCAGCCTGGACGACGCCTGTGCGGCCCTGGAAGCCGACGCGGCGGCGGCACGGATCTCCATCCGCCGCATGTGGATGGCCCAAGACATCGGGTTCGCGCTCGGCGCCCTGCCGCTTGGCATGGGCCTGCCCCGGAGGAGGTTCTGAGCATGGGGCTGCTGCGGAAGCGGAAGAGCACCGCTCTGCCCGTCTTCGACCTTGCCGGTGTTCTCGGTGCTCCTACCACCCCGGCGGCCACCGCTCGCAAGAACCGATCCCGGACGGACGAGCGCAGCCGCAAGGACCCGCTCGCGCCCAGGCGGGGTCACGCGCACCCCTTCGGCGGGCGCGCTCCCCGCTTTCCTGCGATCCCCGTCTTCCGGGGGAGCACCGGCCAGGTGCAGGGCCTCTACCCGTGGCTGTACGGGGCGAGCATGCCGCCGGTCGGCGTCTACGTCGGCGTCGACTGCCTGTCCGGCGGCGCCTTCGCCTGCCACCCCATCGAATGGCTGCGCCGCGGTCTCATCTCCAACCCCAACATGCTGATCACAGGAGTACCCGGCGCGGGCAAATCCGCCACGATCAAAGCCCTCATCACCCGGCTCAGCGCGTACGGGGTCAAGACCTTCGTGCTCGGCGACATCAAGAACGAGTACGCGCCCCTGGCGCGCGCGTTCGGCGTCGCACCGGTCGAACTCGGCCCTGGCCTCGGAACCCGGCTCAACCCGCTGGACGCCGGGCCGCTCGGTGAGAACCTGCCCACCGACACCGAGCAGCTCCGCGAACGACTGGAGGAGATCCACCGCCGCCGCATCACCCTCCTCTCCTCGCTACTGGTCATGCGGCTGGACGGAGACCTCACCCCAACGGAGGAGGCGGCGATCAGCTTGGCGATCAAACACGCCTCCGGACAGGCCACCGGCGCCACCATCCTCAAAGACCCCACCATCCCGCAGATCTGGCAGCTGCTGCGCGACCCGCTGCCGGAGATGGCAACCGAACTGCGGGTGCGGGGCGAGGACGTCGGGGAACTGCGGGAGATGGTCCGGCGGGCGACCGACGCCCTGGGCAACATGGTCCGAGACTCCCTTTCCGGCCTGTTCGACGGCCCCACCAGCGTGCAGCTCGACTTCAACGCCCCGATCCAGACCGTCGATCTGTCCCGTATCGACGGCCGCGGGGATGAGACCGTGGCCATGACGCTCGCCTGCGTCTCCTCCTGGGGCCAAGCCGCCATCGACGAACCCGGCGGCCCCGTCCGCCTGGTCGTCCGCGACGAGCTGTGGCGTGCCATGCGCGTCCCGGCCATGATCCGCAAAGTCGACTCCGACCTTCGCCTGTCCCGCGCCCAGGGCACCATCCAGGTCCTGGCCACTCACCGGCTCGCGGACTTCGAGGCGGTGGGGCCGGAAGGGTCGCAGGAGGTCACGATCGCCAAGAACCTGATCGCGAGCTGCGACGTGAGAATCTGCCTGAGGCAGGACACCGCACCGCTGGCGATGACCCGGGATGCGATCGGGCTCACCGACACCGAGTGCGCACACATCGCGTCCTGGTCCGGCGAGCAGATCGGCCGGGCGGTCTGGAAGATCGGCCGCACCGCCAGCCACGTCGTCCAGGTCGTCCTCACTCCTGTGGAGCGTCGGCTCTACTGGACCAACGAGCGCATGGCCGTCTGACATGGCGCGAAACGAGACCATCGCCGGCCGCGGCATGTTCGATGGCCCTGCCGACTACCTGCTGTTCGGTGCGCTCGGATGCATCGTCGTCGCGGTCGTGGGGGTCTGGCTGACCGGGCAGATCGCCGGACTGGTATTCGCCTTCTCCTGGCCGGACACCAGCCTGGGTGACTCCCTGTCGATCCTGCAACGGCTTCCCCACCACCTGTCCGACCCCAAGCAAGCCTGGCCGGCCTCGGCACGTGACTCGCTGCCGGGCTGGCCCGGCTACCTACTGTCTTCTGTACTCACCTTCACCGGCATCGCGACCGCAGCGGTCATCGGTATCCGCCGGATCGGCAGCGGACGCTCGCACCGCGGGCTGGCCTCCCGCAACCAGCTCGCCCGGTCGATGTCGGAGAAAGCCATCATCGCCCAGGGGCCGGTCGTCCGCCCGAGCGTCGCGGGAACCGACTACACGGTGCAGGACGTGGGAGTCCGGCTGGGCCGCACCGCCTCTGGCGGTATGCCGCTGGCCATCAGCTCCGAGTCGTCGGTCCTGTTGATGTCCGCGCCCCGTCAAGGCAAGACCAGCATGGTCATCATCCCGTGGCTGCACCGCTGGCCTGGTCCAGCCCTGGTCACCTCGGTCCGCAAAGACATCGTTGAGGCCACCGCGCTGCTGCGCGCTGAAGGCGGCCGTCCCGTGTTGGTGATGGCGCCCACCGGAATGATTCATTGGCCTGACCTGGTGCGCTGGTCACCGACCTCGGGTTGCGAGAACTTCGAAAAGGCCCGCACCCGGGCCGATGTCATGGTCACGGTCGGTAAGACCGGCGCCAACCAAGACTCCGGGAACGCCGCCTACTTCGGCATGACCGCCACCAACCTGCTCGCGGGCTGGCTGCACGCGGCCGCCCTGTCCGGCGGCTCCATGGACGACGTCCTGCGGTGGGCGCTCGACGAGCGCCTCGACCGGCCCGTGAAAATCCTTCGCGACCATCCCGGTGCCGCGCCCGGCACCGCCGCGATGCTCGACGCCGCCTACCGCTCACCCGAAGGCACCCGCTCCAACCTGTGGACCACCGTGCAGACGGCGGTGGCACCGCTGCTGGCCCCCACCGCCCGCGCCACCTTCACCCCAGCGGCGGGGGAGGGGGTCGACCTGGAGGCCCTTCTCACGGCCCGGGGCACGATCTATCTGCTGGTCTCGGAGAAACAGGCCACTGACCTGGCGCCGCTGATCTCGGCGTTCGTCGACGAGCTCACCGAGACCGCCAAGAAGCTCGCCGACGCCTCACCCGGCGGCCGGCTCGACCCGCCGCTTGCCCTGCTTTGCGACGAGGTCGCCAACGTCGTCCCACTCCCGCACCTGCCCGCCCTGATGTCGTACGCGGGCGGATCGGGAATCTTCCTCGTCGCCGTGCTCCAGAACATGGCCCAGGCCGAGAACCGGTGGGGCCGCGAAGGCTCGGCAATGCTCTGGGGCGCCTCCACGGTGAAGATCGCTCTCGGCGGCTTGTCCGGTGACGAACTCCGGGACCTGTCCGCGCTGGCCGGTGAGTACCGCGAACTCCTCACCACCCATCAGCGCGGCAGCACGGGGCACACCGTCCAATCCACCCTGCATGATCGCAAGACCCTCCCTCCCGAGGTGATCCGAACCTTGTCCCAGGAACGGCGCGAGGCCCTGGTCATCCACGCCACCACCCCCGCCGTGCTGGTGCGGATGACCCGGCACTACGAAGGCCCAGACCGCGACGCCTACGCCCGCTCGGTCGCCAAAGCCACCCAGATGATCGCGAAGGCGGATCCGAGCACCAGGACCTCGGACACCACTGGCACAGACGCCGTCAGAGGCGGCGAGGATGGAGCCGACAGTGACCGAGACGCCTGAACAGTCCGTCAAGCCCCCCGCCCCCGCCCTGCTCAAGGCCTCGCTGAACAAGGGCTACCGCGACCAGCACGTGAACACTCTCAAGCGTCGTGACCGGCCCACGGCCAAGCCCAGTCGACGCCTGACCGAGTGGCATCGGATGGATTCCGGCGAACGCGCGGCCAACTGGACCGCCCTGCTGGCCTGGGTGACCTGGCTCCACGATCGCTACGAGCTCGGTGTCGAAGAGCGCTTGCCCCGGTGCTGGGCGCAGCACCCCGGTCTGATCGAGGAGCTGTGGGCGCTCAAAGCATGGCGCGAGGAGATCTACGACGCCAAGCAGCCATCGGGACAGGCCGCACGCTACTGGCACGCCGAACTCCGCCAGACCATGCACGCGGCCATCATCTTCTACGCCGCCGGCTGCCGCGCTGGGCACCGCGGCGCCGACGGCTTGGCCGCAGAGGACACCCGCCTCCAGCAGCACTGGGCCACGGCGGATCCCGCCGCGGGCATTCCCACCGCCTTACTCAAGGCCGACGAACCCAGCAGAGGCCGTACCGACAGCTATCTGTTCCTGACCGCCGCCACCATGAGCGCCCGCCGGGAGCAGCGGGTGGCCGTACCTCTGGGCAAGACCCTCACGGACTGCCTTCGCTACGACGGCTCTTGGTGGATGGCGGGCGAGGGTGGCTGGCTCCGGATCATCGACCCGAAACTCGACCACCACCTCAACAACCGGTTCGCCGCCCTGGCGCTCGCCGATCGCAGCGTCGACCGCCACCGCGCCCGCAAGGCGGCCGGGGGTAACGCCTGATGCCAACCTTCCCCCTCCGAACCCAGGAGGACGTCCCCGGCGCTCTCAACCATGCGTCCGACCGGCTGGGCGACATACCCCCGCTGAAAGCCGAGCATGTTCCCGGCACCAACTATCAGCCGATCTCTGCCGCATCGGTCGAAGCACGCACTGGGGACCCCGAAATGCGAGGCATCGGCCAAGTGGACACGATCCTTGCGACGCCCGGACATCCCTCCGCCATCAGCCCGAGTAACTGCTCTGCATTGAGCGGACCTGGGGTCTCTTCCAGGAGGTCACACAACGATAGGAAACCCCCACACCATGCCTAATCTCCTCCACCGGACCGAAGAAGCGCTGCTCGGCGCACTCATTTACGATCCGAGCCTTATCAACGACGTGCCCTACCTTCTTCCCCGGCACTTCGACCACGCCGATCACCAGGCCATCTTCGCGGCGTTCCTCGACGTCCGCGCGAACGAACCTGGCACGTGGGGCGCGGCGATGGCCGCGCGGATCACCTCCCAAGTCGACGTGCCCGGTATCGACGAGACCAGGCTCGCCGGTCTGGCCCTGTCCAGCCCCGATGTTTCCTCCGTCGCCGTCTACGGCCGCATGATCCAGGAAGCCGCGCTGCGTCGAGAGCTCCTCGGCCACGCCGACCGCCTCGCTGAAGCCGCCGGAACGGTCCGTGGCGTCGACCCCGAACTTGACCACTTCGCGCTGCTGTCGGACGCCCTGCGCTCCAACGCGGTCCACTTCCAGGCCAGCCTCACCTATGAACTCTCGGTGGAGGCTCCGCGCCAGGACCTGCGGACTCTGCGCGAGGAAGCACTCTTGGCCGACCTGATCCAGCATCCGGAACACCTGCACGAGGTGGCCGCCTGGCTCGATCCCGAGGTGTTCACCAGCCCCGACCGGCGCAGCATCTACGAGGCCATCGTCGCAGTCGACGAGTACGGCGAGCCGGTCGAGGAACTCACGCTCTCCTGGGAACTCGCCCGCTCTCCATCAACCGACCTGGCCTTGGCCGGCGAGACCACCGAGAGCCGGTCCGAGGCCACACCCGCGGCTCCCGGCTACCTTGCGCGCCTGGCGGTCACCGCGGTCGAGGCCGGCGTCGCCATCGAGATCGGACGCGACCTGCTGGCCGACCACGCCCGCGCCGAACTCATGACCGCATCCGGCCCGCTGACCAGGAACGCAGGGACGAGTGCGCACGACCTCGCCGCGCGCCGGGCTCTGCACCACGAACGCGGCCTCACACAAGAAGCCGCCGCACCTCTGCTCACACCACCCGATCGAACGCTCGGCCTCGACGGTCCCGAGCTGCGCCGGTAGAAGGAGCCACCGAAACCATGTCGCTCCCCAAGCGCCCCGCAGATCAGCCGTCCACCATCGAACCCGACGCCCAACCAATGATCATCAGTCATGCGGAGATGAGCCGGGCCTTCGACCAAGGTCTGGTGTCGCCGCTCGGCCAGACCATCGCGTACGCCGTCCATTACCAGGACACCTGGTGGATCCATTTCGAGAAGGGATGGATTCGCACGGACAAGAAGCTCGCCGACATGTTGGATGCCGAAGCCTCACGCATCACCGCTCAGGACGCGATTGTGGCCCGCAACGCCGCGATCCGCGCAGCCACCCGGCCCGACCCAGACGAACGATTGAACCCGATCTGACGGCCAGCTGCGATGCATACCAATGAAGGCGCATGGGTCCGCTTATGGCGAGGCTCGCACATGCTGCCTTTTCTAATCCCCTGGTCCGATCTACTTCAGGAGCGCTGATCTGTGTGCTAATCGACGATCCCGCCGCCCTGGAACGTCTGTGCCGCGAGTACGGCGAGCAGCTCTACGACTACTGCTGCTCTCTGGTGGACGACGACGATGCACTGTCAGCGACGGTAGGCGCCATCTACGGGGCCGTTGCCCACACCGCCCAGTTGCATGACGTAAGGCGTCGTCGCGCCTGGCTGTACGCCTTGGCCCGCGCCGAGTGCCAGGCCAGGCTCGCCGGCGTCACGCACACCGGTTCGCACGCCCGGCAGGGACGCGGCGGCGCTCCCGAGCTGGCGGTCGAAGTGCTGGCCTGCCTGGAGCCGCGCGAACGCGAGACTCTCGATTTGACCCTGCGGCATGGCCTCGCGCCGGATGACGTGGCGCGGGTACTCGATATCCCGGTGGACGCGGTGGAGTCGGCAGCGTGCTCGGGCAGGCGCACCGCCGAACAATGGCTGGCCGCCGTCATGGACGCCAGGCTCGCCACCCCCAGATGCGCGGTGATGGCCGGTCTGGTGAGGTCGTGGGTGGAGTCACCGACGCGGCTGCTGCGCGCTCACATCAGCCGGCACCTGCGTGCCTGCAAAAGCTGCCAGGCAGCGCCGTCGAAGGCGTCCATCACCACGCTGCTGTCACGCATGCCCATCCCGACGAGCTCTGCCCCAGCGGAACGACTTCTCGCCGGTGCCAGCACCTCGGTCACCACTGCCGAGACCCGCACCGAGGGCTGGCATCCCGACGGTTTCCCCGTCCAGCCCGACGCGCTAGAGGATCCTCCACCCCCTGAGGCGCCGTTGACGGTGGAAGAGGGCTTCACACCCAATCGGCCCCAAGGGGAGCCGCCGTCCGCAGAGTTCTGGGAGCCCGACCCGGAAGCCGCCGACCCCGAAAGCCGCATCCGGTGGGGGCGCGTCGGCCTGATCACCCTGGTGTCGGTGGCTTCGGCGGGCGTGATCTGGTCACTGCTGTTCCACCCCAGCAGCGCAAAGCCGATCGAGGTGAAGGCGGCCGGAGACACGATCGTCGCCGTCACGGCCGGCGATCCACTGCCACCCCTGGTCGACTCCCCGCCCCCACCACCTCCCGCGGGCGCCGGAGGTCCCGTGGACAACGGTCTCCCCGTCGCCACTGCCAGGCCGAAGGCCAACGAGCGCGCGGCCACCCGGGCGAACAAATCCGTGCCGCTCGTGCCGCCGCCGTCCCACCGCTCCCAACCCTCCGCGAAACCAACCGGCAAGCCCGACCGCAGCGGCCCGCCAACGGCTGACAACGGTCCGAACAATCCGCCGCCGCCACAAACCTCCCAGCCGCAATCGTCACCCAAACAGCCCCCTCCGCCCCCGCCTCCACCGCCGCCGCCGTCGTTCTCGGCGTCCACCACTTCGATCGACGTGGGCACCGGCCGGCAGGGGTCGGTGACCGTGAGCAGCCAGACCGGATCGATCACCTGGCAGGCAAGCGGCTCTAACGTGAGCGCCTCACCTGGCAGCGGAAGCGTTGGCAACGGCCAGAGCACGACCATCAACTTCTCGCTCCAGGTCGGGCCCGGCGACACCAACGACTGCGGCAAGCCCCTGAACACCTATATGTCGATCTCCTGGTCCGGTGACAACAACGGCACCAAAGGCTCCGGGACCATCGGCGTGACCATCACCTACATGAAGCACTGCCCCAAGCCCCTCTAATAACGAGAAGAGCCCCCCGAATGCCCCGACTTCGCAAACGCGAATGGATCATCGCCCTGGTTGCGGTGCTACTCACGCTGACCATCGGCATCCCCACCGGCATGGCCCTGGCCGACCCCGGTACCGACACTGTCTCGAATAACGAGTGTGACGACATCCTCGGCACCGGAACCCCGGAATTCATGTACTGCTCGTGGATGGCCGAGACACCCAAAGACGCCCTCAGGGTCCTGGACTACTGGAATTTCAACGACGGCCAAAGGCTCAAGGAAGCGGTCCCCTTTCCCGGCCCTGTCCTGTTCTGCAAGGACAAGAACAACAAAGGCCCCGGCATGCAGGGATGCGCCGACAAAGACCAGGTCCTGTGCAAGTACGACCAGAACGCCGGCAAGTACATCTGCAAGGACGTCGGCGGCAACATCACCAAGCCTCCCGCCAAGGCCTGCATCGGCGGCGAGTTCGACTGTTCCGGTACCGGCACGAGCGGCTCCGGCAGCACAGAAGCCGACTCCGGCGCTGGAGTGCCGACCACCGCTCCAACAGCCGACACCTCGGGCCAGAACCCCACAGACCCGACCGTCGGCGCGCCGAGCGCCTCACCGGCTCCGCTCACCCAACCTTCGACGGCCCCGACCGTAACCAAGCAGGAGCCGGTGGAGCCCATGACCACTACCGAGCAGACCCCACCTGACCAGACCACTCCCACGCCGAGCGCGTCCGCCGCACCGCCCAAGACCAAGACCCCGGCCGCGCCCGACGACGCCACCGGCAAGGCAGCCGCCACGGCCGTGAAGCTCGGCATGCGGGTCTGGATCGAAAGCGAACTGGCTCCCGCGTGGCAGGCAGGCAAGGACCAGTTCAACGCCGCGGTCGCCGCCCTGGCAGCCCAGGCCAACAGGCCCGGAGTCGTCGGCGTCAAGTTCGCCCAGGACCTCGGCTACTGGGGCTTCAAGACCGCCGACGATGTCCGCCGCTTCGTCAGCGACTCCTCCACGGCCCTGCGCGCAGCCATGCCCGCCGACAAGCAGCTCGCGGTGGACGTGTTCGTACCCGAACTGGGGTGCGGCGTCTCTCAACCCTGCCAGGCCGCCCTCCGTACCCAGTACCCGCTGATCACCCGGGCCAACGTCGAGAAGTACGTCCTGACGGGTGACGTGGACCACGTCAACGTCACCAGCGGCCTGTTCGCCAGCGAGTACGCCAAGTGGAAGATCACCCCGGACAAGGCACTGCGCAACCAGTGGATCGCCGTACGCGCCCGCACCTGGGACACCCGCGTCCACATCGGCGCCCGCGAGGTCGGCCTCGCCCACAGCGGCCCAGCCAAACTCACCGCCCAGCAAGCCGAGGCCGCAGCCAAACTCCGCGTCGACCTACCCCTCCAGGCTGGCGTCCAGACCATCATGCTGTGGACCCACCGCCAGAACTGGGACGGCACCACCTGGCGGCTACTCGACGAAGGCCTGAAGACCAACACCCTGTGGAAAGCACTCCAAGCCCGCAAAGCCCTCGGCCGCCTGGCCGTCACCTTCAACGCCAGCGACCCCGAGCGCGAGATCACCCAGGACCTGACCAAGCTCGCCGAGGTCTTCAACGAGATCTACATCCACTCACAGTGACGGCCCGGGCTCTCACGTCGGGTTGATGTATTTCACGCCCCCGCGACCGGAGATCTCCCCGCATCAGTCACGTCACGGCAACACCTCGGCGAATCTCTGCGGCACGTACGTTCCCAGAGTTGGGCGTGGCGCGTATCGTCACGGGGCACGGGGAGTTGCTTGAGGAGGCTCTGAGGCTAGGAGGGCGCGTAGCCGGTTTTCGGCGGTGTCGACCGCGGAGGTGAGCGTCGTGTGATGGTCGGTGTTGAGGGTTCGGGCGCCGAGGCCCGCGGCGGTGACAACCGCGGCGAGGTCGTCTTCCTGTCGGCGGGTCATGTGGGCGCGTGCGACGGGGTGCGCCAGGACGTCACGGGCGGCGTAGGCGTCGCACGTGGCCACGTCCAGCACGGCGGCCTGCATGGCCGTCACAGCGTCTGCCAGTTCGGAGCCGGTCTCGGCCGACCGCTCGGCGGTCAGGTCCAGTGTGGTCAGGCCGAGCCGGGCGCGGAAGGCGGCGGTCATCGGCTCGGGCTGGATGACCAGCGTGAGAGCGTCGCGCACCGCGTGCAGGAGGCCTGGTGGCGGGCAAGGTTCGACTGGAGGCTGGCAGCACAGGCGGAGCAGGGCCGCGACGGTGGTTTCCCAGGGCTCGGCGGGGATGGTGGTGTCGATCATGGCGATGGCCTGGTCCGCGTGTCCTTGCTGGAGTAGGGCCATGATCGTGATCTGGCGGCCGTCGAGGAGCCGGTTGCCGATGCCGCGGTGCGCGGCCATGGTGTCGGCGGCCTGGCTCCAGCGGCCGCTGCAGGCCAGGGCGCGGGCGCCGTCGATGAGCAGTGTGAGCCACAGCTCGGTGCAGATCGTGCGGTGGTCGTCGTCGTTGTGGATTAGCGGGGCGAGGTCGACGTCGTGTCCGGCGATGACGGTCGCGGTGCGCTGTTGGGCGGCCTGGTAGAGCTGCTGCAGCAGGATGATGGCGGCTTCGCCGTCGCCTTCGCGGATGAGCAGGCGGGCGATGTTGACCAGCGGCATCAGCGACATGACGGCGATGCCTTCAGTGAGGGACCCGGCCTGGGCGAAGATCGTGTGCTGTCGCCAGCACAGGTCCGCGGCCAGGCCGGGCAGCCCGGTGTCGGAGGCGATGAGGGCGGCGAAGTTGAGGACTCCGCTGGCGCGGGCCACCCGCTGGTGGTGGTCCAGGCCGTCCGGTTCGCTGGTCAGCGCGGTGAGGTCCGCGATGCGGGTGGCCAGGGGGAGTCCTGGGGGTTTGGACCGGCAGACCAGCGGGATACGGCTGGCGATCGCCGGGTTCATCGTCGAACTCGTCGCGGAGTTCATCGCGTCCTCCCTTGCCAGGGCCTCAGGCCTCGTGGGCGGGGGTCAGGGCCAGTCGATGACGAGGCGGCTGGCCGGCTTGTCGATGATGAAGCGCGGGTCGGCGGTCTTGAGCAGGTCGCGGTGGGCGGTGGTGGCCATGCGGAAGCCGGGGGCGGGCGCCCGGTTGCCGTAGTCGCGTTCCCACTCGCTGATCGCGGAGGCGACCTGCTCGGCGAGCTCGGCGCGCCCTGGGCCGTGGCCGATGACGCCGATCTCCCAGAACCTGCCGCCGTTGTCCTCGCCTTCGCGCACGGTCAGGTAGGTCAGGCTGTCGTCGTCGAGCGCGGCCATGGATCCCCAGGCGAAGTGCGGGGTGAAGCCGGGCCGCTGGCCGGGCATGCGGGACAGGCCGTTCGGCAGGACGCAGGCCAACCAGAGGTAGACCCACTGCCAGGGTGAGCCCTTGCGGAACTTCACGCCGGTGTAGACCTTGTGGGCGGGGGTGTCCAGGATGGTGCGCATCGCGTCGCGGTCGACGTTCTGCTCGCTGAAGGTCTCCAGCCGGACGTTCCCTTCCCCATTGTGGGAGACGAGGGTGTAGAGGTCGTCGCAGATGCCCTTGCGCAGAGGGACGAAGGTGGCCATCTCGCAGGAGACCGTGCGCCAGGTGTCGTCGCCGTTGTGCTCGAAGGCGAAGCTGCGGGAGATGCTGCCGCGGATGCGCATCGGAATGACGAGCCGCCCGTCGGGGGCGAGTTGCTCCAGCACGGCGGTGGGGACGTCTCCGGCGCCGACGGTGAACTGGATCCTGTCGAACGGGGCGTGCTCGGGCAGCCCGGAGGCGCCGTCGGCCAGCAGCGCGCTCACGTTCTCGGCTCCGGCGGCCGCCAGGTGGGCGGCGGCGTTGTCGACGAGGTCGGGGTCGACGTCGAGGGTCCACACATGCCCGCCGGGTGTCACGAGCCTGCCGAGGAGGGCGGCGTTGTAGCCGGTGGCGGCCCCGGCCTCCAGGATCTTGTGTCCTGGGCGGGCGTCGAGTTGCTCGAGCTGGGTGGAGACGATGGACGGGGCGGAGATGCAGGAGATCATCTCACCGTCCTGGTCGTGCTTGATCGCGACTGCGTCGTCGCGGTAGGCGGCCTGGACGTCGGTGTGCGGGACGAAGTGGTGGCGCTCGACTTCGCGGAAGGAGTCGATGATCGCGGGGGTGCGCAGGTGGCCGGAGCCGGTGAGCGTGGTCACCATGGCTTCGCGGAGTGCGGCGGGGTCGGCGGTGATGGTGGTCTCCATCCGTGTGAGGGTAGGGGGCGTGGGCGCCCCGGGGGCGGTGAACACGGCGGTTGACCCGACGGACGTTTCGGAGCAGCCGTCGGGCTCGTCGGGGTGGTCGAAGGCGGCGTGCCGGCCGAGCCAGGCGGCCGCCGTCTGGTCGGCGACACCGATCGCCGTGCGGTTGAACGCGAAGATGACGTGGTGGGCGAGGACCGCGCGCAGGCCTCGGGTCAGGTGCCCGGCGGTGGCCAGCCGCGCCAGGTGCCGTCCGGCGTCGTGGAAGGCGGCGACGCGTTCGGCCCAGCCCGGTTCGGCGCTTTCGCGGTGGGTGGCGTCGGCGTTGATGAGCCGTCGCATGGCGGTGATCGCTGCGGTGCGCGTGGCCGGGCCTGGAGGGGTGATCGGAGGGCGCAGCCGGGCGACCTTCGCCCACACGTCACCGATTTCGAATGGGTCCAGGCCCGCGGCGCGGTGCATGGCCGACAGCAGCAGGATGCAGCGCTCGCGGGCGCGGGTGCTGCCGGTCTCGGCGAGAGCGGCCGGGCTGTCGGCGCAGAAGAGATCGTGCGCGATGGCCATGCCGTCCGGCCCGCCGAAGGCGTCGGTTTCCGGCTCGTAGATTCCGCCGGCCCAGCCGGTGATCAGCTTGTCGGTGACGAGTTGGTCGAGCAGGCCGTCGGCGGGCTGCTTGGTGCGCAGCCGGAGCTTTCCCTGTTTGCGCAGGAAGTGGAAACGCTGGCCGGCCAGCGCGAGGGCCAGCGTGGTGGCGGCTGTGGTGGTCATGCCAGTGGTCTCGGGGAAGGAGACGGTCGCGTGCCACCAGCCGTGCGCGGCGTCGATCGGCAGGTGTTCGTCGTCGTGGTCCATCGCTCGCGGGTGCTCCTGCTCAGCTCGATGGGTCGGGGAAGGCGGGGCGGTCGGGCGTATCGGGGGTGGTTGGGGCGGTCAGGTGAGCAGCAAGGCGCGGGTCCAGCCGGTGGCGTCGGTGCCGTCCAGCGCGAGCCGCGCGCCCGCGTGGCCTTCCATGAAGCCGGGTTTGGCGAGCGCGTCGATGCTGTCGGCCAGGCAGCCGGTGAGGTGGCCAAGGTGGTCGGTGAAGCGGCCGGGGTCGGGGCTGTCGGCGGCGATGGCTCGGGTGGTGGTGAGCAGTCCTGCCCAGCCGTGGCACAGGGACGCGTCGGTGATCAGGGCCAGGCGGGCGGGGTCGGTCAGGGCGGTCAGGGCGAGGTCCTCGGCTGCTTGCCTGCGGGCCGGGTTCCCGGTCGCGAGCGCGGCCAGGTGCAGGGCGCGGGCGATGCCGAGGTCGCCGTAGCACCAGGACGGACGACGCGCCGGTGACGATGCCGCTGGTGCTGCGGGTGCGTCGGTGAGCAGTTGGGTGCGGATGGTCCAGTAGCTGGAGCCGAAGGTCTCCAGCCAGCGCGCGAATGTCTCGATCGCGTGGGCCTGGCCCGGCACGTGGATGCCATGGCGGGCGGCCAGGGCCAGAGCCGCCAGCGGACCGGCGATGCCGTGCGCCATCCCGTTGTCGCTGTAGCCGCCGGTGACCGGCTCGTGGGCGGGGTTGCCCGGCGACCACCATCCGGGCAGGTCGAGGTCGGTGTCAGCGGGACGGGCCAGGGACACCAGGTAGGTGAGTACCTGCGGCAGCAGGCTGGGTGTGCTCGGGCGGGTGAGCAGGAGCGCGGCCAGGCCGGTGAGTCCGCTGATGAGGTCGAACTCCGCCAGCGGTGCGAGCCGCCCGGCGGCGTGGCGGCGGGCGGCCGCGGACAGGCGGGCCGTCACGACCCGGTCCACGGCGGCCTGCACAACGGGGTCGGCGTGTCCCGCGCGATGGAGCACGAACTCCAGTGCCGGGGCGCCGTGGAACAGGGACGCGTTCGCGCCGGTGCTTACCCCGCCGCGGACCGCCTCGGCGAGCAGAGGCCGGGCGGCGGCAAGGTCGCCGTGCTCGATGTGCAGCAGCGCCACGCCGAGCGCGCCTTCGGCCAGGGCTTGCGTCGTCGGCGCTGCCTGCGCCTGTGACGCGTCTTCCGCAGGTCGTGTGTTCACCTGGTGTGCCGTGTCTGCCCTGCTCATCGGGGTCGGGGCCGGGCTCATGGGTGCGACCTCATCGGGACGACGATGCTGTGGGCTCGGCCGCCGATCCAGCCATCGGCCTCAGGCGGCGGCGCGTCGTACAGCACCGCGACCGGCGCACCGAGCAGGTGGGTGCGCAGGAGGTCGAGGTCCATGTCGTGGGAGAGGTTCAGCAGCAGCTGCTGGTCGTCGACGGCCAGCAGAATCCGGTCGGGCACCCCGGCCCGGGTCCGCCAGGCGTGCAGCTGTTCCGCCCACTCCCGCTGCGAGGCGGCGCGGCCGGGCAGGGTACGGGCCTTCAGCTGCCAGCGGGCGGCGACCACGATGGTGCGGCGGTAGTGCAACGCCGGGGTGAACGGCAGCGTCCACGCGGCGCCCCAGTCGAACCAGGTCACCTGCGGCGTGGCGGCGCGGCTGAGCTCGGCCAGGAAGCGGACCAGCGGCGGAGTGAAGTTGTTCCACACGAAGTTGATCGCCGTGGGGGTCAGCAGCTCGATGCGCTCGCCGGTCGCGGCCACGGCCAGGTAGAGGTGGCCGTCGCGAAGGCCAACGACCAGACCCGAGGGGTAGAGCACCCTCTCCTTCCCATTCCGGAACTCGCCGACGCTGACCAGCGTCGGCAGAACCTGCGGCGCACGCGTGAGCAGGTCGGCCTCGACGCGGGAGGGGTGGAACGACAGCTGGGCCAGGCGCGCCCCGGGCGAGACCGTGGGGAGGGTGGTGTACCCGGCGGCGGCATGGGGGAACAGGTGCCAGAACCGGCCGGTCATGGTGCCGGCCGCGCGGGAGACGGTGTGCACGCGTACCCGGAAGTCGCCCCGCTCCAGCGCGGACAGCGAAGAAGCCTGAACATGGGCGCACACCTCGAAGTGCGGGGCCGGGATCGGTGGCGGCCCGCCAGAGGCGGCCTCGATCTCTTCGACCACGGTCTCGGACAAGGTGACCGCCCGACGGCCCTCGAGCGCGGCGGTCCCGGCCAGCTCCAGGAGCAGCCGGTCGCGGCGCGACATCGGCCGGGGCGGCTCGTCCACCTCGTCGAACCCTTCGGGCAGTCCCAGCCCATGCTCGGGATCGGTCAGCTGCTCCACGCTGACCTCGGCGCCTTCGCCGTAGCGGTCGGCGAAACGCTCGATGTAGCGGCGCCACGACCCGGTCCCTGTCGGGCAGGTCGCGAGCCTAGCCAGTACGGTGGCCGCCGTCTCCAGCTCGACCGCGACCGTCTCCGGCAGGTGCACCGTGGCATCCAGGCGGACGTCCAGCGCCGTCCGCTCGTCCCCATCCCGCGCATCCCTGGTCAGCGCATCCGTCGTGAGAGCGCTGGGGGGAAAGGCGCTGGTGGTCAGGAAAGGAGCGCCCAGGGTGGTGAACGGGGCGGAGGTCAGGGTGGCGGCCGGGTCGACGATGGTGGCTGGGGCACGCAGCGCTGAGCGCAGCAGCCGCGTCCGCAGCAGGTCCGCCACGAGCCGTTCCCGCTGCCGGCGGCCCGTTTCGGGGAACTCGGCGGCGAGCTTGCCCAGCAGCTCCGCGTGCGTGATCGGTGTCGCGGCCGTTTTCAGTACCAGCGCCACCACAGGGGTAAGCGCGAGCGAGAACGCTGCGGCGCCCTCGGCGGGGATGTGCAAGCGGCCACCGTGCACACGCGCCAGCGTGTTGACGCACACCTCGACATCCGCCATCAGCCCGCTGTCTGCTTCCATCGCGGTGATCCGCGCGTCGAGGGCCTTAGGGTCGGTGCGGGCGACGACCTGGTGCTGGTGCCCGAAACGCACGACAGCCGCCTGCCCAGAGCCGACTGGGCAGGGATCGACTGAGCCGAAGTCCACTGGGGCGACGCCGGCGAACAGACCGAAGGGGGTGGAGCGGTGGGCGTATCGGAGAGCGTAGCGGGCCAGGGCGAGCGCGGCCCGGCGGGCCCGGCGCCGATCCGCCGACTGGCACGTCAGGAGGGCCTCGACGCGGTCGGCCAGGTCTGGGCTCGCAACGCTGACGGTGCGCCGGAAGGATTCATCGGCCCAGACCGGCGCGATCCAGGACCGCCAATGCTCGCCATCGGTGCCCGGACCCGGCCACGCGCCGAGCGCGGGGGCCGAGAGGTTCACCGCGGCACGCAGCAGGGCGGTGCCGGTGCGCCGGTAGAGTCTGCGCCGCGACCGCGTCATCACGCACGCTCCGTTCTTGACGATGGGGGAGGTCCACACGATCTGCTCCGGCCAGCCGTGCCGCCGCGGGCCCCGCGGCGCCACGCTGGATCAGGAGGTGGTGCACGCGCTCGGGCAGGAGCTCCCGCACGTGTCACCGGTGCTGCATCGCAGCGCGGTTTCGGCGGCAGGAGTGCCCTCGATGAAGGTGATGTCGAGATCGAACGGGTCGAACCCCGGCTGGGTGGCGGTGACGGTCTGCTGCGCGAGGTTGGAGGTGCTCATCTCCCTGCCCTTCTGTCCGGACAACGGTGGTAACCGGGATGTTCGGGCGCCGGCCCGACGGCCGTGATCGCGCCTGGGTTCAGTGAATGACGGCACGCCAGTGGGCGGCTATGGTCGGAGGTGCCGCGCAGCGTTTATCCGGTTTATCCACCGACGGGGTTCCGATGCCGAAGGCACGTGATCAGCGCTCTGCCCACCATCGAGTCAACAACCGTCTGCGCGAGATGATCAACGCGTCCGGGATGAGCTACGACAGCCTGGCCCGTGCCGTCGTCGGCATCGCGGCGGAGAATGGCGAGGTGCTGCGGACCAACAAGTCGGCCGTCGCGCACTGGGTGGCCGGTACCGTGCCCGGCGAGCGCACCATCACCTACCTCGCCGAAGCGCTGTCGCGGCGCGTCGGCAGGACGGTGACGCCCAAGCAACTCGGCCTCGCCGCCGCCCGCGCGCCTGAGCTGGCCGGCGCGCACCCGATCGAGACTGCGACCCTGCTGGGCCGGGCCGACGTCGAGCACCGCGCCTACCTGGCGGCCGCCGTGTACACCAGCGCGGCCGTGGCGATGCCGCTGCACTACGACCACGAGCCGGTGACCAGGCTGCTGCGGGCCCGCACCGGCCGCGCACGCGTCGGCGCCGAGGAGGTCGCCGTCGTCCGCCAGATCACCAAGTCCTTCGGCGCTGCCGACGAGGTACTCGGCGGCGGGCACGGCTTATCCACCGTCGCTACCTACCTTGCCGACACCGTCGCCCCGATGCTCTCGGGCCGGTTTCCCAGCGAGCGCGTGCGCCGCGACGCCTTCGCCGCGGCCGCGGAACTGGCGTGGCTGCAGGGCTGGAAGCACCACGACCTCGGCCAGGAAGGCGCCGCCCAGCGCTACTACCTGCTCGGCTTCCAACTCGCCGTCGAAGCCGACCCACACGCCCACGCCGCGTGGATGATGCGCGCCGTCGCACACCAGGCGCTCAGCCTGAAGCAGCGCGGCCGCAGCCTCGACCTCATCCAGGCGGCCCTCGCGCGCGCGGATGGCTATGCCGACGGCGCCACCCAGGCGCTGCTGCACATCACCCAGGCCCGCGCGTACGCGGCCCTGAGGGAAAAGCACTCGGCCGCGCGGGCGCTGCTGGCCGCCGAGGACGCCCTGGCCCAGCAGGACGAACCACAGCCGTCCTACTCGCTGCTGATGGGCCCGGCGGCCGGGACGGTGGACTCTCACACCGCCCGGACGCTGACCGAGATCGGTGACCACGCCGGCACCGAGGCCCGGCATCGGGCGGCCTTCACTTCCTGGGATCTGCTCGCGTTCCCACGCGTTCACCTGCTCACCCACATGGACCTGGGCGACTGCCTGGCCGCTCAGGCGCGAGCCGATGAGGCGGTGGCGGCCTGGGGCCGGGCGCTGGACCTGGCCGAGGGGATGGCCTCGGCGCGCACCCGGACGGCGCTGGCATCGATCCGGCCCGTGCTCGGCCTCTACAGACGGCGCGGGGTGCCGGGAGCGGCGCTGCTGGAGCAGCGGATCCACCAGGCCATGGTCTGAGAGGATCGATCCGTGACTGACATCGCCCTGCCCCCAGCGCTGGATTCCCACACGTTGCTGGTCGCCGCCGTCATCGTGCACGACACCACCACCGGCCAAGTTTTGCTCCTGCAGCGGGCTCCCAGCGCGAAGTTCGCCGCCGACCACTGGGATCTGCCCGTCGGCAAGGCCGACAAGGGTGAGCTAATCACCACGACCGCCGTGCGGGAGCTGCGAGAGGAGACGGGTCTGGTCGTCAACCCGGACCGGTTGAAGGTCGCCGGTCTCATCCACGGCGCGTGGGGTGTCGAGGCGCCAAACGGTTTCCTGACGGTGGTGTTCGTCGCGCATGAGTGGGAGGGTGAGCCGGTCAACGCCGAACCGCACAAGCACGTGCGGGTGGCGTGGATGTCGGTCGATGACATCCCGCAGCGGTTCGTGTCCACGACCCGTGAAGCGCTGATGAACTACCTCGGCGGCGGGCCGATGGTGGCCTCCGAAGGCTTCTGAACGAGACCGGCTCGCAGGAAGCTCACCGCTTGCGATGCCGGCCGCCGGGGTTCTGTGAGATGTCGGGCGGGCGGTTAGCTGTCGCGGCCGCCGCCGGTGGTGAAGCGTCCTGAGCCTCGCTTGGGTGGGGTGATGTCAGGAGCGCAGACACGGCAGCGGCGGCCGCCACGAACCTCCTCGGCCCGGATCGGACTGGGCGGATGCGGCTCGTAGTAGTAGCGATGCCGGCACCCGTCGTCCAGCACGCTGATCACCGATCCGAAGTCAAAAGAGGCAGCGTCGGACGGCTCGGCAGAGGCTCATGCCAAGGCGTTCTCCGTGGCCAGCGGCCCCGAAGCCGCCTCGCCGCCTGTCCCGGACCCGGATGTCATCGCTGCGGTCGAGCTCTACGCCGACACCCTCGACGGAGGGAAAGAGCCCCTCGATCCGTCGGACCAAACGAGAACTTCGTATGGGCCATCCCAAAGCATCAAAGATCCGAGCAACTCTGGAACAGCACTGATCGAGAACCGCCCTGGAGTCTGCTCCCTAGCAACTCGCCGCATGATCCAGCCGGTCGCAATCGTTACCCAGGACCCTTCTTGAGTTAGCTCCGGGGTGGTTGACGAGATCCCGCCGGATCGCTTGAGCGGGCGGATCTCATGGCTTCTCAGGTCCTGTGGCCCGCTGGGCGGGCTGATTTCGGCTCGCGCGGTCGTCGCAGGTGATGGTCGACCGCTGTGTGCGCATGCGGGACCGGCCAGTGCGCGTGCGAACCGTGGTGGGCGGAAGGATCACTCGCGAGGATCACGAGTGCTGTGCTCAGGAGCGTGGTGACCATTGTCAACACGCACGACCTGAGGGTCACCATGGTGCTGGGACTGAGCACTTGGAGATCACGGCCCAGTCGTCCTGGGACGAGAGCCATGAAGCCGTGGATCAGGACAGTGCGATCAGGTTGTCCCCGTGGTCAAGGACGCGTATCTTTCAAGCAGGCACGGAGTTCGGAATTGGGTCTGAGCCACCGCCGACACGCTTCAAGGTGCTGGTCTCGTCATGTGACCAGGCATCGTCTCCCCTCTCCTCGAGTCGATTGGACCTGTTGCGTCCTTTCGGCTGAAAGGACGCATCCCCATGGCTATCTACTCGCAGCACGCAAATCGCGGAAAGACGCAGATTCTGGCCACCTACCGTGCGCCGGACGGCGTTCGGTCGGTAACTGTGACGAGCGTGGAGAACACTGCGCTTGCTACGCCTCTGGTGAGTGCACTCAACAGAATCTCCGCTTATGCCACCGTCCCTATCGCCGTGCGGGACGAGCGCGGAGAGCGTGTGGCGCGCTACCCTGCCGACCACCTTGCTGCACTCGTCGACCAGAACGCGCGAGAGAATCTACTGAAAGGCGCGCACAGCCTCTGGTACGAGTACGTGAAGCTGCTGCTTCACCAGGCGCTGATCGATCTGGACGCTGCAACATCTTCGGTGCCCGCACCCGTCCGGGCCGCAGTCATAGCCGAGATCGAAGCGGAGGCGGGCGCACTGACCAGTTCTTCGGGGGACCTCGACCCCGAGGAGACGGAAGACACGCGGCTGTGTGAGCTCGAAAATCCGTTCGTCACCTTCGATAGCCGGCGCGGGAGCATCTTCTTTGGCGATCCTTACTGCCTGAAAGGCGAACGTACCCGCTTCGACCGCCTCGAACGCGGCGCTTCCGGCAACCGCCTTGAACGGGCAGTTGATGATCTACGGCTGCTCTATGACGCCCATGCCCGATGCAACAACGAGGAGGCGAACCTGATCATCGACAGATCTTTGTTCATTGAACATGACCCGTGGGACGAACCGGGCCGTTACTACCTCAACATCTTCGCTCCCATGCCCAGCGATGATGACAACACCTGGCGGTTGCAGATCGGACAATGGATACCCGATGACCCACAGGATGAGGACGGTTCTGCAACCGGAGAGCCACTCCTGGACTGCGATCGAGCAACCCCACCTACCGCCTCTGAACTCATAGAAGTGCTAGATCTTAGTTCGGGGCGAGGTCAGCAATTTGCTGACTGGGCGGCAACCCCCCTCGGCGAGGCCCTCGACGGCACGACGTTCCTGGTGACCAGCCGCTACCACAACTAGTACAGAGTCTGGCATGTTGGTGGAAGAGTTGTGCGCGTTTCCTAGACATGGCATCCGGGGCCGATAGAGACTCGCTCTATGCCTGCCGGCCAGCATGATGCCTCCGCGAGTGCGATCGGCTACCTCTATCAGGTGAACTGGTGTTTGGTCGAGCTGCTCCAGCGCGCCCCTGACAGACCTGATCAGGCGATCAGCTTGGAGACTCACGATGATGTGGCTTGGGAGGAGTCCGGCTCGCCGACTGAGTTGCTCCAGACGAAGCACCACGTAGGTGCCGCCATGGGGCTGGGCGATAAGCACGCCGACATTTGGAAGACCCTGCTGGTGTGGATGAACACCGCTCAGCCCACCGATCCGCAGGGGCCGGCGTTGATTCTGGTGACCACGTCCGTGGCACCCGCCGGCACCGCCGCCCACGCTCTTCGTCGCGATACCCGTAACACTCAGGCCGCCGTCATCAAGCTGGCAGACGCGGCGCGCACTTCGATCTCCGAGAGCACCGAGAAAGCGCGGAAACGGTTCTTGGCCTTGACCGAGGCCGAGCAGCAGACCCTGTTGGGCCGTGTGACCGTGGTTGATGGAGCGTTGGGTATTGACGATCTAGATCAGAAGCTGGCCAAGATCCTCTGGGCAGCTATGCCTCACGCCAACCAGGAGTTGTTTCTGGCGATGGTGTGGCGTTGGTGGTCCGGCGTGGCCTTGGACATGTTGCGTGGTCGGCGGCAGATGGTGGGAGCGGGCGAAGCTCAGGCCGCTATCTCCCACCTGCGTGATCAGTTCAGTGACGACAACCTGCCAACCACGGTGGAGTTGTCGGATGTCGATGAGAACCACATCATCGCCATGCACGGGGAAGACGTCTTCGTTCACCAGATGCGCTGGGTCGCTTGCAACGAGGTGAATCTGCGCAAGGCGATCGTCGACTACTACCGGGCGGTCACCCAGGCGACCAAGTGGATCACCGAGGATCTTATCGGCCTGCATGAACTGGAGAAGTTCGAAGACAACCTCCGCGACGAATGGGATCGGGCCTTCGCCGACATGATCGAGGATCTCAGCCTTGACGCCGACGAGGACGCGAAGATCGCTGCTGGCAAGGCGCTGCTGCGGAGGCTGCGAGACTCCACAGCGGTCAACGTGCGCCCCCGCTACAACGACGCGTTCTTTGCTCGTGGCAGGCGACATGTCCTTGCCGACCACCGGGACATCGGCTGGCATCCCGACTTTCAGTCTCGCCTTGAAGAGCTTCTGAGCGTGCCGGCCGCCCTTCCCGGAGCACCGGAGGGCCCATGAAAGCGTGGGCAGATCGGTCTCCCGAGTCGGCTGCGCTGCTCAACCCCGCACTCATGGCGGTCATCTCCACGAACGCGGCCATGCAGTATGAGCGTGAGTCCGACAAGGCGATGCCGTGGTATCTGACGTTCTTGGTCGCCCCGCTCGTCTTGCACAAGGGCACCCGGGAGGCGTTGCCCAGAAGCACCCGGACCCATCTATCGACGTGGATCACCGACAACCCAGTGATCCGGGCGGGATTCCCCCAACGTGCTCAGGCCCTCACCGAGCATGTACGTGAAGGCCTCCGGTTCGGTATGGCCCACGGGACGCTGGTGGTGACCGACGACGGCGGCCTGCGCGGGACGCTCTCGGCTTCGGCCCGGCCGATCGAAGGTGGTGATGCCGCGCAGATCGTGCGCGCTGCCGGCCTCGTCGGCAAGTGGTTCACCCGGGCAGATCAGCCAGCGACCCTCTTCGCGCTCTTCGGTGTGGCACCCTGATTCGGTGCAACTGCTGTCGGTAGTCCTCTACAACGCCAAAGGCGAGACTCGTCTCGTCGAATTCCACCCGGGGCGACTGAACATCGTCACAGGCGAATCCCGGACCGGAAAGGGCGCCCTTCTGACCATCGTGGACTACTGCCTGGGCCGTAAGTCCATCCAGGTCCCTGAGGGTCCGATCACAGACACCGTCGCCTGGTACGCCACCCTGTGGCAGCTAGAGGACGGGCAGGTCTTCATCGCCCGCCCGGCGCCCGCGCCTGGTAAGGCGTCCTCCCAGCAAGCCATGCTGGAGTTCGGCAACGAGCTTCAGCCCCCAGCGCTGCAAGATCTGGTAATCAACACCGACGCGGCCACGCTGCGCACCCAGATCGGCCGGCGGATCGGTATCGAGGAGAACATCACCGGACCCGGGACGCGCGGCCGGGCGCCGCTGGAGGCCACCCTCGCTCACGCCGTCCTCCTGTGTCTCCAGAGTCAGAACGAGATTTCCAGCGCCACCACGCTGTTTCACCGGCAGGGCGAACGAGGCATAGCCGACGCGCTCCGGGACACCATCCCCTACTTCCTGGGGGCCGTCCCTCAGGATCAGGCGATCAAGCGTGCCCAGCTGCGGGGCGCCAAGCAAGCCCTTCAACGCGCCGAATCCGCACTACAAGCTGCCGAATTTGCAGCTCAGACCATTGATGTGGAACTCCGCGCCCTCTATGGGGAGGCACGCGCCGTCGGCTTGGTCTCCGAGGACGAGATCACTGACCGTCTCAGCCTGGTGAGAGTTCTCCAGGGCGCACGTGTCGCGCCGCCGCCTGAACAGCGCCGCCCTGTGATCGATGACATCGCCCAACAAGATCGCTACGTTGCGCTGGAACGTCGGGCGCTGACCGTGAGGTCCGAACTCGCCCGAGTGATGGATGATCGAGCTCTCCTGCTCGCCCATCGCAGCGAGGAATCGGACTACGGAGACGCGCTGCAACTCCAAGTTGGACGGCTCGCTAGCCTTGGGCTGATCGAGGCCGCATCGGATTCGGGACCAGGTGCTGCCCCGGCATGCCCCGCTTGTGGGCAGGAGACCGACCACGCTGACCCGACCCCAACTGCGCTCCGTTCCAGCCTGACGCGGCTGCAAAGTCAGCTGGAGAACCTCGCCGAAGCCCGACCGTCTCAGCGCAGTGCCCTCATCGCGCTCGACGGCCAGGCCGCGTCCCTCCGCGATGAACTTGCCAGCACTGAAGCCGCTCTTAGCGCTCTACGTACCGCGAACCGGGTCACGGACCTGGCAGCGGCCGATGGTCGAGACTTCACCCGGGGCAGGATTGACGCGATCTTGTCCCGCGTCGACTCCACCGACGACACCGAACTCCAACGTCTGCGGGCCTCAGTCGAGAACTCCGCAGCCACCGTTTCGGCCCTCGAAGCCGAACTCGATGACGACGAAGACCGCGAGCAACTTACCTCCCGGCTTCTGCTTGTCGGACAGGACATGACCGCTTACGCTGACCGGCTGGAACTCGAACACAGCGAAGGCAGTGTCCGACTCGATCTCGCCCGACTCACCGTCGTTACCGACACCGAACGAGGCCCCATCCGTCTGGAGCGCATCGGCAGCGCCGCCAACTGGATCGGGTACCACCTGGCAACCCACCTGGCACTCCACCGCTACCTCACAAGGCAGAACAGACCCGTACCCCGCTTCCTCATCCTCGACCAACCGACCCAAGCCCACTACCCGTCCGAGATGTCTCTGCAAAGCGGTGTCCCCGAAGACGACACCGACCGCGGAGCAGTCCTTCGGATGTTCAAACTCCTCTACGACGTCGTCCAGGAACTCTCACCCGACCTGCAGATCATCGTCTGCGACCACGCGAACCTCCCCGAACCCTGGTTCCACAACTCAGTCGTCCACAACTGGCGGAACGGCATAAAGCTCATCCCTGGCGAGTGGCTAAGTTAGAAGCCCCAGCACGATCCCCCACTCGTCCGTGATCTTGAAATAGAGCGTCACGACGACGAGCACGACGAACGTGAGAGGTACCGGTGACCACTCCAACTGAGCTAGCTCACAGAATCAGATTCGAACTTAATGAGCTAAGCGCCCACGACGGTCACCACGAATTCGAACATCTCTGCCGCGAACTCGCCCGTGCTCGAATAGTCAGTAACATTCTGCCCGCCACTGGACCGGTCGCTGGTGGCGGCGACCAAGGACGAGACTTCGAGACCTTCCGCACCTATCTGGCTGGCAGTCTGCGATTCGCGACAGGCTTCCTCGCCCTGGCCACATCGGACACCGTGGTGTTCGCCTGCACCCTTCAACGAGACGACTTGACGTCAAAGATCAAGGCAGACGTGAAATCGATCTGCACGCAAGGCACACCCGTGCATCGGATCTATTCGTTCTGCGCCGAAGCTGTCAAGATCGCCGACCGCCACAAACTCCAAGCCTGGGCCAGCGAGGAATACCAAGTAGCCCTGGAAGTCATTGACGGCATAGGGATCGCCACACTCCTTAGTGAACCTGATGTGTTCTGGATCGCCCAGACCTACCTGCATCTCTCGGAGGAAATGCGCCCGGCCGCTCCGCCTAGCAAACAGGCGCTGCCTGACTGGTACGCCACGCTCAAGGACGACTGGGCTCTGGCAGACCGAAAGATTCAAAACCTCGGAGAGATGATGCAGGTCGTAGGAGGTCTACGCCATGCAACCGATGTGAGGGAGGCTCGCCCGAAGCTGCCTGAATGGGTGCGCCTGCTCGAAATCTTCCTCAGCACCGTCACTGACGTGGATACGGCGCAGCGAGGACGCTATGAGATCTCACGCGCAACGCTTCGGGGAACGGGTAACCTGCGGCCCGCTGAGCATCATGTCCGGGCCTTCTTCGCGAACGTAACCTCTATGACGGCTCCGGGCGATCTGCAGGATGCAGGCATCCTGCTGCAGTACGTGGAAACTGCTGCACAATGCGGTGAGTCGTCTCTCGGAGCAGCAGAGCTTCGTGCTTGGGCCGCAGAGCTTCGTGACCACGTCGCCTCCCTACTGCAGGCCACAGACTCCCCCGGACGACGTGCCGGGCTTCTCAATGTGGCGGCTCATCTGTCACTCCATATCGACTACGACGCGCTCAACCGGTATCCTAAACTTCCAAACCGAGAACGCCACCAGCATGCAGCGCCTGATGATATTGCCGAAATTCAAGAAATACCAGATTGGCTTCCGATCGTCGATATCGATCACGCGATGTCATCTCTGGTCGAGCTCGTCGATCTTCTTCCCGAAGCTCCCCTGTTTCCAGTCGACTCGCTGGCACAGCACTTTGTCATGTTCACGCCACAATTGATCGACCATGCGCACTACGCACGCGTGCGCTCAGGCCTTGATGAGGCTACCAGTCGCCAGGCAGGCGATGCATCAACCGCCGAAAACTGCCGCAAGCGTGCTATGTCACTGCATAGGAGCGGCAGACGTCTAGCCGCGTTGCGAGAACTCCACGAGGCCAAGGTGAGCTGGTGGCACGGCGACACGGTGCGCGGGTCGATACTTGCGATGCTGTTAATCGCCCATATCTACAGCGAACTGAAGCTGCCGTTGGCAGCTAAGAAATACGCGCTGTCGGCAGCATTCGCCGCTTTTAACGTGCAGGACAAGCGAATGCGCAACCTTGTACCGGTCGGCCTGTACCGGGCAGCCAGTTACGACCATCAATCCGGGTCGTGGATGCAGGCCTTGGAACTCACTCAAGTCGCAATGCTCCTTCAAAGTAACCTCGTCGCAGATCCCTGGGATCTCGATAGGCACAAGGACGTTGAGGTGGCGATACTGCAGGCAGTAGTAATCAAAGCTGCCGGTCGGCATCGGCCAGAACTCACTGAATCAATCGACCAACTCATCTCCAGTGCGGGGCTGAGTGACTACGTCGATGAGATCCTCGCTCAGGATCGAACCTATGAGGCGTGGGACGAAGCGTCGTGGCATCTTCATAGTGAGCAGCAGATGACCGGGCCGCCCTTCGGAGACATCGCGCCAGTCCGTGTGATCACATTTGGGGCGCTAGGCCAGCGGTGGAGAGTGCAATGCCGCAACGAACGCGCCGCGATCCTCGCTACAGAAGATTTCTGCGCAGCGGTGCAAATCGTCCTCGTCGAGCTAACCGCTGTCGATCCCGTGTTCATCAACTCGGCGATAGAGGTTGAGATTGAGATGTTCGATCCAGCGACAGAGCCGGCCGATCGTGTGCATCCTCTCCCGGACAACACCTGCGCGCGTTGGAAAGTCTACCTTCCTGCACATGACACTGAAAAAGCAGATGACTACGAAGCCGACCTTTTCTCGATATTCGTACGTATCTTGCATGGCAGCTCAATGCTGCCATGGGACAGATTCACCGAAACCCTTAGCAAGGCATTTCGCAGTGGGTTGATGCACAAGCTTGCCATGGTGGCGAACTATCAAAGGACCGTGTCCTACTTCAGCGAACGTTCCCATAGCCCGGCGAACCACCTGCCGATAGAGCCACTGGGAGGATCAGCTCACTTCTCATTCCATGAAGCGGCTGAACTGGCTGCACCAACTACGCCCGGTCCTGGCTATGACATCGATGTGGCTAGAACAGCCATCAAAGCTCGGTACGAAAACTCGGCAGCCATCACGCGCATCACACTGCCACGAGTCTTGGCCGATGTGGCGATACGGGAAAGGCTCATTAGCCTTATCGACGAAGGTCGGCCAGAGTGGATCGTACTGATGACACTGGCGAACATAGTGGCGAACCATCGGATAACCTACCTTCACGGCAAGCTCGATGGCCCACCCGATGAACAGCGGCAAAGGGAAGCTTTCAATGAAATGCGACGGCCGGAGCAGGTTGAGGACCCGCCGACTTCTCTGGAAGAGATAACCCAGACCTTTGAGATGAGACTCGCGATCACTGCAGCCACCGTCGCACAGTCTTGGGGTCTTGTAGTCAATCAAGACACACCAGACTTCAGCGCCATCGAGGCATTACTCAAGGCTCGCTATCGTTACTGGGAAGATGATATCGAACATAAGAGTTATTTTCGAGCATAAAACGCCTCTCGGAGGGCCTTTGTGCGCAGCCCGTGAATACGCAGAAGTCGATAATCCAGCCTCACTAAAGAGATTCAAAGGGTGACGTTATGTGGTTGTATCGTCACGGTTTGATGACGGGTGGCTTGTCGTCGTCCATACCTGAGGCATGAGATATCCCGACGGCGGTGGGCTGAGTGCGCAGGCGCGGGCTCGCCGGGAGCAGGTACGGTTCGCAGCTGGGGAGATGTTCGCGGCGGGGGCGAGTGATCGGCAGGTCGCCGAGCGCTTCCGGGTGTCTTTGATGTCGGCCAATCGCTGGCATCGGGCCTTTGACTCCGGCGGGATGGACGCGCTGGCCTCCAAGGGGCCCGGCGGGGAGAAGTGCAAGCTGACCGGCCGGCAGCTCACGGTCCTGGAGGCGGCGCTGGGGGATGGGCCGGCCGTGCACGGCTGGGATGAGGATCAGCGCTGGACCCTGGCCCGGGTCGCCGATCTGATCAAGGAGTTGTTCGGGGTGTCGTACACCTTGGGCGGGGTGGACTACCTGCTGCATCGGATGGGGTGGAGCTGGCAGGTACCCACGCGGCCGAGCGCGACGAGGAGGCGATCGCCGCGTGGCGGGAGCATGCGTGGGCCGAGGGAAAAGGGCCGCGGCGCGATTGGGCGCCTGGCTGTGCTTTGAGGACGAGGCCGGCCAGGGGTTGAGGCCGCCCAAGGGGCGCAGCTGGGGCCGGCGCGGGGTGACCCCGGTGGTGAAGGTGTCCGGCGGTGGCTCGGGCACGGTGATGATCGCCGGTCTGATCGCCACCAAGCCCGGCTGCATGCCCCGGATGATCTACCGGATCCGGCTGCGCCGCAACCGCAAGGGCGAGCGCAAGTCGTTCTCCGAGGCCGACTACGCCGCCCTGCTGGACGCCGCCAACCAGCAGCTCGGCGGCCCGATCGTGGTCTGCTGGGACAATCTCAACACCCACATCAGCGCCAAGATGCGCACACTGATCGAGGCCCGCCCCTGGCTGACGGTCATCCGGCTGCCCGCCTACGCCCCCGAACTCAACCCGGTCGAGGCGGTCTGGGCCCACCTGAAGCGCTCGCTGGCCAACCTCGCCAGAAAGACCCTCGACGAACTCGCCCGGCTGGTCAAGACCCGGCTGAAGAAGATGCAGTACCGGCCCCAGCTCATCAGCGGCTTCATCGCCAAGACCCGCCTGGACTTCAAACCGCCCTGACATAACACCAGCCTTTGAAACTCTCTAAGCCATAGCTCAATCCGCGCGTCGCAGCGCGGACGTTGGGGCGATCGGGTTCTCGAAGTGCGGACACGGGTGCTGCTTCTCGGTCCACGGACTGCGGCTGCCTTGTCGGTACCGCTCGTAGAAGCCCTTGGCGTGCGAGTACTGACCGGTGGTGTACCAGGTCAAACCCGGGTGGCGGGCTTCCATCTGGCGAAGGGCGAGGGTGCCGAGCCCACAGAACTGCCAATCGGACGAGAAGCTGATCTTAAGAAGGAGACCGACGCCGCACGGCTCGCAGATCTCATACCGGATGCGCCCCAGCGAATGCTCATCACTTGCAACGATCGAAAACTCATGGAACGCGGTCTGCGACTCGGCCGGCAGGCTAGGGCGGCTGGGTGTGGCAGCGGCCTGCGCGATCGCTTCTGATCGGGCGCGGCAGACGGCGGCGTACAGGCTCCAGCCCAGATCGGTATCCAGCTCCGCGATGGCGATCTCTGACCAGCCCGACACTTCGACGGTATCCCGCGCCAGGAGAGCAGCTAGGCGGGTCTTCCATGCATCGGCGAACGCGACCGGCCCTCGACGCTCGCTGTCTTGCTCAGCCAGCGTCTGCTGGTATGCCTCCCGGACGATCGCCTGCATCGCTCCTCGTCGTACCCGCCGCTCCATGTCATCGCGCCGGAGGACAGCGGCGGCGGCCTCCCGCACTCGGGCGGTCAGGCCGCGCAGCCCACCCTGCCGCTTCGGTGCTGCTGGCCACGACTCAGGCAGAGGCTCCCACAGTAACCGCGTCACCATGCAAGCACGGTAACGCTGGAACGGCTGGGGAAGCCGGTACTCGGACAACACCGGCATGGTCAATCGTTGGATCGTAAGACCCGAGGGGCGAGGTCCGCAGACGCGGCGAGCATCACGCCAACGTGTCGAGGAGTTCGCCCAGCCGGTTGAGGGCCTTGCCGTTGTGGTCCTTGGCGGCCATCGCTCCAAGGACGATGTCCCTGGTCAGGCCATCGCGTCCGTAGGTTTCGCGCAGGATGCGCTTGGTCTGGTCGCGGCCGAAACCGCGCGTCCAGCCGTTGTTCCCGTAGAAGTGAACCCGTTCGATTACCTCCCGCTGGCTGTCGCTGCGGATGTCCGGGGTTACCTCACCGGTCAGCAGGTTGATCGCCTCAGTTTCCATCGCCCAGCCGATCAACGGGGTTGACGCCGTCTCGACCACGGCGAGACAGTAACTGCGGGCGTAGCTCGCAGCCATGTGGAGGGTGTCGAAGTCGGGCACGTACACCAGCACCGGCCCCTGGCCGACCCCCGCCCGCCGGCCGCTGCTTCTCGGCGTGGTGGCCGGGTAGGTGTTGGCGAACCAGGTGATCGAGTCGACGCCGGCGTTCCACTGGTTCTGGTGTGGCGTCACCAGCAGCGGTGTGGCGCCTTCTGGGGCAGCCTGCTCAAGGGTCCAGGCCACGGCTGCCTTTGCCGCGTCTTCCCAGTCGCGGTGCGGGTCGTCATCGGGAACCCATGCTGCGGTGTATCCGACATCGGTCATGGCAGTGGACGCTAGCAGCGCCGACCGACAAAGTCGGCCCAGCGATCAACCCCGTCCCTCCAGCTCTGGTCAGCACGACGCCGAGGCCGGCGGCCGGGGAGCGCAGGGGCGATGGGGTATGTGTCCGCGTACGACCTCACGTGACGGTGACGGTATGACCTCACGTGTAGGTAGGGCTCCGGCGAGTTGAACACGCACTCGCTACGAAGTTGATCATCCTTCGGATTGTCAGCGGCCAAGCAGACAACCCGAAAGATGACAACCTTCATGATCCTGGATCAGGAGTCCTGGATGAACCTACGACGCTTCCGCGCCCTGCACGAAGCAGGCGCCACCTACAAAGAGATCGCCGAGGCCTGCGGACTGGACTGGCGCACCGTCAAGAAGTACCTGTCCCAGCCTGGTCCGGTCATCGCGCCGAGGGCCTCATCGCGGAAGGGTACCCAGCCGCAGGTGATCACTCCCTATGCCGGGGTGATCGACGCGATGCTACGCGCGGACGTGACGATTAGAGCGGCCACCGTCTACGAGCGGCTGGTCGCCGAGCACGGCTATGGCCACTCCTACCAGCGGGTCAAGCTCTATGTGGCCCAGGCCCGGCCCAGGGTCGCCGCCGAGCAGGGCACCGGCGTGCAGGCCGATCCGATGCGCGGGCTGCACCGCCGGTTCGAGGTCACCCCAGGGGCACAGGCCCAGGTCGACTGGGGAGAGGAGGGCGGCCTGCTGGCCCATGCCGGGATCGGCAAGGTGTACTCCTTCCACATGACGCTGTCGTACTCACGCGACCCGTTTTGCGTCTACACCACCGCCACCGACCTGGTCACCTTCTTCGACTGTCACCGGCGGGCGTTCGCCCACTTCGGCGGTTATGTGGGTGACTTCACCTCCACGATCTCGTGTCTCGGGTCAAGATGGTCGCTCCCGTCGAGGAGCAGTCATGGCGTGGCAACCGGACTTGGTACGGCAGGTCGATGCCGGCGGCGAGTTGGCCGTGTCGCTGGGGCATGTGCTGATCGACGACTACCTGGAGTTCGTCGCTGCGCGGTGCAGGCCGAACACGCTGCTGGCAACCGCCTATGACCTGAAGGTCTTCTTCTCGGAGATCCCCAAAGAGCCCGCCGATGTCGTGACGGCCGACATCTTCTCGTTCATCACCACCCAGAAGAAGCCACGGCGCGGGACCAAGGTGATCCGGCTGGAAGACGGTGAGGCAGGGTTGTCGGCGCGCACCATCAAGCGCCGCCTGGCCAGCGTCTCCGGGCTGTTCGGGCATCTGATCACCGGGATGACCTGGCTATCGAGCGCAACCCGGTGCCCACCGGGCTGGCCAGTCGACGCCGAGGCGAGCGCCGGGGGACGCCGTTGCTGCGAACCCCGCTGCGCGAGTTCGCGCTGCTCGTCGCCGCCGAGGACCCGAGCGTGACTTGCGTGGCCGACCTGCAGCGACGGCACGTCGAACGCTACCGGGGCTGGCTGCTGGAACGCCCGGCCGCACGCGGCGGGCCACTGCACCGGTACACCGTCCGCGACCGGCTGAGCAAGCTGCGCAGCTTCTTCCGGCGTCTGGACGGATGGGACGCCGAGGACCGGCCCGCCCGTCAACTGGTCTTCGACAGCGACTTCCCGATCGCGGATGAGCCGCTGCCCCGCTTCCTCGACGACGCCGCAGCTGCCAAGCTGCTGGCCGCCGCCCGGCAAGATCCCGACCCGTTCGTCCGGCTGGTCATCGAGAGCCTGGAGGAGGTGAACGCGGCGTTCGCCGGGTGGCTGCCGATCCGCCGTGCCCAGCGGCACCGCACGCACGGACAGATCATCGCCGAGCGTGCCCACACCGATCGGGCCGCGCTCGGTCCGCTGCCGTGGGCGGGGCGGGCGGTGAGGTCTTGGGTGCCCAGATCCCCCGTTTACTGGGCTCTGTCCCGTAATCGGTGGTGGCGATGAGTGATCACTGCCAGGCTGGGGCGTGCTAAAGATCGACGATCTTACGCGTGTAGTATTTGCGGG